>NZ_LIPP01000391.1 GCF_001418335.1 Streptomyces aurantiacus | reverse complement strand
CCCGCACATCCACCCCCATCTCCGGATGCCACTGAACTCCCAGGACCCACCCGGGCCCAGGGAGTTCAACCGCCTCGACCGTCCCGTCCCCCGCGTACGCGCTCGGCACGAGCCCCGCCCCCAGCCGCTCCACCGCCTGGTGGTGATACGTCGGCACGGACACCTCCTCGCCGATCAGCCCCGCATAGAGCGACCCCGGTACCGGCTTCACCCCGTGCCGCCCGAACACCCCCACCGCCTCGGCATGCCCCTCGATGTGCTGCACGAGCGTCCCGCCGAGCGCGACGTTCAGCAGCTGCATCCCCCGGCAGACGCCGAGCAACGGCGTCCCGGAGTCCAACGCGGCCTCGATCAAGGCGAGTTCCCAGCCGTCACGGGCGCGTGCCTCGGGCCCGCAGCGCGGGTCGCGTTCGGCCCCGTACCGGGACGGATCCACGTCGGGGCCACCCGCGATCACCAGACCGTCGAGCCGCGCGACGACCCCCGCGGCGTACGCAGGGTCGTCCGGCGGCAGCATCGCGGTCAGTCCGCCCGCCGCCTGGACCAGCCGCGGATAGCCGGCCGGCAGCAGCGCGGCCTCCAGCTCCCACACACCCCACCGCGCGGGCTCCAGGTACGTACTGACTCCGATCAGCGGCCTGTCTCTCATACCCTCTGTCATCCCCATGTTCTCTGGAGTTAGTCGACCGGCTCCATACCTTTGCGGAGGCGGAGGCGGAGAGAGCCCCTGGCCCCCTACGTCAGGAAGCCGCGCAGCAGTGCCGCCGTGCCCGCGCAGTGTTCCCGCATCGTCGCGCGGGCCCCGGCCGCGTCCCCGGCCAGCACGGCATCGACCAGCGCCGCGTGCTGGCGCTGCGAGTGTTCCAGGTTCCGTACCAGCAGGGGGATGCAGTCGAGGAGGTCGTTCACGGTCGAGCGGACGGCCGCGTACTGGCCGGCGAGGGTCGGCGAACCGCACAGCTCGGCCAGGGTCAGGTGGAGGAGCGTGTCGCGGCGCCGGTAGTCCGCCAGCGGGGCGTCGTGGGTGTGGGCCAGCGCCTCGCGAAGGCGCCAGGACCGCTCGGCGGAGAGGCCGTGCGCCGCGCAGAGCCCCGCCGCGCCGACCTCCAGCACCTCCCGGAACCGCAGCACGTCCTCGATGTCGACCTCCGCCACCCGCCGGCGCAGCTCGGCCCCGCCGGTCGCCTCGGCGCGGGGCCGTACGAAGGTGCCGCCGTACCGGCCGCGCCGGGACTCGACGAGCCCCTGGTCCTGGAGGACCTTCAGGACCTCGCGGAGCGTCACCCGGCTGATGCCGAGCCGCTGTGCCAAGTCCCGCTCGGCGGGCAGCCGTTCGCCGCCGGGGACCAGGCCGAGCCGTACGACCTGGAGGATCTGCTCCAGGGCCTCCTCGAAGCCGTTGCCCGCGCGCACCGGCCGCAGGACCGGTGTCAGCCGGTCGCTCGGCCCGGGTGGATCCGGCTGCGACATCCGGTCGTGCCCCCTTCCCAAGCAATGGTTCTCGGCCATACCTTATGGCTATCGGCTGACCGAAGGAGACCTTTCCCGTGGCGGACCGCACACCATCTCTCGCTGTCGAGGAGCTGCACGCCCTCGTCGCGAGTGGCGAGATCGACACGGTCGTCCTGGCCTTCCCGGACATGCAGGGACGGCTCCAGGGCAAGCGGTTCGCCGCACGCTTCTTCCTCGACGACGTCCTCAAGCACGGCACGGAGGGCTGCAACTACCTCCTCGCGGTCGACGCCGACATGAACACGGTCGACGGATACGAGATGTCGTCCTGGGACCGCGGGTACGGCGACTTCGCCATGCATCCCGATCTGAGTACGTTGCGTCGGGTGCCCTGGAACGCCGGTACGGCGATGCTCGTCGCCGACCTCGCCTGGGCCGACGGCTCGCCCGTCGTGGCCGCGCCCCGCCAGATCCTGCGCAGCCAGCTGGAGCGGCTCGCCGAGCACGGCTTCAGCGCCCAGGTGGGGACCGAGCTGGAGTTCATCGTCTTCAAGGACACGTACGAGCAGGCCTGGGACGCCAACTACCGGGGCCTGACACCTGCCAATCAGTACAACGTCGACTACTCGGTGCTCGGGACCGGGCGTGTCGAGCCTCTGCTGCGCAGGATTCGCAACGAGATGGCGACGGCCGGGCTGACCGTCGAGTCCGCCAAGGGCGAGTGCAACCCCGGTCAGCACGAGATCGCGTTCAAGTACGACGAGGCCCTGGTCACCTGCGACCAGCACGCCGTCTACAAGACCGGGGCCAAGGAGATCGCCTCCCAGGAGGGCGTCTCGCTCACCTTCATGGCCAAGTACAACGAACGCGAGGGCAACTCCTGCCACATCCACCTCTCGCTCGCCGGCGCCGACGGCGCCAATGTGATGGCCGGCGACGGCGAGGGCGGCATGTCGCAGGTGATGCGGTACTTCCTCGCCGGGCAGCTCGCCGCGCTCCGCGACTTCTCCCTCCTGTACGCGCCCAACATCAACTCGTACAAGAGGTTCCAGCCGGGCTCGTTCGCGCCGACCGCCGTCGCCTGGGGCCACGACAACCGCACCTGCGCGCTGCGCGTGGTCGGACACGGGCGCTCGATGCGGTTCGAGAACCGGCTCCCGGGCGGCGACGTCAATCCGCACCTCGCCGTCGCGGGGCTCGTCGCGGCCGGGCTGTACGGCATCGAGCAGCAGCTGGAGCTGCCCGAGGCGTGTTCGGGGAACGCGTACGCCGGGGGGTACGAGCACGTGCCCACCACCCTGCGCGAGGCCGCCGAGGTCTGGGAGAACAGTCCCATCGCCCGGGCCGCCTTCGGTGACGAGGTGGTCGCGCACTACCGCAACATGGCGCGCGTCGAGCTGGACGCCTTCGACGCCGCGGTGACCGACTGGGAGCTGCGCCGCTCCTTCGAACGCATGTGAGGGGTTCTTCGTTGTCGCACCCGCCTTCCCAGCCCGACGAGCATGAGCTTCTTGTGCTCGATCCGGCCACCGAAGAAGTCGTCGCCACCGTCCCGGGCGCCGGCCCGGCGGACGTGGACGCCGCCGTCGTACGGGCCACGAAGGCGCAGCTCCGCTGGGCCGCTCTCGCGCCCGGCGACCGGGCCCGGCTGCTGCGCCGGTTCGCCGTCGTCGTCGACGAACACCTCGAAGAACTCGCCCAGTTGGAGGTGCGGGAAGCCGGGCACGTCGTCGGCAACGCCCGCTGGGAGGCGGGCAACGTCCGCGACCTGCTCGACTATGCGGCCGGGGGAGTGGAGCGGCTCACCGGGCGGCAGATCCCGGTGCCGGGCGGCCTCGACATCACGATTCTCGAACCGCTGGGCGTGGTCGCCGTCATCGCGCCCTGGAACTTCCCGATGCCGATCGCCGCCTGGGGCACCGCTCCGGCGCTCGCCGCCGGCAACGCCGTGATCCTCAAGCCCGCCGAGACCACCCCGCTGACGGCCCTGCGGCTGGCCGAACTCGCCCTGGTGGCCGGGTTGCCCGAGTACCTCTTCCAGGTCCTGCCGGGAGCGGGTCCCGTCACGGGCAACGCGCTGGTCGAGCATCCGGGCGTCGCGAAGATCGTCTTCACCGGGTCGACGACCGTGGGCAAACAGGTGCTGGCCAAGGGGTCGGCCCGCCTCAAGCGCGTCACCCTCGAACTCGGCGGCAAGAGCCCCAACATCGTCTTCGCCGACGCCGACATCGAGGCCGCGGCGGCCGCCACCCCCATGTCCTTCCTCGACAACTCCGGCCAGGACTGCTGCGCCCGCACCCGCATCCTCGTCCAGCGTTCGGCGTACGACCGGTTCCTCGAACTCCTCGCCCCCGCGATCGAGTCCGTCGTCGTCGGCGACCCGGCCGACGAGAAGACCGCCATGGGCCCGCTGATCTCCGCGTCCCAGCTGGCGCGCGTACGGTCGTACGTCACCGACGACCTGGCGGGGATCAGGGGCACCGCCCCCGAAGGCCCCGGCTTCTGGTTCCCGCCCACTGTCCTGACCGGGATCGAGCCCCACGCGCGCGTGGCCGTCGAGGAGGTCTTCGGGCCCGTCGCCGTGGTCCTCCCCTTCGAGGACGAGGCCGACGCGATCCGGCTCGCCAACGCCACCGACTACGGCCTCGCCGGCTCCGTCTGGACCCGCGACGTGGGCCGCGCCCTGCGCGTGTCGGGCGCCGTCCGCGCCGGGAACCTGTCCGTCAACTCCCACTCCGCTGTCCGCTACTGGACGCCCTTCGGCGGCTTCAAGCAGTCCGGCATCGGCCGCGAGCTCGGCCCGGACGCCCTGGCCGCCTTCACCGAGACCAAGAACGTCTTCATCAGCACGGAGGGCCCCGCACAGTGACCTCATCGATCTCATCGATCTCATCGTCATCGGCCGACGCCGTCGTCTGCCGTCGGCTGGTCGGCCGTACCGCCGTCATCACGGGCGCCGGCAGCGGTATCGGCCTCGCCACCGCCCGCCGGCTCGCCTCCGAGGGCGCCCAGGTCGTGTGCGGCGACGTCGACGAGACCCGGGGCAGAGCCGCCGCCGAAGGGGTCGGCGGGATCTTCGTCAAGGCCGACGTCACCGACCCCGAGCAGGTCGATGCGCTCTTCGAGACCGCGTACGACACGTACGGATCGGTCGACATCGCCTTCAACAACGCGGGCATCTCGCCGCCCGACGACGACTCGATCCTGGAGACAGGACTGGAGGCCTGGAAGCGCGTCCAGGAGGTCAACCTCACCTCCGTGTACCTGTGCTGCAAGGCCGCGATCCCCTACATGCGACGGCAGGGCAAGGGGTCGATCATCAACACCGCCTCCTTCGTGGCCCGGATGGGCGCCGCGACCTCGCAGATCTCGTACACCGCGTCCAAGGGCGGCGTGCTGGCCATGTCCCGTGAACTGGGCGTGCAGTTCGCCCGCGAGGGCATCCGGGTCAACGCCCTGTGCCCCGGGCCTGTCAACACCCCCCTCCTCCAGGAACTGTTCGCCAAGGACCCGGAGCGCGCCGCGCGCCGCCTCGTGCACATCCCGCTCGGGCGGTTCGCGGAGGCCGACGAGATCGCCGCCGCGGTCGCCTTCCTCGCCAGCGACGACTCCTCGTTCGTGAACGCCACGGACTTCCTGGTGGACGGCGGGATCTCGGGCGCGTACGTCACGCCCCTCTAGTGCCGCAGCCCCGAAGACCGGCCGGGCAGGACCTAGAGTGCCGGGATGAGCATGACGACCCCGCCCGGCTGGTACCGGGACCCCTCCGCCCCGCACACGGAGCGCTGGTGGGACGGGACCGCCTGGACCGGACACCGCCGCACACCCGAGGTGCCACAGCAGCAACAGTTGTACGCGCTGCCTCAGCCGCAGACCGTGCCGATGCCGGCCCGTGCGGGCTCCGGGCGCGCCAAGGCGGTCGCCCTCACCACCGCGGCGGCCGTCCTCGTCGCCGCCATCGTCACCGGTGCCGTCGTCCTGAGCCGGGACGACGGTGACAGCGAGCCCGGGGCGAGAACCGCGCCGACGCCCACCGCGACCGCGCCGACGAGCTCGCCGCCCTCGCCCTCCGAGTCGGCCGGCGACGATCCCGCCGTCGTCGTGGACGAGCTCAACGGCATCACCCTGCCGGTCCTCGACGGCTGGGCCGAGCCCAAGAACGTCTCCGACACCGACATCGTGCTGACCACACCAGGGACGTACCGGTGCCCGGGTGACGACGGCCTCTGCCGCCACGGCACGGTCCTCTCGCGCACGGTGACCGCGAACGACGAGAAGTCCCCCGCGACGCTCGCCAGACAGGACATATCCGACGCGGCCGACCTGGCGTACGACCGCGACAGGATCGACCGGCGCCCCTTCCGCGGCATCACGTCACACAAACTGGTCGAGCAGGGGCCCGTCGCGGTCGCTGGGCGTACCGGACACCTCGTGCGCTGGCGCGTCACGACCGAGGTGGGGCCCGGCGGCTACGTCCAGTCGATGGCGTTCCCGTCCAGTGTCGGCTCGGAGTCGATGGTCATGGTGCGGTACGTCTTCGACGCGGGCGAGGACGGGCCGCCGCTCGCCGACATGGACCGGATCACCGAGGGAATCCGGCCGGTCGGCGACGAGGACACGAGCGGCGGCGTGGGCAGCAGCATCGGGCCCACGCAGTAGTCCCCCAGGGCAGTTGTCCTACAGGGCAGTTGATCTACAGGAACGTGTGGCCCTCGCCGCGGTACGTCGGCACCGACGCCGTCACCGCGTCGCCCTCCACGAGGTGCAGCACGTCGAACCGCTCGCACAGCTCCCCGGCCTTCGCGTGCCGGAACCACACCTTGTCGCCGATCAGCAGATCGTCGGCCGGCGAGCCGAGCAACGGCGTCTGCACCTCACCGGCGCCCTCCTGGGCGTCGAACCGCAGCCCGTCGGGGAGGTACGGCACGGGCAGCCGGTCGGGGCCCGGGGCGCCCGACGCCGGGTAGCCGCCGCCGAGGACGGTCACGACGCCCACCCCCGGTCTGCGCACGACGGGCTGCGCGAAGAGCGCGGCCGGACGCCCGCTGAACGACGTGTAGTTGTCGAAGAGCCGCGGCACGTAAAGCCCCGAACCGGCCGCTATCTCGGTCACCGAGTCCTCGGCCGCGGTGTGCTGGACACTGCCCGTGCCACCGCCGTTGACGAACTCCAGGTCCGGCGCGACGGCGCGCACGGCCCGTACGACCTCCGCACGGCGCTGCCGCAGTTCCTTGCGCGCCGTGGCCTGCATCAGCCGGATCGCGCGCGACCGCAACAGGCGCCCCTCCAGCGCGTCGCCCACCCCGGCGATGTGTCCCTCGTACGCCATGATCCCGACGAGCCGGAAACCGGGACGCCGGGCGATCGCGCGCGCCATCTCGGCCAGCTGGGCGGCGGACCGCAGCGGTGAACGGAGGGCCCCCACCCGGACCCGGCCGCCGAACATCCGCAGCGCGGTGTCCAACTCCAGGCAGACGCGCACCTCTTCGCGTCCGCCGTCCCGGGCGTCGTCGATCAGCCGCAGCTGCGCCGGGTCGTCGACCATGACGGTCACGGCGGCGGCGAGTTTGGGATCACCGGTGAGCTCCGCGTACGCCGCCCGGTCGGCGGACGGATAGGCGAGCAGTACGTCGTCGAAGCCGGAGCGGGCCAGCCACAGGGACTCGGCGAGTGTGTAGGACATGAGCCCGGCGAAGCCCTCCCGGGCGAGCACGCGCTCCAGCAGGGCCCGACAGCGCACGGACTTGCTCGCGACGCGTACGGGCTTGCCCGCCGCCCTCCGTACGAGATCGTCCGCGTTGGCGTCGAAGGCATCGAGGTCCACGATCGCGACGGGTGCGTCCAGGTGAGCGGTGGCCCGGTCGTAGCGGGCCCGGTCTGCGGCGCGGGCAGTCATGCATGAAGCCTGCCAGACCGGATTACCGCAGGGTAGGGGGACGTTCCGGGCAGATGCCCCGGGCTCGCGGACTGATTCCCACGCGCACAGCGTCAACCCGTAGAGTGACGCGCACGCAAGCGGGGAACGGATCCGGAGGGGTTCCTTCGGCGAGCCGGTCGTCCGGGTCGAGGAAACGGGGGGTGCATGAGCACGGAAGCGCGCCGCGCCTCCATTCCACCGCGTCCCTCCACACCACCTGGGCCGCCCGCGCCGCAGAGCGAACACAGCGAACACAGCGAACGAGAGCCGTCGGAACGAGACTCGTCGGATCTGGCGTCGTTGGAGGGGGCCGGGGACCCCGGACCGCGACCGGGGCCGGATCACGCGGCCTCCCACAGGACCGAGCGAGGGAACGTCACTCCTGGGCCCGGTATCGCCGGGGCCTGGTTCGGGCCGAGTCCCACCGGCACCCCGCCGCGGCCACGCACGTCCGACGGAGCCGGGCCCCGGGACACCTCCTCGCCCGACGCGCCGCGCTTCCCGGATCTCCGCCCCACCGCGGAACCGACCAAGGCACCCCAGGTACCTACGTCCACACCTCCGCCGCCCCCGGCTTCGGCCCGCTTCCCGGAGACCCCGCCCGGCGGGACGGCCACCCCGCCCCGTCCGACGACGGCCCCGAGCGCTCCCGTGGGGGGCACCGAGTGGGCGGCCGTCCCGCCGCGTCCCGCGAGCGCACCGGGTGACAGCGGCCGAGACCCCCGAAGGCCGGATACTCCGCCTCGTCCGGCCAGTGATCCGCGTGACGTCGGCCGGGACGCCCCGAGGCCGGACGTTCCGCCGCGTCCCGTGAGTACGCCCCGCCGCACCTCCGTGACCAACGGCGACGAGAGGCCGGCCCCGGCCCGCCCCGCCACCGAGCAGCCGACGGCCACGGGCCACACCGCGCGGCGGCCCGGTCCCGGTACGCCCCCGCGTCCTTTCGCCCCGCCGCGGCCGAGCGCCTTCGAGCCTTTCGCGCGGCGTGCCGGAGCGCCCCAAGAGGCCCCGTCGGAGACCACGAGACGCCTGCGGCCCATCCCCGCGGACCCGCCCGCCGATCCGCACCCGGCGCCGGTCCCGGTCACGTCGCCGAGTACGCCGCCGAGCGCGTCGTCGTCCGGCCGGCCGATGTCCGGACCGGGTGAGCCCTTCGCGGG
>NZ_LIPP01000390.1 GCF_001418335.1 Streptomyces aurantiacus | reverse complement strand
CCGCGGCCAGGGCCTGCCGATGGTCCCGCAGCGGGAGATCGACAAGGCGCGGTCCGTCGTCGAACGCTTCATGATCCGCTGGCGCGGCGAGCCGGACCCCAAGCACGTGGCGGCGGTCGACGCCTACTGGACCAGCGCCGCCGAGCACGGCATGAACGCGTCCACGTTCACCGCCCGCGTCATCGCGTCCACCGGCGCGGACGTGTCGGCGGCCCTGTCCGGGGCGGTCGGCGCCATGTCGGNNCTGATGGGCTTCGGCCACCGGGTGTACCGAGCGGAGGACCCGCGCGCACGGGTCCTGCGCCGCACCGCCCGCGAACTGGGAGCCCCGCGCTTCGAGATCGCCGAGGCCCTGGAGAAGGCGGCCCTCGCCGAACTGCACGCCCGGCGCCCGGACCGCGTCCTGGCGACGAACGTCGAGTTCTGGGCCGCCATCGTCCTGGACTTCGCGGAGGTCCCGGCCCACATGTTCACCTCGATGTTCACGTGCGCCCGTACCGCGGGCTGGTCCGCGCACATCCTGGAGCAGAAGCGCACCGGACGCCTCGTACGGCCCTCCGCGCGCTACACCGGCCCCGGCACGCGCAACCCGCGCGAGATCGATGGCTACGAGGACATCGCTCACTGAGATCGGGTGTGAGTACGGCACATGTGGCGGCGCTCCACGGAGTGCCGCCACACGTGCGTCACCGACCGACATCCATCCGCGGTCGCTTCGGAAACGCAGACGACCCGCGCACTCTGGTCCCCTCCGAGGAGGGAGCCGGCCGGACTTACCGGCGAGCACGCGGGTCGGGTGACTGCTTGAGATTGGGCCGGCTGCACGCTCGTATCACGCGCTGGTCCGGCACCGCACTGAATGTGGTGACGGGCCGCTAGCCCGCAGCCACCTCGCTGGTCCGGGTTTCAGACATGTACCCGATCACCTCCTTTCGGCGTGGGACACACACTAAGAAGCGTTGCGCCGACGCTCAAGTGATTTTCCGCGGCGGTGATTTTCCGGGACATCCACGCGTTGAAGCGTTGACGGCATCGGCGAGGGGAAGCGATCTTGTGGAGGGTGCCGGAACGACGGAGATCCGAGGCCGGTCCGGAGATCGCCCGCTGCGGTCGGCCGGGGCCGAAGCGCCCGCGCACAACGATTTCCTCAATCTTGTGGGAACAAGATGTGGGCTGCGTCACGTTCGAGTTGAATGATTCCTAGTGAGTGATTCGTAGTGTTCGTAGTGAGTGAACATGCGCGCGGGCACACCGCGCAGGACACGCCGACACGGCCTGCAGGGGGTGCCAGGTGAGTGCTTCGCGGCGTAGCGGGACCACGGACGAGCTCGGGCCGCACGAGCCTGAGCGGGACGGGGCCGATCTGCTCGCCGCTCTGCTCGACGGGATGGACGCGGCGCTGTGCGCGTTCGACGCCGACGGAGTGGTGACGCACTGGAACCGGGAGGCGGAGCGGATTCTCGGCTGGAGCGCGACCGACGCCGTCGGGCGGCACGGGTTCGCCGGCTGGGCCGTGCGGACCGCGGACGCCGAGGAGGTCGAGGGGCGGCTGCTGTCCGCGATGCAGGCCCCGGGGCGCCAGGTCCACGAGTTCGCGCTGCTCACCAAGGAGGGCGGCCGGGTGCTCGTACGGACCCAGTCGGCCGCCGTGCCGGGGCCCAATGGGAAGCCGGCCGGGGTGTACTGCGCTTTCAGCGAGGTGCACGCGCAGATAGACCTGGAGCGGTCGATCGCCCTGAGCGAGGCGCTGTTCGACGACGCCGCCTGGGGAGTCGTGCTCGTCGACGTCGACCTGCGGCCCGCCGTGGTCAACGCGCACGCGGCGCGCGCGCTCGGCAGCGGACGTACGGCCCTGCTGGGCCGGCCCCTGGGCGAGTTGCTCGCGCAGGGCGTGGAGGAACTGGAGAGCGCGCTCACGCACGTCCTCGCGGAGGGCGCGCCGCCGGCGCCCGCCGAGATGTGGGTGACGCTGCGGACCGCGGAGGGCGAGCAGCGCCGTTGCTGGCGCAGCGGCTTCCTGCGGCTTGCCTCGCCGCTCGCGGAAGAACCGGTTCCGCTCGGGGTGGGCTGGCTCTTCCAGGACGTGACCGAGAGCAAACAGACCGAGCAGGAGGCGGCGCTGCTGCGGTTCAGGACCAACCAGCTGCACCGGGCCGCGCGCGCCGCCGCCGAGTGCGAGGACCCCGCGGAGGCGGCGTCCGTCCACCTCGACTTCGCCCTTGCCGGGTTCGCCGACCATGCGCTGATCGACCGGGTGGCCGGTGGTCCGGTGCCCGACGGAGAGGGGCCGGTGCGGCTCGTACGGGGCACCGCCACACCCTCCGGCGCGCCGGGCCCCAGCCTGCCCGCGGGCCGCGCAGGGCTGCCCGTCCGGTACGCCGAGGGGCATCCGGCTCTCCAGTGCGTCGAGCGGATCGGTTCCGTACGTGCCAGTGCGGGGGCGACCGACCCCGAGCGCGCCCGCGACTGGGCTGCCGCCCGCCAGTGGCCGGCGGACTCGGTGCACGCCCTGTGCGTCGTCCTGCGCAGCCGCGGCCGGACCCTGGGCGTGGTCACGTTCCTGCGCGCCGCCAGCCGCACACAGTTCGAAAAGTCCGACGCGACGTACGCGGAGGACGTAGCCGTCCGCATCGCAACGACCCTGGACCTGGCGGCAACCCTGGACCACCGCCCCTGAAAAGCGGGGGCGCAGCCCTACTTTTCAGGGGCGCGGGGAACGGCGCAGTCTTTTGCCTTGAAGGGGCGCGGGGAACTGCGCAATCTTTTAGGGGCGCGGGGAACTGCGCGACCAGCCACAGGCGGCCCGCACCGTCGTCCTCCGCCGGCGAGGCGAAGCGCGGCTACCGCCAGTAGAAGATCCGGTCCGCGTATTCCTCGAACACGCGGCCGTTCCACTCGTGGCCCCCGTCCACGTTCCCCGACCGCAGCAGCGGCGGTTCGATCCCGCGCTCCGCGAGGACACCCGCCGCCGTCGCCATGACCGACTGGAGCATGGCCGACGTGACGACCGTGGAGGCGGACGCGAAGGGCGCCGGAATGGTGTCGAGGGTGAGCTCCGCGTCGCCGATCGCGATCTTCGAGTCGAGGACGACGTCGCAGTGGTCCTTGAGGTACGTCCCCGAACTGTGCCGGGACGCCGTCTCGGAGGCGTACGCGACCGACGTGACCCCGATGACCTTGAGACCGAGGGCGCGGGCACTCATCGCCATCTCGACGGGAAGGGCGTTGCGCCCGGAGAGGGAGACGATCACCAGAAGGTCGCCGGCGCGGGCCGGACTGGAGTCGAGGACCACGCTCGCGAGGCCGTCGACCCGTTCGAGCGCGGAGCCCAGCGTCGCGGGCATGACGTCGACACCGACCGCGCCCGGCACCGCGAGCAGGTTCATCAGCGCGAGGCTGCCCGCCCGGTAGACGAGGTCCTGCGCGGCCAGCGACGAGTGCCCGGCGCCGAAGGCGAAGAGCCGCCCGCCGTCCGCGACCGTGTCCGCGATCATCGTCCCGGCGGCCTCGATCGGCCCCGCCTCCTCGTCCCGTACCCGCTGCAGCAGGCCGATCGCGGCGTCGAAGAACTGCCCGGCCAGCTTGCTGTCGCTCATCGACGAAGCCCCTTCCGCTGTCGTGTCGCGGATCACGTTGCGGTCTGGACCACTGTCGTGTCAATACGCTCCGCAGGAGCGACACTGGGTGACGAGGGCCCCTTTCCCACCCGGCCGGGTGCCGGGCCCGGCATGATCGCGCAGGCAGTCGTTACCACGTGGTTTCAACGGCGCGGCACGGTTGTCGGTGGGATGCGTCAGAATTGATGCCCAGGGCCAGCGCACACGCCGGTGAGCCACCCAGCCTCCGGCAGAGCTAAACGAGGGGCACGTATGTCCGGACTGATCGACACCACGGAGATGTATCTCCGCACCATCCTGGAGCTGGAGGAGGAAGGTGTGGTCCCCATGCGCGCCCGGATCGCCGAGCGGCTCGACCAGAGCGGGCCGACCGTCAGCCAGACCGTGGCGCGCATGGAGCGCGACGGTCTGGTGGCCGTCGCAAGCGACCGGCACCTGGAGTTCACGGAGGAGGGCCGCCGGCTGGCCACGCGCGTGATGCGCAAGCACCGCCTCGCCGAGTGTCTGCTCGTCGACGTGATCGGTCTGGAGTGGGAGCAGGTGCACGCGGAGGCGTGCCGCTGGGAGCACGTGATGAGCGAGGCGGTCGAGCGCCGCGTGCTCGAACTGCTGCGCCACCCGACCGAGTCGCCGTACGGGAACCCGATCCCGGGCCTGGAGGAGCTGGGCGAGAAGGACGTGGCGGATCCCTTCCTGGACGCGGGCATGGTGTCGCTGGCCGATCTCGACCCCGGCCTCGACGGCAAGACGGTCGTCGTCCGCCGTATCGGTGAGCCGATCCAGACGGACGCGCAGCTGATGTACACGCTGCGGCGGGCCGGCGTGCAGCCGGGTTCGGTCGTGAGCGTGACGGAGTCCGCGGGCGGGGTGCTCGTGGGCAGCGGCGGGGAAGCCGCGGAGCTGGAGTCGGACGTGGCGTCCCACGTGTTCGTGGCGAAGAGGTAGAGGGATGGAGCGGTAGAGGGATAGAGGGATAGAGGGGTGGAGGGGTGGAGGGGTAGGACGGCGGGGCCTGGTGCCGTCGTGCGCGCGGCGGCGTGCCCGGGGGACGCGTCCCTGGTCCAGGCCTTTCGTGGCTGCCTCCGGCCGCTGCGCACCTCGCCGTCAACTCCCTTAACTTTCATCCCAGTTGCCCGGCCTCGGCGTTCCCGTAGAAACAAAGATTCAGTGTGCGGAATCGCAGCGAACGGACCATTCGCGTGCGAGGCTGTCGCGAGAGGCATATGACCTGAGGGCTCTTGACCGTGACGGCGGC
>NZ_LIPP01000039.1 GCF_001418335.1 Streptomyces aurantiacus | reverse complement strand
GGGTGCGGCGGGGTGGCGGTGGGCGGCGGGGGGCAGCAAAGACATGAGCCTTCAAGACATCATCAAGCGACGTCAGCAGGCCGACTTCGTCGGTCGTGAGGAACGGCTCATCGAGTTCCGCACCAACCTTGGCCTGCCGGTCGTTGATCGACGATTCTTGTTCAACATTCACGGCGACGCCGGCGTCGGCAAGACCTTCTTGATGAACCAACTGCGGAGAATCGCCGAGCAACACGGGGCGTTCTGCGGATACATCGACGAGAGCAGCTACGGCGTGCCAGAGGCGTTAGCGTCTCTGGCCGCCGACCTGGCTCAGGGCGGCGCTCGGCTGACCAGGTTTGAGCGGCGGTATGCGGCCTACCGCCGGCGTCGTCACGAACTGGACGCAGACCCGGACACGCCAGCCGGCCTGTCTGAAACCTTCACCAAAGGCGCGCTTCAGGTTGGCCTGCACTCCGCCAAGATGTTGCCGATCCTGGGGGTGGCAGCCGAAGTCGTCGACGTAGCCGCCGCAGCTGAGCAGATCGACCGGCTGCGGGTTTTTGTCGGGCAAAAGTTCCGCAACCACGACGACGCGCAGCTTGTGCTGTCACCAGCCGAGGCACTCACCCCGGTGTTCCTCGAAGACCTTTGCACGCTGGCGAAGCGGAAGACCGTAGCCCTGTTCGTTGACACCTACGAACGCACTGAATGGTTCCTCGACACCTGGCTGCTCGACCTGTTCGCCGCGCGCTACGGCGATCTGCCAGCCGATCTCGTCATCACCGTGGCCGGTCGGAGCGCGCTTGACGGGAATCACTGGACCTCCTATCACAGTATTATCGCTGATGTGCCGCTGACGTCGTTTACCGACGCCGAGGGTCGCACGTTCCTCGCCCGGCAGAATGTGACCGGCGACCGCGTTGTCGAAGTGATCCTCCAACTGTCCGGACGATTGCCTCTGTTAGTCGCGATGCTCGCCGAGGGCCGACCCGACAATCCGGCCGACGTCGGTGACCGCACCGGCGACGCGGTCGAACGATTCCTCAAGTGGGAACCTGACGGGCGCCGCCGCGCGACGGCGCTGGCCGGCGCCTTGCCACGCAGGCTCAACGAGGATGTGCTCGCTGCGGCCTGCGATGCGGATGACGATCGCAGCGAACTTTTCGAATGGCTGCGAACTCAGCCATTCCTCGCCGAAACAGCCGGTGTCTGGCAGTACCACGACGTTGTGCGCATGCCCATGCTTCGGTTGCAGCGCAACCGTTCCCCACAGCGCTGGCGCAAGCAGCATCGGCGGCTCGTCGAGTACTACCGCACCGAGCGAGCGGCACTGGGGCTGTCCGACGACAACGGCTGGTTGGACACCACCTGGCAGGACTATCACCTGGAAGAGACGTACCACGCCTTGTGCGCCGACTCTGCCGCCGCGCTCCCGGACGCCCTCAATCACGCCGTGTTCGCTCTCAGCGACAGCACGCCGACGGCGCGGCGGTGGGTTGACACGATGGTGGCAGCCGGTCGCGATTCGGACTCCCGGCTGGTTCAGACGTGGGGCGAGCGGCTGACACGCATACTGCCTGACGAGCACAGCGACGAGATCGCCTTCTTGACCGCGCTCATCGATTACGCCGAGCTCGAACCCGCCGCCTATGAGAAGGCACTTCAACTACGCGGCGACGAACATCGCCTCTCTGGTCAGTTCGATCAGGCACTTGCTGATTTCGAGCGCGCCCTTGAGCTGGATCAGGAGTCTCCCAAAGCCCTTGCCGGACGCGGGGAAGTCTATCGGCTGATGAATCGCTACGACCACGCCCTCGCCGATTTCACCCGCGCCATCGAGCTCGACCCTCAATATGTATGGGCGATCGCCAGCCGTGCCTACCTCCATTGGAGAATGGGGCGCCATGAAGTGGCCCTCGCCGATTTCACCCGCGCTATCAACCTGAACCCCGGCTACCACTGGAGCATCACCCTGCGCGGTGACATGTACCGTCGTCTCGGACGAAGCGAAAGAACGCTGGCCCTGGCCCAACGCACGGGCGGATTCGACGTCAATGACGCCTTTACCATACTGGGCCGCGGTGAAGTCTTCTGGTTGATGGGCCGATATGAAGAGGCACTCAGCGAATTCAACCGTATAATCGAGCGCGAACCCAACTTCAGCAGGGCCATCTCCAATCGTGCCGAAACGTACTTCCTGATGGGCCGGTACGACAGCGCGGTCATCGACCTGGACCGCGCCATAGAGCTCGACCCGGGCAGCAGTTTTCCGCAGTACTTGCGTGGGGTGGTATTGGTCGCGCAAGGACATGCCGACCGCGGCTACTTGGACATCCAAGAGGCGGTCGTCCTCGCGCAGCGAGAGATGCGCGAGGAGCCGGCCGAAGTATTGCACTCATGCCACTTGGCGATCTATCGAGCTGCGCTCGGCGATTGGGCCGAGGCGAGGGAGCTGCTGCTCGATTTCCTCGGTCAGAGCCAAACGCCATGGTTTGCCACCCATGCTCTGTTCGACCTTCGTGAATTATCGCAACTTCCCGGCGTAAGCCAGCAGCGAGTCCAGGAACTCATTCGACTCGTCGAGCAGCACGGCGTTGCCGAAGATTAATTCGCATGACCCTTTCAGGCTGCTTCGTCACCAGTCGCCGACTCGGCCCGCCCGTTTTATGGAAACCACCCAACGGCGTCGCTGCCGACAGCCCTGGAACCACGAACCCGCAGCTCCTTCACCTCCGGCGCGACAGGTCTCGTGGGCGTGCCCGACCACCGCTCCGCACGCCGACTGCACGCTTGCCCACCGGTTGTCCACCGACAGGCCTCAGCGACGGTTCTTCGAGCCAGGCCGTCACTGCGCCGGAAGACACTGAAAAAGCAAAAGCCCCAGGTCACGGCGAGTGAGAATCCTGGGGCTTCCACAGAGCCACCTTCAGGATTCGAACCCGAGACCTACGCATTACGAGACCGTGAGCGTTCGTGTTGCGTGGTGCCTCGTCGTGCTGTGCGGTGACGTTTTTCCTGATCAGATCATGTGCAGAGGTCGCAGTCCCTGTCGAATCTGCGGCGCGATTATGCTCGGCTGCCGGGCCTGGGGAAGGCTGCCGATGACCGCGCTCGTGTCGCGAACGGCGCCTGGGCCTGCCAAGTCGCTGGACTTGGTCTCGGCCTGGCGCTGATGAAGCCTGCACGCCGAGTCTCAAGGCCGGGCTGATCGAGGTCGACACGGACACCGCCACCCTCACCGCCGCATAGCCCCCGTCCAGCAGGCCGTGGCCCGGGACGGGTCGCCAGGCCGCCGTGGCAACACCAAAGCCAGAGAACAACACCAAAGCCAGAGAAGAGGCGCACCCTACACATCCCCTACCAGACATCGACCTGCATCTGTGCGACACCACCCGAACGAGGACGACACGCCTCGACCACTCCCCTCAGCGCGACTACTCCGACCAGAAAGGCAGATTCAACACCACGAAGGAGCAGGCCCCATGAGCATCACGGACACGAACTGCACGGCCGGCGAACACCTCATCCCTCCAGCCCCGCGGCCCGTCAACGGCACCGTGAAGGGCTCGGCCCGCAGCGAGCAAGCGGAGGCGGACGCCGCCCGGATCATCCTCCAGCTGGAGCAGAACCACGCCGAAGCCAACGCCGCCGGCCTCGGCAGCCCCGCACTGGACGAATTCCAGAACCTGATCGTCAGCCTCGTCGCCGAAGCGGACGACCCCAAGGCCGTCATCGCCCGCCTGGCCGAACTCCTCAGCGAACACGCCGAGAACAAGGCCTGCCTGCCCAAGCTCATCCAGGAGTGCGAGCGCCTCGGCCTCGCCCTCCAGCTGACTGACGACCCGGTCGAGGAGCTCCCCGAAATCAGGATCATCGACGGCGTCCGCACCGTCGTCGCCCGCTCCGACGAGGTGGGCATGGCATACGACGACGTCCACGCGATCGGCCGCTGCCTCACCTGTAGCGGTGAGCTGGACGACACCGCCCTCCTGTACTTCCCCGCCGATGCAGTCCTGACCTCCTCCGGCAGTATCCAGGACATGACCGGCGCGGACGTCAAGGTCTGCCGCACATGCGTCGAGGCATCCGGTCTCCCGCTCACCGCCACCCAGCGCGGCCCTGAGTGGATGCTCCGCTGGGCCTGCCTCCCGTGGTGCGTCAACGACCACACCGAGCCGTGCGCCGCGGACTGGCACAGCGCCTTCCCTGCCCGGACCAAACTGCGAGACGCCGCCATCGACTCAAGCAGGTACAGCGGGAACGGCAACGGGCTGCCGTGGCTGTCCGCGCAGGTAGTCGTCAGCAACGACAAACCGCAGGCGTACGGCCGCCACACTGAGGTTTGGCTGGGCTACGGCGCCCACGTGGGCGAGCTGAGCCCAGCCGAGGCACGGGAGGCACTGGAGGAGATGCGCGGCTTCGTCAACCGGCTGAAGCATGTGGTCGAGGAGGCGGCGGAGATCGCGCGGGACGACTTCGAGGGCGACCCCGAGATCGCGCGTCTCGACCGTGAGGCGGAGGAGCGCCGGAGCCAGGTGATCCGAAGCTCGACGGAGTACGCCGCCTAATCCAACCCCGCTCGGCGCAGACGACACGCCTGCGTCAACAAGGCAATCAGGGTACAAGCAAACCGGCACCATCCGGGCGCGGTACCGGAGAAGACCGCCCGGAAGCGTGCCCGGCCACCAGGCAGGCGGACAGGTTGGGTTCAGCCGAGCTGACATCCGTGAATCACAGTGCCGCGGAGAAACCGTCAACGTACCGTCCTTCCAGGGCAGTTCACGTAGGCACGGAGGCGCAATGGTCGCGAGGCGGTTGCTCAGTTACAGAGACGCGGTCGTGCTGCTCGGAGGTGACCCGCCGGCACTCGCCGCGTTGGACCGGGCCCTGGGCGGCGCCCTGTCACTGGCGACGGGCGGCGCGAGCGACACCGTACTCAACCTCTTCGACGCCCAAGGACAGATCCTGCGGCTGAGCCGCGACCTGACGGCGGGGCTGCGGGATTCCCTACGGTCGGTCGACCGCGCCGAACGCACTCAGCGGCTCGAAGCCGCGCATGCGGTGCTGGTGGTCACCGCGTACTTCACGGCGTTGGAGCAGGCGGAACTGCCCTTCGACTGGGCCGACGTGCGGCTGACGCGGCGTGAGCAGATCAGCCTCGCGGGCGGCGGGGACCGCCTTGGGCACGGCTTTGTGCAGACGCTTGTCGCCACAGCCGCGCCGAGGCCGGCACCTCATCTGCCCTACGAGGAGATGCTCAACGCGCTGGTGGGGTGGTACAGACGGCTGTCGGACCGGCTGCTGGACTTCGTACAGGGCCTTGCGGTGTGGGACCGCTTGAGCGGCACCGGCCAGAACGGGATCGTCCTGGCACTTGCGGAGTGCACCCGGGCGGCCGTCGACCAGTACCAGGAGCTGTACGCCCGACTGGCCACGGAGGTACCCGAGTTCGGCTTCTGGACCGGACAGGTCGAGCACCAGGCCACCCGGTGGGCGCTCGCAGGCGTGGAGTCGCTGCTCACGGGCCTGTCGGCGGCAGGCCGGCCGGTTGACGTGGCCGCCGCGCTGTCTTCCGCCTACCGCGCGGCGCTCTCGCGTCCGGTCCTGGCCGAGGGCGATGTCCCGATCGGCGTGTGCCTGCCCACTCTGGAGGAGGGTTACCTGGACCCGCATTTCCGGGTGCGTCCGGTCTCGGGCGGACAGAGCGGCCCCGCCGAGGAGGAGTGGTGGTCGCCGGTCCCCGTACGCGAGGACCTCACCGAATATCTGGCGGGCGCGCTCACCACCCCTGAGGCGGCGGACGCGCCTCTGGTCGTCCTGGGCCAGCCGGGGGCCGGCAAGTCGGTGTTGACGAAGGTTCTCGCGGCGCGGCTCCCGGCCGCCGGTTTCCTTCCTGTCCGGGTGATCCTGCGCGAGGTTCCTGCCGAGGCCGAGGTGCAGGACCTGATCGAGTACGCGATCCGGGCCGCCACCGGCGAGCGCGCGACGTGGCCCGACCTGGTCCGGTCCGCCGGCGGGTTGACACCGGTCGTACTCTTCGACGGCTTCGACGAGTTGCTCCAGGTCACCGGGGTCAGCCAGTCGGACTTTCTGGTGCGCGTCGCTCAGTTCCAGCAACGCGAGGCCGACCAGGGCCGCCCGATGCTGGCGCTGGTCACCACCAGGACAGCGGTCGCTGACCGGGCGCGTTACCCGTCAGGCGCCGTCGCCCTGCGCCTTGAGCCCTTCACTCGGCCACAGATCGCAACCTGGCTCACGATGTGGAACCGCACCAACCAGTCGTACTTCGCGGACCAGGGCATCCGGCCACTGTCACCCGAGGCCACCGAGCGACACGTCGATCTCGCCTCGCAGCCCTTGCTGCTGCTGATGCTCGCCCTCTACGACGCCTCGGGGAATCTGCTACAGCGCGACGACACCCCGCTGGACGAGGCCGAACTCTACGAGGATCTGCTCGCCGCCTTCGCCGCCCGCGAGGTCGGCAAGTCCGCCCCTGCTCTGCCGGATCATGACCTGGCCGCACGGGTCGAGCAGGAGCTACAGCGTTTGTCCCTGGTCGCCTTCGGCATGCTCAACCGCCGTCGGCAATGGGTCACCGCTGCCGAACTACAGGAAGATCTGGCCGCCCTCCTCGGGCGTCGCCCTGCCTCTTCGGCCGAGTTCCGGGCCCCGCTCGATCAGGCCGAGATCGCGCTCGGTCGTTTCTTCTTCGTCCAGCGGGCCCAGGCCGTACGCGACGAACAACGGTTGGCCACGTATGAGTTCCTGCACGCCACCTTCGGTGAGTACCTCGCCGCCCGACTCTCGGTGCACCTCCTGGTCGGGCTCCTCGACCAGCGCCCGGCCCTGTCCGTCGGTCCGGCCGCTGTGGACGACGACCTGCTGTACGTGCTGCTGTCCTACGCCCCGCTGTCATCCCGGCAGATGATGCGATTCGTCCGCGCCCGCCTCCAGCGCGTTCCGCCCGGCGACCGCGCCCAGCTGTCCACCTTGCTCATCCACGTCCTGGCCGCGCACACCTTCCGCACCGAACACCGTCACGCCGACTACCGCCCCGACCAGCGGGCCACTTCCTCCCGCCACGGCGTCTACAGCGCCAACCTCGTCCTGCTGATGCTCGCCGTCACCGGCGGCTTCGCGGTGAGCGACCTCTTCCCCGACTCCGACGACCCCGCGGGCACCTGGAACCACCGCGCCCTGCTGTGGCGCTCCGCCTTCGACGAGCAGGAGTGGACCGACTTCGCGCTGTCACTGGGTATCCGCCACATCTGGCGCGACGAGCGCCGCGACCTGTCAGTCGGGCCGGCCGGCACACCTCCGGGATCTCCCGAGGAGGTCGACCTGTACTGGCTGTACCGCTACCCACCGGGGCATCCGGAACGGGGGCGCGCCAGTTGGCAAAGGCCCTACTGGGACCAGGTGCGATACAAGATCGATGTCTCGGGCGGCACGAATGACGCCGTCGTCCGGCACGCGCTCGACCCGGTCTTCAACTGGCTGGGATCCACGCTGACCACGTTCACCGGCATCGGCGACGAGCCGGCCTCGTCCGTCGCCCACGACCTGCTGGAACTGTGGTTCGCGAGCCGGCTGGGAGCGACGAACGAGGAATTGACCGGCCTCTACAGTCGATTTGACAGATCCCGAGGAAGAGAAGATCTTCTCGCCCGGCCGTTCTCCGACCCCACGACCGAGAGCCGAGTGTTCCTGCTGGTGCTGGAACTGCTGTCGGTCGACGCACCCCGGCTCCCGACGGAGCTCGTGGTTCGGCTCTTGGAAAGTGCGACGCTCTTCGCCGGTACGGCCGAAAGGACGGCCGAAAAAGTGAACGAACGCGTGCTGTCGATCTGCCTGGCACTTCTCACGGCGGACAGCGCCCTGCAGCCCGATGTGCGTCAGGAACTCACGGAACTTGCGAGAATGGCGACGCACCCAATGGCCTCGAATCCTGGGCAGGCCGCGGCCAATTGGGTCAAGGTCCACGATTCCGGCCTGGCCGACGAGATCCTCGGCGACAGTCCCGAAGAGTTCCTGTACGCCGATCCCTCGGATCTCCGTGCCGTCCCGCCAGGACTCCTGAGCCGAATACGGCGAATCATCGAGGCCAGTTACCCGCATCTGACAGCGGAACTGAGCAGCGTATGGCTCTCTTGACAGCTGGCAGAACGGCTGACCAGCGGAGTTGCAGGTCGGCCCAACTCCGGACGGCCGCCCACCGCATCCAGCCAGTGACGGGACACTGGACACCGGCCTCCGTCCTCGCCGGCCGACGCCTCACCGTTTCTGCGTCCGTCAGGCCCGTCAGGTCTGTCAGGTCTGTCAGAGAAACCCGACCCGTGTACCCAGATAGCATCCGGTGGGACGACAGGAAGATAAGACTCGACCAAGTCAGGGGAACGGGCCGGAGTGACAACCGGAGTGACAGGTGGGACGGCGCGGTTGCGAGTACCGGTGGGCGAGGACGCCGAACGGTGGGTCACACGCGTGGGCTGTCGTCGCGTCCTGTTCATCGTGCACAACGTGACCTCCGCGACTCGCCTGCTGGACGTGCTTCCGCTTTTCCACAGCGATGTTCGCGTGCAGATGTTCGCCACCTGCACGGGTTCGTCTCCTTTCCTGGCCGGAGTGCCGGAGTTGTTGGCTCAGGCGGGGTTGCCTGTCCTGCCTTGGGAGCAAGCGAAGGACACGGAGTTCGATCTGGCGGTGGCCGCGAGCTATGGCGGCGAACTGGGCTCTGCACGCGGCAAGTTGGCCATTTTGTCCCATGGGGCCGGATACAATAAAAGGCTGGCGACACCGGACACCGGACACCGGACACCGGACACCGGACACCGGACGTCCTGCGGTCTTCGGCCTGGCGCCGGACTGGCTCCTGGAGGACGGGCGTCCGCTCGCTACCGCCACGGTGCTGTCCCACCCCGAACAGCTGGAGAGGCTCCGCTCGGCCTGCCCCGAGGCGGTACCCACAGCGGTACTCGCCGGGGACCCGTGCTACGACCGTATCCTCGCCGCTCTCCCCCAACGGGACCGATTCCGCCGTGCGCTGGGCGTGGGACCCGGCCAGCGGCTGATCGTCGTCAGCTCGACCTGGGCACCGCGTTCCCTCTTCGGCGGTGCCGGGGCAGCAGAAGCGGGCGAGCCGGGTGCGGACGATCTGCTGCCCTGGCTGCTGTCACGTCTGGCGACGGAGCTGCCGGCCGACGAGTACCGGAAGACCGCTGTCCTGCATCCGAACATCTGGTACGGCCACGGTCCTGGCCAGGTCCGTGCATGGCTGGACAACGCGCGGCGAGCCGGCCTTGAGGCGATCCCGCCGCTCGACGGGTGGAGACAGTCCCTGATCGCCGCCGACTGTGTCCTCGGGGACCACTCCAGCGTCACCTACTACGCGGCCTCCATGGGCATCCCCGTCCTCCTCGGAGCGTTCCCGCAGGAGGACCTCGACCCGCTCTCCCCGGTGGCCGCCCTCGGCCGTACGGCTCCCGGCCTCCTCCGCCGCGGCAGCCTCCGCGCACAGATCGACCGGGCGATCACCTCGCACAACCCCAGCCGCTACAAGGAACTGGCGGAGCAGACCAGTTCGTCACCAGGAGAGTCGGCCGCCCTGCTGCGCCGCCTGTTCTACGGCCTCATGGACATACCCGAACCCGAAGGGCACCCGGCGCTGCTCGAACCGCTGCCACTGCCGCCGTACCTCCCCGCCCGCGTCACCGCGCCGATCCGCGTCCTCGCCCGGCAGATCAGTTCGGATCCGCCGGAACTCGCCCTCGTCCGGTACGCCGTCGTCGGCGACGAGCCCGACCCCTCGGAAGATACGGCGGCGCTGTCGGAAGATCCGGCGGCGCCGGTCGACACCGCGCACACGGTGGCCGACGAGGAGACACGGGAGACCGGCCGGCTGCGCGTCGCCGACGTCGTCGTACGGCACGCGGCCGGGGACGACCCACGGCTCGGCCCGCCGGCCGTATGGACGTCGGAGGCGCTCGACCGCTATCCGTACTGCGGACTGGTCGCCTATGTCGACGGCCCGGACCGCTGTGTCGTACGCACCCGCGAGGGACACCTCGTACGACTGTCCGCCGCCACGGAGCCCGACGGGCGGCCCGACCTGTGCGATCCCGCCGTCTACGCTTCCGCGCTGTACGCCTGGCTCGCGAGCGGGCAGCCCCTGGGCGATGCCCTCCCCGCGATCACCGTACGCACCGGTGCCGCGGCACATCACGTCACCGTCGAACTGTTGCCGCCGTCCGCACCGCCGTCCCCACCACCGGCCGGGTCTCATGCCTCCGGTTCGGCGAGCCCCGTCCGGATCCGCTCGGCACCGACCCGGTCACCGTTCGCCTCGTAGTGCACGGCGGCGGTGCGAAGATCCTCCGCCGCCTCCGCCGGACGGTCCGAGAGACGATGGCACCGGGCCCTCGACTCGAAGGCGACGGCGAGTTGCAGCCCCGCACCTGCCGTCTCCATGGCCTCGACCGCCTTGTCCAGGCACACCCGTGCGAGGTCCGGGTCCCCCGCGTCCAGGTGCACCTCGCCCAGGCTCATGTAGACCCGTCCCTCGTTGTAGGCGTCGCCACCGTCGGGCAGCCGACGGAACCGCACCAGCGCGTCGTTGAGCCGGGCGAGGGCCTCCGCGAAGTGCCGTTGCTTCGTCCGGGCACGGCCGATGTGATGCTCCAGCAGGGCCGTGGCACGAGGCAGGTCCTCCCACCCGTCGTCGCCCTCCCGGATGCGCCCCAGGATCTCCCGCGCCTCCTCGAAGCACCGCTGCGCCTCCGCGTACTTCCACCGCTTGAGGCGGAGCAGCCCCAGGGCCTCGACTGCGCTCGCCCGCCCGCGATGGTGGCCGCAGGCCTCGTCCGCGACCATGGCCTCCGCGAGGGTCTCCTCGGCGTCGTCCGCCCGCCCGGCTCCCATCTGACCGAAGGCCAGTTGCACCAGCATCCGGCCCACCGCCCGCCGGTCACCGAACTCCGCGGCGCAGCGCCGGGCGGCCGCCACCCCTAGCAGGTGTGTGTCGATCCACTGGGCGTGGAAACCGAGCAGCAGATGCAGACCCCACATCGCCTCGCACAACTGCCATACGAGATCGTCGAAGCCGTGGTGATCGGCCGCCCTGATGACGGCCGCGAGGTTCTCCCGCTCACGACGCAGTTCCGCCAGCGCGCGCTTGCCGTCCGCCGGATCACGGTCCTGTGGCAGAACGAGTGCCCGATAGGCGGGGCCGAGCCGCCAGCGCAACGGCATGACCCGGAAGTCCGCCTCCGCCGCCCACCGCAGCTGCGCGACCGCCACCCGACGGACCCCGGCGGACATGCGGCCATGCCCGTCCTCGGCCACCGCGAGCTCACGTGCGTGCGCCCGCGCCAGATCGTGGAAGCGGTAGCGCTCCTCACCGACCTCTTCCAGCAGATGCACCCTGGCCAACTGCTCCAGCAGTTCCCGGGCTCGGTCCTCCTGCACGCCGGCGGCATGGGCGGCGCACATGACGGTCACGGTCGGCCATGCCCACCCCGCGATCGCACGGTAGAAGGCGGCGCACTCGGGAGTCAGTTCGCTGTACGAGGCATCCTGCGCGTGGCGAACGGGATCGAAGGCACCATCCGGGTCGTCGCCGCTTCCGGAACGCATGGCGTCGTCGCCTCCCTGGCCCTGGCCCTGGCCCTGGACCTGGCCGTGGACCTGGCCGTGGCCGTGGATCCGTTCGGACAGCTGTCGCGCCACTCGCTCCCAGGCCAAGTGCTCCCGGACCGCGAGACCGGCACCCGTGGTGCACAACGCGAGAGGAACGCCACCGGCCGCCCCCGCCACGGCCTGAACGACCGCGTCCGGAGCCGCCGCACGCTCGCTCCCCGCGACCCGCCGGAGCAGGAGGACGGAATCCGCGGTCGACAGCGGCCCGAGAACGCGCGGGCGGGCCCCGTGCTCAGCCACGAGGCGGCCCAGCCGGTGCCGACTCGTCACCAGGACGAGGCACCCGGGCGAAGCCGGGAGCAACGGGACGACCTGGGCATCGGCATAGGCGTTGTCCAGTACGACCATCATGCGTCGGTCGGCCGTGCAGTCGCGGAACAGATCCCGCTGACGGGCCTCGTCGCCCGGCACCATGGCGGGCGGAACTCCGAGCCTCTCCAGGAACCGCGCAAGCACGTCGGACGGCGGGAGCGCCGTGCCGGCGGACGCGCCGGCCAGGTCCACGAACAGGATTCCGTCGGGGAACCGCTCCCGCAGCGCGTACGCGCACTGAACGGCGACAGCTGTCTTTCCGATGCCGCCCGGCCCGGTGAGGGTGGCAATCGTCGGCGCTCCCGGTCGGGGGTCCGCGTCGTTCAGCAGTGTCGTGATCCACGCGATCACGTCCTCGCGGTCCGTGAACACCGCGGTCGCCGGCGGCAGCATCTGCGGACGGGAGGCACCGCCGGCCACGGCAGGCACGGCACGTGGCGCCAGCCAGGAGGCCTCACGGGCCCATTCCGCGACGTCGCGCGCGAACTCCGGTGATCTGCGGGCGACTTCCACCAGCCGTAACGCGGCTGCCGTCCGCTCCTGCTCGGTGACGGGCAGGGTGGGCTGCTCCTCACCGCCTCCGGAACCGGAGCCCGCTTCCCCGTCCGCGGTACGTGCTCGGCTCAGCAAGCCATAGAGCCTCTCGGAGGTCCGCCTGCCCATCTCGCCGCCCGCTCCGGACAGAGCGCCCGAAGCGACCGTGCCGACGGTCGAGAGCACCAGACTCAGCAACGGTTCCACGCAGGACTCTCCCAACTCGCCGTTCCCGCAATGGTATCGACAAGATCGGAGCACGGGCGGCCGAGTCGCTCGCGTTCCTCCGCGAGGCGGGAAGCTTCCTCTTGGGCGGGAGTTGCGGAGGTGACGATCGCGCTGGGCCGCCCAACCGGCGCTGCCCGGGTATGCCAACTGCCGCTCGTGGCGCGCGTGGCGTGCGTGGCGTGCGTGGCGTGCGTGGCGTGCGTTTCACGGGTGCCTCACAGGCAAGTCTCACCGAAAAATCAGGGTCTCGGAGGAATGTGCCGCGCATGCACGCACACAGATCACGCACCCCTGAGACCGAGCGCACACGCCGCTGGTTCATGAACCGGTCGCTGCTGCTCGGCGGTGCCGCTGCCGTGGCGACCATGACGGGCTGTTCCGGCGGTTCCTCGGAGACTGCGGGTGACGCCTCCAGCGGAGCGCCCAGCGGGATGCCCTCCGGCGGCCCGGGAGGCATGGGTCCGGGTGCCACTGAGGTGAAGTACGCCGACTTCGTCGGGATCACCACGGACGGCAAGGTCGTCGACGACCTGTTCTCCATCCACTCCACGGATGTCTCCACCGACAAGGTGGTCCAGGCCGCGCAGGCGTTCCTGGACGGGCTGGCAGCCAAGGAGCGCAAGGCGTCCGTCTTCGAGGTGGCCGACGACGAGTGGCTGGCCTGGAGCAACGTCGACGGCTACGAGCGCGAGGGCGCCCGCATGGGCGACCTGACCGAGAAGCAGCAAAAGCTCGGTTACGCCCTGCTCGGCACGGCGCTGTCCGCCGACGGGCTCGCCCAGACCCGCAACATCATGAAGCTCAACGCCTTCCTGGGCGACTACAGCGGCGGTGGCAAGGAGACGCTGACCGAGGGGCACTATTACTTCACCTTCATGGGTACCCCGTCCACGACCAAGCCCTGGGGCTTCCAGTACGAGGGCCATCACGTGGCCATCAACTACTTCGTTCTCGGCGACCAGGTCGTCATGACCCCGACCTTCATGGGCTCGGAACCGACCTCGGCCACCTACAACGGCGAGAAGATCACCCTCTTCAAGCCGGAGACCAAGGCCGGTCTGGCGCTGCTGCGGTCCCTGACCTCGGCGCAGCGGAAGAAGGTGATCTCCGCCGACGAGAAGGGCGGCACCAACATGGTGGCCGGGGCCGGCCAGGACAACCTGAAGCTGGCCCACGAGGGTGTCGCCGCCAAGGAGTTCACCTCTGCCCAGCGGCAGAAACTGCTCGACCTGGTCGGCGTCTACGTCGGTTACATGGACGACGGGCACGCCGCGGTGAAACTGAAGGAGGTGGAGGATCACCTCGACGACACGTACTTCTACTGGATCGGCGCGACCAAGGACTCCTCCGCCTTCTACTACCGGGTGCACAGCCCGGTCGTGCTCATCGAGTACGACGCCCAGTCCCCACTGGCCTACGGCAAGGACGCCCAGATGGGCGGCGGCGGTGGCGGTGGCGCCCCCAGCGGACAGCCCAGCGGACAACCGAGCGGTCAGCCCGGCGGGATGCCGAGCGGCAACCCGAGCGGGATGCCCAGTGGCAGCCCCGGCGGCGGCATGGGCGGCGGCACGCCCACCCAGCAACACATCCACACCATCATCCGCACGCCCAACGGCAACGACTACGGCGTGGACCTCCTCAAGCTCCACCTGGAGACCGACCACTGACGTCCGGAAGGCACCACGTCTCACTGCTGGCCCGAGTCGCCTCCCCGGCGCCGGGCCGGCAGTCCGGCCGCGGACGGGTCCTAGGGCCGGTAGCCGGACGTCTTGGCGATCCACGCGATGAAATCGCCGGCGTCCTCGTTGGCGCCGTGGCCCGCGTCCCAGTAGTAGAGGTGGCTGACGTCGTCGCCCAACTGGTGCGCGGCGGCGGCCAGGTTGGCGGAGACGGTGAGGGAGGTGTCGGAGTCCGCGGCGCCGAGGCGGATGCACCAGTGCTTGGTGCGGCCCGGGTTGGGCTTGTCCGCCAGGTGGTACATCGGGTTCATCAGCCGCAGCTTCTCGGGGATGTCGCTCGCCAGGCGGGCGCTGGTCCCCTTGTCCTTGCGCAGGCTGTAGAGGGTGAAGTGGCGGAAGGGGGCGGTGCCCAGACCGAACTCGTTGTTGATGTCCCCGGTCATCGTGTCGGAGGTGTCGGTGGGCAGCGGGAAGAGGTCGAACGCCGGGCGTCCTTCTTCCGCGCGCCCACGTGGGTGAGGAAGTCGGCCCAGGTGAAGGTCGCCTTCTTGCCGTCCCACGTGAGGAACGTGTTCTTCGCCAGGTACGTCTTGCGGTCCGCCTCGGACAGCGCCGCGAGGTACGTGGTCGCCGAGGGCCGCATGTACGTGGTGAGCAGGTACTCGTCGTAGAGCGGGCTGTCGCCGGACGCGCCGAGCAGCGCGGAGAGGGCGCCGCCGGCGCTGGTGCCGGCGGAGAAGATCCGGTCCACATTGCCGGGGACACGGCCCTTGTTGGCGCGCACGTACCGGACGGCGGCCTTCAGGTCGACGATGGCGGCGGGCGCGGTGCCGTAGTACTCGCCCGCGGAGTTCTTCAGGGTGCAGCCGCGCGCTCCCGGCTCCACGACGACGTACCCGGCGGCCAGGCCCAGTTGGGGCAGGCTGACCATCTTGCCGCCGCTGAGCTGGTCGGAGCTGCCGGACTCGGTACCGGAGGAGGCGGACGGGGTGGCCGAGGCGGAGGAGGAGCCGCCCGTTTTGCCGCCGGCCTGTGCGGTGAGGGCGATGCCGCCGATCGCGGCGACGCCCGCGGTCGCGCCGATTCCCACCACGACACTCCTGCGCCTGACTGCCCTGTGCTTCACGTTGATGCCCTCCTGAGTCTGTGACGGTTCCGGCATCTCGGAGGCCCCTGCTACGCAACCGCAAAGGTCACCGCCCCGCGCCCGGCTCGTCGTCGCCCCCGCCCCGGCGGACGCGCGGTACGACGACCGGCGACGCGTCGCCGGGGGCGCTGAGAATGTCGGCGTCGACGTCGTACAGCTTCTTCACGAGGGCTTCGTCGATCGTGTCGCGGGGCGTTCCGGACGCGACGACGCGGCCGTCCTTCATTGCGATGACGAGGTCGGCGTAGCGCGCGGCGGCGGCCAGGTCGTGCTGGACCATGACGACGGTGCGGCCGGACGCGGCGACCACGCGGACCAGTTCGAGTACGTCGACGGCGTGGCCGAGGTCCAGCGCGCTGGTGGGTTCGTCGAGCAGGACGACCGGCGTCTGCTGGGCGAGGACCATCGCGAGCCAGCACCGCTGCCGCTGGCCGCCGGAGAGCCGGTCGAGTCGCTCGCCGGCCAGTTCGGCGGTGCCGGTCGCCTCCAGCGCCTCGCGCACGGCGCGCTCGTCCTCGCGCGACCACTGGCGCAGCAGGCCCTGGTGCGGATGACGGCCGTAGCGGACGAGTCCGGCCACGGTCACCGCCTCGGGCGCGCGCGGTGACTGAGGGAGCAGGGCGATCCGGTGGGCGGCCTCGCGCCTGCCCAGGCCCCAGACGTCGGCGCCGACGGCGTGGACCGTACCGGCGTCGGGGCGGTGCAGCCGGGCGACGGCACGCAACAGGGTCGACTTGCCGCAGCCGTTGGGTCCGACGATCGCGGCGACCTGCCCGGCGGGCACCGTGAGCCGGACGTCCTTGACCACGGCGCGTCCGGGGTACCCGGCGTGCAGCCCGCGCACCTCCAGACCGGGAGGGGCGGGCGACGCGCCGGTTGTCGCAGGAGCCGTCACGGCCGCGCCGGCGGTCACAGGGCGCCCGCCGTCGTCGGCGCCGGCAGCAACAGCGGCAGCGGCAGCGGCAGCGGGAGATGTCGCGTCGGTCATGGGATGGTCATGCCTTTCCGGTGGTCCGCTCCGAGCGGAAGAGGACCCAGAGGAGGAAGGGCCCGCCGAGGACGCTGGTGACGACACCGACGGGGAGTTCGACGGGGGCGACGACACGGGCGAGCGCGTCGGCCGCGGCGATGAGGGCGGCTCCGGTCAGCGCGGAGCCGATGACCGGCACTCGGGTGGGTCCCGCCAGGCGTTGGGCCACGACCGGGGCGGCGAGCGCGACGAACGCGATGGGCCCGCCGACTCCCACGGCAATCCCGGCCAGGGCCACGGCCAGCGCGAGAGCGGCGGCGCGCACGACGCGCAGGTCCACACCGAGGGAGGACGCCACATCGTCGTCGAACCGCAGGAGCTGGAGGCGGTGTCCCACCGCAAGCGAGAGCGGCACAAGGAACAGGAGCGCGATCAGCAGCGGCGTCCCGACGCTCCAGTCCCGTCCGTTGAGGCTGCCGACCGCCCAGAGGAAGACGCCGCCGGCCGTGCTGTCGTTCTGGCGGGACATGACGAGGTCGCTGACGGCGCCGACGAAGGTGGAGACGCCGATGCCGACCACGAGCACGCGGTATCCGGCAGCTCCGGCCCCGCCCGCGCACAGGACCACGAGCATCGCGGCGGCGACGGCGCCGAGGGGGCCGAGCCACCAGTGGCCGACCATGCCGGTCGCGGAACCCGCCGCCGAGGCGACGACGGCCAGAGTGGCGCCGTCGTTGACGCCCACGAGGTCGGGCGTGGCGAGGCGGTTGCCCGCGAGGGTCTGGGTGAGGCACCCGGAGATGCCCAGCGCGGCGCCGACCATGAGGCCCGCGAAGATCCGTGGCAACCGGAAGTCGCGCACGATCATGACGGTTCCGGGGTCGGCGGTGCCGAGCAGCCCGGAGAAGGTCCGCGACAGGCTCATCCCGGTCGAACTCGCCAGCACGGCCAGGGCGACGAGGACGACGAGCAGCGGTACGAGGAGGGCGGCGGCCAGCACGCCACGGCGTGGGGCCAGCCAGGAGAGGGTGCCTGTGCGCAGCACGGTGCTGTCGGGAGGGGTGACGTCCGGCGGAGCGACGTCCGGCAGGGTGACGTCCGGCGGGGTGACGTCCACGGCGTGCGGCCGGCCCTGCCGCCTCGGGGGCCCTTGCAAGGGCCCGGTGTCCTGTGTGGTCCTGCCGCCGGCGTCCTTCATGCCGATGCTCCCGCCGTGGACAGGCGGTGTGAGCGGGCGATCCAGACGAGCAGGGGCCCGCCGACGAGAGCGAGCAGCACGCTGACGGGTGTCTCCCAGGGCCGCAGGACGATCCGGGCCAGGATGTCGGCGAGGAGCATGACAGCGGCCGCGATCAGGGCGGACAGGGTGAGTTGGGCTGTCAGCCGAGCGCCCGTCAGGGTCCGGGCGGCGTAGGGGGCGAGCAGTCCGAGGAAGGCGATGGGCCCGGCCACCGCCACCGCGCAGCCCACGAGCAGCGACACCGCGCCCGCGGCGGCGAGGCGGACCCTGCCGGGATGGTGTCCGAGCGAGCGTGCGCTGTCGTCGCCGAGCCCGAGCGCCGAGAGGGGACGCGCGCAGCCGAACGCGGCGAGCAGACCGAGGCCGGCCACCGGCAGCAGGGGGACGAGATCCGCGGTCTCGACTCCGGCGAGCGAACCGATCGTCCAGTAGCGGTAGGTGTCGAAGGTGGACTGCGTACCGAGCAGGACGTAGGCGGTGAGGCCGTGGAAGGTGGCGCCGAGCGCCGAACCGACCAGGACGAGCCGCAGGGGCGAGTCGGCGGCGCGCCCGGACGCGGCGAGCAGGAGGACGACCGCGCTGGCGGCCGTACCGCCCAGCAGCGCCCACACCAGGAGTGCGGCGGACGAGGACACCCCGAACCAGGTCAGCCCGACGACGACGGCGAACGCGGCCCCGGAGTTGACGCCGAGTAGCCCGGTCTCCGCGAGAGGGTTGCGGGTCGCGGCCTGGAGGAGGCAGCCGGCAACGCCGAGGCAGACGCCGACCAGGACGGCCGCGAGAGTGCGTGGCAGGCGCACCTCGCGCACGGCGNNCGACGGAGGCGGATCCGGTGCCGATGAGCAGGGAGAGCAGGACGAGTACCGCAACGAGGGTCAGGAGCAGGGCGGTTGCCCAGGGTACGAGGTCCGGCCGCGCCGTCCCTTGTTCGCGCTGCGGGGACCTCATGCGCACGCTCACCCCTTTCTGATTGTTGACATTAACGTTGACACAAAATTCTATGTAAGGTTAGCCTAACCTAAGCAATACCTCGTACTCGGTGACGCAGACCTCGCGATCACCCCCGTCGTCGAGAACAAACGGA
>NZ_LIPP01000389.1 GCF_001418335.1 Streptomyces aurantiacus | reverse complement strand
CTGCGGCCCCGGTGGGGGCTGGTCGCGCAGTTCCCCGCGCTCCCCTGCGGGGCTTGCGCCGAGGGGCGTTGTGCGGGTTGTCGTGGGCTGAGCGCGCAGTTCCCCGCGCCCCTAAAAGCGAAAGACCGGGGCGCAGCCCCGTCTTTCAGGGGCGCGGGGAACTGCGCGCTCAGCCCACGACAACCCGCAGGACACCACCGCCCCAAGCCCCGCAGGGGGCTCGCACGGTCAACCCGTCGCGTCCACCAGCGCCAACTCATGCAGCCGGTCCGGAGGACCAGGGCGGGCGTAGTACCAGCCCTGAGCCGTGTCGCAGCCCAGCAGCCGCAGCTGCTCCGCCTGCGCCCCCGTCTCCACACCCTCGACCGTGACCGCGAGGTCGAGACTGTGGGCGAGGGAGACGATCCCTTCGACGATCTTCAGGTCGACGGGATCGGCGGGGAACTGCTGCATGCCCTGGGTGAAGGACCGGTCCAGCTTCAGGATGCTCACCGGCAGCCGGCGCAGGTTCGCGAGGTTCGAGTAACCCGTACCGAAGTCGTCGAGCGCGATGTCGACGCCCATCTCCGCGAGCCGGCGCAGCGGCTTGAGCAGGTCGTCGTCGGCGCCGATCAGCGCGGACTCGGTGACCTCCAGGCAGAGCGAGCTCGGCGGGAGGCCGACGCGCTCCAGGATGTCGACCGTGTCGGAGACAAGACCGGGGTGGGTCAGCTGGCACGGGGAGAGATTGACGTTGATGCGCACCGGGGGGCCGGCGTCGGAGTGACGTTCCTGCCAGACCTTCGCCTGGCGGACCGACTGTTCCAGGACCCAGCGGCCCAGCGGGACGATCAGGCCGGTGTGCTCGGCGAGCGGGATGAACTGGTCGGGGCCGAGCACCCCGTGCTGCGGGTGCAGCCAGCGCACGAGTGCCTCGGCGCCGTGCACGCTGCCGTCGCCGAGGTGGACGAGCGGCTGGTACTCGATGAAGAACTCGCCCCGGTCCAGCGCCGCGGGCAGCGCCGTGGTGAGCCCGTGCCGGGTGATGGCGCGTGCGTCGGCCTCGGCGTCGGCGAGCTCGTAGCGGTTGCCGCCCGCCGACTTGGCCCGGTACATCGTGATGTCGGCGCTGCGCAGCACCTCCGCGGGGCCGCGCTCGCCCGTCGGGCCCTCGACGATGCCGATGCTGCCGCGGACCGTCAGTTCCCGGCCGTCGATGCGGACCGGCGTGATGAGGGCGTTCATGATGCGGTCGGCGAGCGCGTCGACCTCGCTCTCGGTGTCGGGCCCGGTGGTCAGTGCCACGAACTCGTCGCCGCCGAGCCGGGCCACCATCTCGCCGGGCGCGGTCGCGCAGGACTGCAGCCGGTCGGCGACCTCGACGAGCAGCCGGTCTCCCGCCGCGTGCCCGAGGCTGTCGTTGATGGTCTTGAAGCCGTCGAGGTCGAGGTAGCAGAGGCCGAAGCGCATGCCCTCACCCGCGGCGAGGGCCTTGTCGAGCCGCTCGAAGAACAGGGTGCGGTTGGGCAGCCCGGTGAGCGCGTCGTGCGTCGCCTCGTAGCGGAGCCGGAGGTTGAGCAGCCTGCGCTCGGTGGTGTCCTCCATGAGGGCGAGCTGGTACTGCGGCTGCCCGTCCGCGCCACGCAGCAGGGAGACGGTGAGGTTGGTCCACAGAACCGTTCCGTCGGGCCGGTAGAAGGCCTTCTCGACGTGGTAGTGCTCGCGATCGCCGCGCACCAGTTCCTCGTAGAGCCGCCAGACCTGGGGGGCGTCCTCGGGGTGGGTCCAGTCGGTGACGCTGCGGCCCCGCACCGACTGCTCGGTGCCGCCGAACATGCGCAGCAGGGCGTTGTTCACCTGGAGGATGTTGCCGTCGAGGTCGGCGACGCTGATACCTATCGCCGCGCCCTCGAAGACCGCGCGGAAGCGTGCCTCGGTCGCGTGCAGGGCGTCCGCGACGATGCCCTGGGCCTGGAGGGCGGCCCGCGCGATGGCCTCCTGCTCGGCCAGCGTCCGCTCCCGCAGCGCCTTCGCGAACCCGGCGGCCATGGCGTGCTGCAACCGCGCCGAGCGGGCGCGCAGGGCGTCCTGGGCCCCGTCCCCGCCGCAGTAGAGCACCAGGTAGGCGTCGACGCAGTCGAGCGTGGCGCTGAGGGCCTCCGGCTCGGTGCAGTGCGCCCCGATGAGCGCGGCGCCGACGGCCTGCCCCTCGGCCGCCTCGAACGTCCTGGCCCGCAGCGCCTCGCTGAGCCGCCGGGCGAGCGGCACGAGGCGCTGCTCGAACTCCGGCCGGGTCAGCGACGTGGCGGTCACCGGGAAGACCGCCCGGCTCCAGATCGTCGCGAACCTGCGCAGTCTGTCCTCCGGCCCGTCCGGCTCCGCGGTCACGCCGCGCGCCCCACGCCCGCGAAACCCGAGTAGGAGTAGGGATCCTCGTCCTCGGGTGCCGGGTCGGGCCGCCAGTTCGGCATCGGCACCAGTCCGGGTTCCACCATGTCGTACCCTTCGAAGAACCGCGCGATGTCGTCGCGCGAGCGCATGATCAGCGGGCTTCGGATGTCCTTGTAGACGTCGACGGTCCCCCGGGCCCGCTCCGGGGGAAGCGGAATCCCCTCGTACGAAGCGTGCGTGACGACGAACAGACTGCCGGGCGCCAGCGCGTCCCTCAGCTCTGCCACAGCCCCGTACGGATCGTCCTCGTCCTCCACGAAGTGAAGTATGGCAACGAGGAGAAGAGCGACTGGCTGATTCAGGTCTATCAGGTCCCGCAGCCGGGGATGCGTCAGGATCTCGCGGGGCTTGCGGAGGTCACCGGCGACGGCGACCGCGTCCTCGTTGCCGGCCAGAACGGCCTCGCTGTGCGCGACGGCCACCGGGTCGTGGTCGACGTAGACGACGCGTGCGCCGGGGCGGGCGCTCTGGGCCACCTCGTGGACGTTGCCGATGGTGGGGATGCCCGAGCCGATGTCCAGGAACTGGGTGACGCCCTCGTCGGCCGCGAAGCGCACGGCGCGGCGCAGGAACGCCCGGTTCGCCTGCATGATCTTGGGGAGCCCCGGCATGAACTCCATGGCCCTGCGCGCCGCTTCCCTGTCGACCTCGAAGTTGTGCGATCCGCCCAGGTAGTAGTCGTAGACCCGGCTCACACTGGGCACCGAGATGTCGATGCCGCGCGGGGCCCAGGCGGGACGCTCCATCTGTCTCTCCAAGGCGTAGACGATCCGGTGTTCGAGCTGAGGCTACTGATCGCCCGCCAATGGAGCGAGTGGAAACGGAAATTGACCGTCCGTTCAAGGCCACTGCCTCCGGCACGTGCGGAGGGAAATGCCTCGCGAAATCGCCCGGAAGCACTGCAAAGAGACCGGAGGGGTCACGGCGGCGCGTCGCGCGGCGTCACGAGGAGCGGCGACGGAAGCCGTTCGGATGTGAAAAAGCCGTTTCGCCCCCTCCGTGCGGTGCGGAGGGGGCGAAACGGGTCCTGTAGGCACTTGTGCCGATGTGCCGGTGTCCCGGCACTGCCGCTCCTGGGGGAAGTGGCCGTGCGGTGGGGCTACTTCGGCTTGCCGAGCGGCTTGCCCTCGGGGGAGATGGCGTACCAAGTGCCGCCGACGCCCTGGCCATTGGTGTCGCCGGGCTTCTTGTCACCCGCGAAGGTGTAGAGCGGCCAGCAGTCGATGCTCTGCTGCTTGAGTCCGTCCGGACGGTTGTTGATGACGTAGCCGCGCTTGCCGTCGTTCTTGTTGTCGATGCCCTTGGTGTCGGCGGCGTCCACCGGCTCGACGACCGGCCACTTCTCCAGGCACGCGCCGATGCAGTTCGACTTCATCGGCCACGGGACGTCCTTCTCGAACCGGTAGACCGTCATGCCGTTCTTGTCGACGACGACCTCGCCGAGTTCCGGGTCGTTACGGGTCGACAGACCGGGCAGGTCGGCGGCTGCCGCACCGCCCCCGGAGCCGGCGGCCGCCTTCTTCCCGGTGGGGGCCGAGGCGTACCAAGTGCCGCCCACACCCTGGCCCTTGGTGTCACCGGCCTTGGTGTCCTTCGCGAACCGGTACTGCGGCCAGCCGTCGATGGTCAGCTGCTTCGTGCCGTCGGTACGGGTGACCTCGCCGAGCAGGGTCTTGTCGATACCCACCGGAGCGGCGGCGCCGGAGGACGGCACCGGGGGCCAGGCCGTGGCGCAGTCGCCGTCACAGGTCGACTTGGGCGGCTCGGCCGTGTCCTTGTCGAAGCGGTACAGCGTCATGCCGGCGCTGTCCGTGACCACCTCACCGAGCTTCGCGGTGTCCGACACGGCAAGTTGACCGGCGCTCTGCGCCACGGCGCCCTGTCCGTCCGCGGCGGCGGCGCCCGTCTCGGTCGCTCCCGCCGTGCCGTAGCCGTTGGCCGCGGGCGCCGCGCCCACGTTCTGGCTGCCGGTCGAAGTGTCCGCCTTTTCCTGACCGCACGCCGTCGTCAGCACCAGCACTGCCGCAGCTGACGCTACGAGTGAGGCGCTCCGCCAGGAGGTCTTCATTGGTAACTCCCGCTGTTTGCATAGGTGTTGCGGCACTCCTCAGCACCGCGTATGGCCCTAGGTACGGGCGGGAGTGCGGTGAGTGTTCAAAGGGGACGCATATTTCTTTCTGATAACGCCCGAGGGCCCTGCTCAGGGAGGGGCCGGGGGACCCGAAAGATCCCGAAGAGCCGCGAAATTCGAGAGAATCGGGAGAATCGGGAGAACCGCCGGAGCCGGAAGAGTTCGGCGCGAAAGGTCCGGCCCGGAGCCCTCTCCCGAAACGCGATCCGGTGTCGTCCGGCAACGGGTGAGACCCGAACTGTCCCTCCTTCGGGGCAATTACACCGCCAATCCCGCATATGTGCGTGCGCGGGGCCCGATGATCGCGGGCGTGCCTGGACCACGACGAACCTCCCCGCCCCTGCGACTCGCCCTCGGCATACGGCTGCTGGCGCTGCTCACCCTCACTTGGCTCGCGAGCGGCGCACCGGCCCCTGTCGCCGCCGACGCGTGCGCGTACGCCTCCACCGGCTCCGGCGGCGGCACGGCGGTGGCGGTGGCGGGCACCTGCCCGACTCCCACCCCGACCCTGTCGCCCCCTTCTCCCCAGCCCGCCCCCACGACCCCCCCCCCCCCTCCACCCCCCCCCAC
>NZ_LIPP01000388.1 GCF_001418335.1 Streptomyces aurantiacus | reverse complement strand
CCACCACCGCCACCACCGGAACGCCGGGCGCCCCCACCGGCACCGGCACCGACTCGGATGTCCTCCCCTTCAACGACCAGATCGGCTCGGGCATCCTCGCCGTGGACATCCTCGGCGCTGCCAACGTCGAAGACGCCCTGACCCTCGCGACGGCCCGCGCCGACGGTCTCGGCGACGACAGCGACCCCGGCAAGCGCCACACCGGCAAGGTCCTCGCCGAACGCGTACGCATCGCCCACCTCACCCCCCTCACGGGCCTCGGCACCGCCGCCGCCCAGGCCCAGCAGGAAGCCACCACCCAGGGCGGCCTGACCGCCGGATTCCGCGAGGCCCTCGGAGCGAACGGCTCGCCACTGCCCACCCAGTCGTCCGCCCGCCTCTTCGGCCAGTACCACACCGCGGACTCCCGCCTCTACGCGAAGATGCACCGCAGCGGCGCCCGGCTGATCACCGTGGAGAACAAGCCGCGTATGGAAGCCATGCAGCGCCGGAAGACCTCCGACGCGCTGGAGGCCGGCATCACCGACAACGTCGAGGGCGCGGTGGGCAGTTCGCCACTGGCGGGCAACAGCAACGCGGGCGTGACCAACCCGGGTGTCACGGTCCCGGTCGGCGGCGTGAACGACAGCACCGGGCTCAAGGGAGCCGCGGACACCACCCTCGGCACCCACATCAAGGTCGTCCCCGACCGCAGCATGCTCTTCGCGCTGCCGGTGAGCTGGCTGTCGGTGGCCGAGGTGGACCACCACTTCACGGACAGCCGCCCGCTGCAGGCCCTCGGCAAGGCCAAGCGGGGGCCGCGCGCCGCCGAGGCCCGGACCACCGCCCTGGTCTGGCTGCGCGAGGACATCGCCCGCGACTACGGCCTCCTCGACGACACCACGTTCCCCGAGAAGGCCCGTACCGCCTGGGACGACCAGGCCAAGGCGCTGGCAGACCTGGCGGAGGCCGAGAAGCGCTACTACGACGCCAGGGCGCGGACCCGTGAGACGTGGCTGAACCTGAGCGCGGAGCACCAGGCCGCGCTCGGCGACGACCACCCCGACCCCGACCGGGAGACCGCCCTGCCACAGGATGTGGCCCAGGATCCCGCCGTCGTCGCCTGGAAGGCCGCACGCGACGAGGCCCGCCGCTGGGAGCAGCACACCGACGCCGCTGCCTCGGACCACCACCGCCTGCACCTCGCCGCCAGCCGCCTCACCGCCCAGAGCCAGGGCCTGGCCTCGGCGCCGGTGGCGGACGCGCCGCAGGAGTACACCAAGCCGGCGTGGCGTGACGAGGCGCCGGCGCCGTACACGATCTCCGCCGCGCCTGCCGTGCCTGCCGCCACCGACAAGGCCGGTGTCGTCGCCTCGGCTCCGGCTCCGGCTCCGCGCACCATCACCTCGTCGGACGAGGCCACGGTGCGCGAGGTGCACGAGATGCCGCACGACGGGGCCTCGTTCTTCCACGCGCTGCTCGCCGTCGCCCAGAACCGGGGCAAGCTGGACCGCCTGCTCGGCGCCGACCTCGCCGAACGGTTCACGGACGACCCGGGCGACCCGGTGGTGACCGCGGAGGCTGTCGGCGCCGCCCGCGACCGTCTCGCCTGGGCGTTGGGCGAGGACAGGAACAGGGACCTGCTCGACGCCCTCGCCATGGACGCCGCCGACACCTTCACCCAGGAGGAACTCCGGTTCGCGGGCGTGCGGTTGACCGCCGCGCAGCAGATCGAGTTCGACGCCTTCGGCCGCCTGCCGCAGACCGTGTGGCCCACTCCGGCTCAGCGCACGGCGTTGGCTGTCGCGGCCCTCTCCCGCCCGTTCGCGGCCGAGCCACGCCAGGACGCCGACGGAGACCCGGACGGCCAACCGGCCCCGCCCGAGCGCCGCGCGGGCGACCACGGCGGCGCCGACCTGCTGCCCGTCCTGGCCGCCCGGGTCCTGGGCACCCCCCTCACCGTGGTCACCGGCGAGGGCCGCGACCAGGTCCATCTCCCGCACGGCACCGACTCGGCCGCCGTCGCCCCGGCCACCGACCCGGTCCTCTTCGCCGACGGAGGCTTCTTCTACGCCGCCCTCCCGCCGGGCACCGCGCCCCCGGTCGCCACCCGGCTGCCGGCCCCGACGAGCCCGGCCACCGCCGGTACGGACAGCACGTCCCCCGCGCCGAAGCCGCCCGAGCACCGCAGCCACCCCACCCCGCCGTGGATGCCACCCGCCGACATCACCGGCCCGCGCTACAGCCTCGACCGGAACGGCGTCCTCACCGCACCCGACGGCGCCACCTACACCCAGGGCACTCCCACGGGCCGGGGCAACGGCTTCTTCGGTACGCTCTCCACGGCCCTGCGCCAGGCGGCGCAGCAGCCCGGACTGGAGCGCGCCGAGGCGGCACGACTGCGCAGCCGGGCCGACACGGACCCCGCTCGGCTGATGCGCCTGAACGGCCTCCCCGGCAAGCCGGCCGACCGCGACTCCCTCTTCACGCCCCCGCCCATGAACCTCCGCCCCGGCGCGCCCGCACCGAGTGCGGAGGCCCGCGACGGCCACCTGCGCCGCCACCTCGCGGAGGCACCCTGGGGCCCCGAGGCCGACCGCGCGATCGCCGAATGGGCGGCCGCCGCGACCGGCACCACCGTCACCCTGATCGAGGAGAACGGCACCGTCCACACGTACCCCGGCCCCACCGGGACGGCCCCCCACCTCCGACTCCGCCGCAGAGG
>NZ_LIPP01000387.1 GCF_001418335.1 Streptomyces aurantiacus | reverse complement strand
GTGGGGGCTGGGCGCGCAGTTCCCCGCGCCCCTCAAAGGCGCCGCCCTGCGGTGCGGGGGTGCTACTCGGGAGTCATCTGGTCCAGGCTGCGGAGGATGACGCCCTCCCGGAGTGCCCACGGGCATATCTCCACCGTTTCCACTCCGAAGAGGTCCAGCGCGCCCTCGGCGACCACGGCACCGGCGAGGAGCTGGCCCGCGCGGCCCTCGGACACTCCGGGGAGTTCCGAGCGTTCGGCGGCGGTCATCGCGGCGAGGCGCGGGACCCAGTCCTCCAGCGAGCGGCGCTTGAGCTCGCGCTGGACGTACAGGCCGTCGGCCGAGCGGGCCGCACCAGCGAGGCGGGCCAGCTGCTTGAAGGTCTTGGAGGTGGCGACGACGTGGTCGGGGGCGCCGAAACGGCTGAACTCCCCGACCGTACGGGCTATCTGCGCCCGCACATGGCGACGCAGGGCCTTGATGTCGGCCGGGTCCGCCGGGTCGGTCGGCAGCCAGCCCGCGGTCAGCCGGCCCGCGCCGAGCGGCAGCGACGCCGTCGCGTCGGGCTCCTCGTCCATCCCGTACGCGATCTCCAGCGAACCGCCGCCGATGTCGAGGACGAGCAGCTTCCCGGCCGACCAGCCGAACCAGCGGCGGGCCGCGAGGAACGTGAGCCGGGCCTCCTCGGCGCCGGTGAGGACCTGGAGCTCCACACCGGTCTCGGCGCGCACCCTGGCCAGTACCTCGTCGGCGTTACTGGCCTCGCGCACGGCGGAGGTCGCGAACGGCAGCAGGTCCTCGACGCCCTTGTCCTCGGCGGCCTCCAGGGCCTCCTGGACGACGGCTATCAGTTTGTCGACGCCCTCGGAATCGATGGCGCCGCTCTCGTCGAGGAGTTGGGCGAGCCGCAGCTCCGCCTTGTGCGAATGCGCGGGCAGCGGGCGGGCGCCGGGGTGCGCGTCCACCACCAGCAGGTGCACCGTGTTCGAACCCACGTCCAGGACACCGAGTCTCATGTATGGCACGCTACTGCGCCCGGACCGCCCGGCCGTCCTCGGAGTGGTCGCGGGCGTCTTACCCTGGACTTGTGCCAAAGACGAAAAAGGCGAAGAACGACAAATCGACCACGGGTTCCGCCACGGGATCGTCCGGGTCCGAGAAGCCCGGAAAACTCCCGAAGCCATCGAAGTCTCCGAAACCACTGACGTCTCCGAAACCGCCGAAGGGCGACGAGAAGGGGCTCGACTTCGCGCGTGCCTGGGTGGAGTTCCCGGATCCGGCCGACGACGAGCAGATCTTCCGCTGCGATCTGACTTGGCTGACCTCTCGCTGGAACTGCGTCTTCGGAAGCGGCTGCCAGGGCATCCAGGCGGGCCGCGCGGACGACGGGTGTTGCACGCTGGGTGCCCACTTCTCGGACGAGGACGACGAGAAGCGCGTCGCCGGCCATGTGGCGAGGCTCACTCCGGAGATCTGGCAGCACCACGACGTGGGGACCGAGACCGGCTGGGTCTCCACGGACGAGGACGGCGACCGGCAGACACGCCCGTACGAGGGGTCGTGCATCTTCCAGAACCGCCCGGGTTTCGCCGGCGGCGCGGGCTGCTCGCTGCACATCCTGGCCATCAAGGAAGGCCGCGAGCCCCTGGAGACCAAGCCGGACGTCTGCTGGCAGCTGCCGGTCCGGCGGACGTACGAGTGGATCGACCGGCCCGACGACACCCGCGTGCTGCAGGTCTCGATCGGCGAGTACGACCGCCGCGGCTGGGGCCCGGGCGGGCACGACCTGCACTGGTGGTGCACGTCGGCGACGTCGGCGCACGGCGCGGGAGACCCGGTCTACGTCTCGTACCGCCCGGAACTGATCGAACTGATGGGCAAGGCGGGCTACGACCGCCTGACCGAACTGTGCGAGGAACGACTCGCCTCACAGCTCCCCCTGCTGGCCCCCCACCCCGCAGACCCACCTCGGACCCTTTAACCCCGGTTGACCCCGGGCCCTTCAGGGGCGCGAGGAACTGCGCGCCAAGCCACAACGAACCCGCAGCCAACCAACCACCCGCGGAAGCGCTCAGCCCCCCGACGGACTCGGCTCACCACTCCCACCGAGGCCGCCGCCGGCACCGGCACCAGTGCCGGCAGGTGGACCAGAACCTCCGGAGGACCCCGGCGGAGGCTCCGGCTCCGGATCATCCGGCCCCGGCCCACTGGGCGTGGGCTCAGGCCCGGACGGCCCAGGACCTGACGGCCCGGAGCCGGACGGCGCCGGCCCTGGCCCACTCGCCGAAGGTGAGGGCGAGGGTGACGCCGAGGACGACGGCGACGGCGAAGGCCGAGGCGGCGACGCCGAGGGCTCGGACGACCCCGCCGTCCCGTACCCCTCGATCACAACCACCGCCCCCGCAGGCGCGACAGCCACCCGCGCACTCCACGGCCCGACCGGCTCACGAAGCTGGTCGACGTACACCTTGAGCGTCACCGACTCCCCCGCGGCGAGCGCCCCCGACGACCGGCTCAGGTAGAGCCAGGACGCTCCGGTGTGCGCGGACCAGTGGACCGTTGAACCGCCGGTCGCCGTGAGCGTGATCAGCGTCGTGTCGCCGCTGGTGCCGGCCGCCACCGAGAGGCCGCTCCCCTGCCCCGGGGCCACACCGTCGACCTCCACGGAGACACCGGACGAGCCACTGCGCGGGGTGAAACGGCTGCCGGGCCGCTCACTGGCCTTGCCGGTGTTCTCGTACCCGGGGCTCTCACCGCCGCCTTCCTCGGAGTCCTGCGCCCCGCTCGCCGCGGCCGGCCGGCCCTCGGTGCCCTCGCCGATGAGGGGCGCGCCGCGGTAGGCCGCCCACACGGCGAGCACGGGGGCCGCCACGACGGTGGCGACGACCGTGGTCGTGACGGCACGCGCGCGCAGCCGGTCACGGCGGGCCGCGTGGTCCTTGGGGTCCATCGGGAAACCGCGCCGGTCGAAGCGCGGACCGCCGCCACGCGCGCGTGGCAGGTGCGTCATCGCCGTGTGGAGGGCCGTGCGCGGGGCTTCCAGTACGGGCAGCGCGGCCGGCGTGACACTGGTGCCGGGCCAGGTGCCGGGCACCGCGCGCTCGGCGGTCCGGCGGCAGCGCGGGCAGTCGTCGACGTGCCGGACCAGTTCGCTGCGCAGGGCCGCGCTGAGGGCGGACTGGTTGCCGCCGGTGAGCCGGAAGACGCCCGGACAGGTGCCGGTCTCGACGACGGCCACGGCCGCGCGCGTGCGCTCGACCTCGCAGGCCGCCGCCGCGAGGAGTTCCCGGGCGGCGACCGGGGCCATGCCGAGCACGGCGGCGACCTCGTGCGCGGCGAGTTGGTGACGCACGGCGAGTTCGAGTGCCTCGCGCTGCTCCGGTGTCGTTCCGGCGGCCTCCGGCCAGGCCAGCCGGGCGAGTTCGTGACGGCGGCGGTCTTCCCGGGCGGCGGCGGGGAGGTCGGCGGCGGTGCCCTGGGAACGGCCCGGGGCGTGCGTGCCATGACGTTTCTGCTCGGCCTCGGCGAGCCTGCGCAGACAGGACCAACGGGCAAGCGCGTACAGCCAGGCCCTGCGGTCGCCGGGCCCGTCCGGGCCGCGCCGGCCCCGGCGCTCGGCGAACGCGAGGGCGTCCCCGAGGGCGGCGGTCGCGGTGTCGTGGTCGCACAGCACGGACAGGCAGTAGGTGAACAGGCCGTCCAGATACGGCTCGTAGCGGACCGGCGGACGCTGCGCCGAAGCACGCGCCGACGTACGCGCCGCCGCCCGGCCGTGTGCCCGGTCGGGTGCACGGTCGTGTGCCGCCCGGCCACGCGCCTCACGGTCGTACGCACCGCGGTCGTACGCATCGCGGTCGTACGCATCGCGGTCGCGCGCCTCACGATCGTGTACGTCGCCCTCGTGTACGTCGCCCTCGTGCAGGTCGCGGTCATGTGCGTCGCGGTCGCGCTTCGCCCGGTCGCGCGCCTCGCGATGCGCTCGGTGTGCGCCGGTGGTGCGGGTCGAGGTCTCGGGACTGCTGCTCATCACCCGTGCGACCGTAGGCGCCTGGCCAAGGCCCCTTCTCCTGGCCCGCGCAGATTTAATCCGTACGGGTGAAACGATCCCTCATAAGAGGACAGGAACCCGGAATTCCGTGTCGTGCTCCTGACCAGACGTAGCCGGTTTGTGAAGGGTGCCCTGTTATCGGCGTCATCGAAGTCGGGCTGACGAACAGGCCGTCGTCGCTCTGTCGGTGGCTCCGGTTACGGTTCCTGTCATGGCTGCCCGTACGAAGACCGCGAAGGACCGGCCGTCCTACCGCTGCACCGAGTGCGGCTGGCAGACGGCCAAGTGGCTCGGCCGCTGCTCCGAGTGCCAGGCCTGGGGGACGGTCGAGGAGTACGGCGCGCCCGCGGTGCGTACGACGGCTCCCGGCCGCGTCACCACGTCCGCGCTGCCCATCGGCCAGGTCGACGGCCGGCAGGCGACCGCCCGACCGACCGGAGTGCCCGAGCTGGACCGGGTGCTCGGCGGCGGCCTCGTGCCGGGCGCGGTGGTGCTCGTGGCGGGCGAGCCGGGGGTCGGCAAGTCCACGCTGCTGCTGGACGTGGCGGCCAAGGCGGCGAGCGACGAGCACCGCACGCTCTACATCACGGGTGAGGAGTCGGCGAGCCAGGTCCGCCTGCGCGCCGACCGCATCAAGGCGATCGACGACCACCTGTATCTGGCGGCGGAGACCGATCTGGCCGCCGTCCTCGGTCACTTGGACGCGGTGAAGCCGTCCCTGCTCGTCGTCGACTCCGTACAGACCGTGGCCTCTCCGGAGATCGACGGCGCCCCCGGCGGCATGTCCCAGGTCCGCGAGGTGGCCGGAGCCCTGATCCGCGCCTCCAAGGAGCGCGGCATGGCCACCCTCCTGGTCGGCCATGTCACCAAGGACGGCGCCATCGCGGGACCGCGCCTCCTGGAACACCTCGTGGACGTCGTCCTGAGCTTCGAGGGCGACCGGCACGCGCGCCTCCGTCTCGTCCGGGGCATCAAGAACAGGTACGGCACCACGGACGAGGTCGGCTGCTTCGAACTGCACGACGAGGGGATCACCGGGCTCGCCGACCCCTCCGGCCTGTTCCTCACCCGCCGGACCGAGCCCGTCCCCGGCACCTGTCTGACCGTCACCCTCGAAGGGCGCCGCCCCCTGGTGGCCGAGGTGCAGGCGCTCACCGTGGACACCCAGATCCCCACCCCGCGGCGTACGACCTCCGGTCTTGAGACCTCCCGGGTCCAGATGATGCTGGCCGTCCTGGAGCAGCGCGGCCGGATCAGCGCCCTCGGGAAGCGGGACATCTACACCGCGACGGTCGGTGGCGTGAAACTGTCCGAGCCCGCCGCGGACCTCGCGATCGCGCTCGCGCTGGCCAGCGCGGCGAGCGACACCCCACTCCCCCAGAACCTCGTCGCGATCGGTGAAGTGGGGCTCGCGGGCGAGGTCAGACGGGTCACGGGCGTCCAGCGCAGACTCGCCGAAGCCCACCGGCTGGGCTTCACCCACGCCCTCGTTCCGAGCGACCCGGGCAAGGTCCCCGCCGGGATGAAGGTCCTCGAAGTCGCCGACATGGGAGACGCGCTGCGGGTCCTTCCCAGGTCGCGTCGGCGAGACGCCCCACGGGACGAGGAAGGGCGCCGGTAGACTTTGCCCAGGTCTCGCCCGTCCGTACGAACCGAGGGCGCCCTCAGAAAGCCTGCGACCGGAGGAGTGCAGTGGCAGCCAACGACCGGGCAGCAGTTCCCGGCAAGTCCGGCGGGAGTTCCGGTGCCGATGGCCTGATGCGCGCGTCTCTCAGCGCAGTGGCACCCGGTACCGGGCTGCGTGACGGCCTGGAGCGAATCCTGCGCGGCAACACCGGCGGGCTCATCGTGCTCGGCTGGGACAAGACCGTCGAGGCGATGTGCAGCGGCGGTTTCGTGCTGGACGTCGAGTTCACCGCGACCCGGCTGCGCGAGCTGTGCAAGCTCGACGGCGGGATCGTCCTGGACAAGGACATCACGAAGATCCTGCGGGCCGGCGTGCAGCTGGTCCCCGATCCGACGATCCCCACCGAGGAGACGGGCACCCGGCACCGCACGGCGGACCGGGTGAGCAAGCAGGTCGGCTTCCCCGTCGTCTCCGTCTCCCAGTCCATGCGGCTGGTCGCGCTGTACGTGGACGGGCAGCGGCGGGTCCTGGAGGACTCGGCCGCGATCCTCTCCCGGGCGAACCAGGCACTGGCCACCCTTGAGCGGTACAAGCTCCGCCTCGACGAGGTCGCGGGCACGCTGTCGGCTCTTGAGATCGAGGACCTGGTCACCGTCCGGGACGTGTCGGCGGTCGCCCAGCGCCTGGAGATGGTGCGCCGGATCGCCACGGAGATCGCCGGGTACGTGGTCGAGTTGGGCACGGACGGCCGGCTGCTCGCCCTGCAGCTGGAGGAGTTGATCGCCGGGGTCGAGCCCGAGCGTTCGCTCGTCGTCCGGGACTATGTGCCCGAGCCGACCGCGAAGCGTTCCCGCACGGTGGACGAGGCGCTCTTCGAGCTCGGCGCGCTCACTCATGCCGAGCTGCTCGAAATGCCCACGGTGGCGCGGGCGTTGGGCTACACGGGGTCGCCCGAGGCGCTCGACTCCGCGGTGTCGCCCCGCGGGTTCCGGCTGCTGGCGAAGGTGCCGCGGCTGCCTGGCGCGATCATCGACCGGCTGGTCGAGCACTTCGGTGGGCTGCAGAAGCTGCTCGCCGCCAGTGTGGATGATCTGCAGACCGTGGACGGGGTGGGGGAGGCGCGGGCGCGG
>NZ_LIPP01000386.1 GCF_001418335.1 Streptomyces aurantiacus | reverse complement strand
CTTCAGCTCCGTGAACCGCGAGACGGCCATCTCGATCGCCGGAACCACATCACCCTTGCTGAACGGCTTCACCAGATACGCCATCGCACCGGCGTCCCTCGCCCGCTCGACGAGGTCGCGCTGCGAGAAGGCGGTCAGCATCAGCACCGGCGCGATGGACTCCTCCGCGATCTTCTCCGCGGCGGAGATACCGTCCATCTTCGGCATCTTCACATCAAGGATGACCAGGTCAGGACGGTGCTTCCGGGCAAGCTCGACGGCTTCCTCACCGTCACCGGCCTCACCTACGACGGAGTACCCCTCCTCTTCGAGCATCTCCTTGAGGTCGAGACGGATCAACGCCTCGTCCTCGGCGATGACGACACGGGTCGTCAGCGGAGGCACGTGCGACTTGTCGTCGTCGGGCGCGTCTACGGGCTGGGGCGACTCGGGGGTGGTCACGGTTGCTCCTTGTTCCAGGGCAGACAAGTACTGCTCCCAAGAGCGTACCTAGCTGCGGTATGGTGGTGGCACGAAGGGAGGCCGCCAACCTTCGTTTCACAGGGGCCCCGGTAGCCCAGCGGTAGAGGCAATGGATTCAAAACCCATACAGCGTCGGTTCGAATCCGACTCGGGGTACTTTTCCTTGGTTCCCAAGGTCACCAATAAAAGCGGATGTTCCCGTTCTCGCGAACATCCGCTTTTTGCTGCACGCAGTCGCGACCAGTAACGCAATGTGTCCATATGTGCGAGGGGTCGCCTACTTCGGGGTGTCGTCCTCGCCGATGTGATGCACACGCACCAGGTTCGTCGAGCCCGAGACCCCAGGCGGTGAGCCTGCCGTGATGACGACGATGTCGCCCTTCTGGCAGTGGCCGTACTGCAGGAGCAGGTCGTCCACCTGGTCGACCATCGCGTCGGTCGAGTCGACGTGCGGGCCCAGGAGGCTTTCGACGCCCCAGGTCAGGTTCAGTTGGGCGCGGGTCGCCGGGTCCGGGGTGAAGGCCAGGAGGGGGATCGGGGAGCGGTAGCG
>NZ_LIPP01000385.1 GCF_001418335.1 Streptomyces aurantiacus | reverse complement strand
GTCCTCGGGGGTTTGTTGGAGGTAGGTGACCGGGGTTTCCAGGAACGATTCGGCGTCGGCCACGGCCTCGTCGGCCTCCTCGGCCGGAGTGGCTCGGAAGACCCAGGTGCGGTAGGACCAGAAGCGGAAGAGCGTCGCGATGCCGATGCCGACGAACTTGAAGACGTTGCTCGCCAGTGGGCCGGCGAGGCCCAGGCCGTACGTGGCGGCGAACAGGAAACCGTTCTCGATGACCAGGCCGACCGCGCTGAAGAGCACGAACAGTGTCAGTTCCTTGGTCCGGCCACTCTTGTCGCGATCGCGGTATGTGAAGTAGCGGAAACCGATGTAGTTCGAGACGATCGCGACAACCGTGGCGATCACACTGGCCCGGACGACCTGAAGATCAGTGGTGCTGCGCACCAGGTTGAAAGTGATCAGGTTGACGAGCAGGCCGGCCCCACCGACCGCGCCGAACTTGGCGATTTCCCTGGTCAGCCGGTCGATGCGGATGCGGACGGCACTGGGCGGCCTGGCATGGGCCCTGCGTTTGCCACCTTTGCCCATAGTGTCGCCCAGCCCCCGTCTCGTCGGATACGTCATGTTCGTCAACCTTCGTCGACCCGGCCATGCTAACCAGCGGTTCCCCCGGGTGCCCGGCCCGGGCTCGAAGATGTGTCCGGGATGTGACGAGCGCGCGGAACCACTGGTGATCATGCGCGCGCGACAGGAGTGGCCGGATACGGCCGATACCCTGGGGGTGTGACGTTCCCGGTAGTCGGCATGGTCGGCGGGGGGCAGCTCGCTCGTATGACACACGAGGCGGGCATCCCGCTCGGCATCAGGTTCAAGCTCCTCAGTGACACCCCCCAGGACTCTGCGGCGCAGGTGGTCAGCGAGGTCGTCGTCGGCGACTATCGCGACCTCGACACGCTGCGTGCCTTCGCGCGGGGCTGCGACGTGATCACTTTCGATCACGAACACGTACCCACCGAGCATCTGCGGGCACTGGAGGCGGACGGCGTTCCCGTACGCCCCGGACCCGACGCTCTCGTGCACGCCCAGGACAAGGGTGTGATGCGCGCGAAGCTCGGCGAGATCGGTGTGCCGTGCCCACGGCACCGGATCGTGAGCGGCCCCGAGGACGTGGTGGCCTTCGCGGCGGAGGGGGTCCCGGAGGGGACGGAGGGGGACGGGTTCCCTGTCGTCCTCAAGACCGTCCGCGGCGGCTACGACGGCAAGGGCGTGTGGGTCGTACGGTCCGCCGTCGAAGCCGCGGTGCCCTTCCGGGCAGGCGTCCCGGTCCTCGCCGAGGAGAAGGTCGACTTCGTGAGGGAGCTGGCCGCCAACGTCGTACGGTCGCCGCACGGCCAGGCCGTGGCGTACCCCGTGGTCGAGTCCCAGCAGGTCGACGGGGTCTGCGACACGGTGATCGCGCCCGCGCCCGGCATCGCCGACGCACTCGCGCTCCGGGCGGAGGAACTGGCCCTGCGCATCGCGAAGGAACTCGGCGTCGTCGGCCACCTCGCCGTGGAGCTCTTCGAGACGAGGGACGGCCGCATCCTCGTCAACGAACTGGCCATGCGCCCGCACAACTCCGGCCACTGGACCCAGGACGGCGCGATCACCTCCCAGTTCGCCAACCACGTCCGCGCGGTCCTCGACCTGCCCCTGGGCGACCCGCGCCCGCGCGCGACCTGGACGGTCATGGTGAACGTCCTGGGGGGCGACTACCCGGACATGTACTCCGCATACCTGCACTGCATGGCGCGCGACCCCCAACTCAAGATCCACATGTACGGAAAGGACGTGAAACCCGGCCGCAAGGTGGGCCACGTCAACACCTACGGCGACGATCTGGACGACGTGCTGGAGCGCGCCCGTCACGCAGCCGGCTACCTCAGAGGAACGATCACCGAATGAGCCCTGTCGTAGGCATTGTCATGGGGTCGGACTCCGACTGGCCCGTCATGGAGGCGGCCGCGCAGGCCCTCGACGAGTTCGACATCGCGTACGAGGTGGACGTGGTCTCCGCCCACCGGATGCCGCGCGAGATGATCGCGTACGGCGAGGAGGCGGCCGGGCGTGGCCTGAAAGCGATCATCGCGGGCGCGGGCGGCGCGGCCCATCTGCCGGGCATGCTCGCCTCGGTCAGCCCGCTGCCCGTGATCGGCGTGCCGGTCCCGCTGAAGTACCTGGACGGCATGGACTCGCTGCTGTCCATCGTCCAGATGCCGGCGGGCGTCCCCGTCGCCACGGTCTCGGTGGGCGGCGCGCGCAACGCGGGTCTGCTGGCCGCCCGCATCCTCGCCACGCACGACGAGGAACTCCTCGGCCGGATGCGTGACTTCCAGCAGGAACTGAACGACCAGGCCACCGAGAAGGGCAAGCGGCTGCGCGCCAAGGTCGAGAGCGGTTCGGGTAACGGCTTCGGATTCGGGAAGTGACACGTATGACCTCCATCGGTTCACCTGATTCCCCCGGCTCTCCCGGCTCCTCTGATTCCCCCGGTTCCCCCGGTTCCCGTGGCTCCCTTCGTTCTCTCGACGGCGCCCGGGCCCTCCTCGCCGACTTCCCCGTGGTCGACGGTCACAACGACCTGCCCTGGGCGCTGCGCGAGCAGGTCCGCTACGACATCGGCGCGCGCGACATCGCCGGCGACCAGAGCGCCCACCTGCACACCGACCTGGCGCGGCTGCGCGCGGGCGGCGTCGGCGCGCAGTACTGGTCGGTGTACGTGCGCTCGGACCTGCCGGGCGCGGTCACGGCGACCCTCGAACAGATCGACTGCGTACGGCAGTTGATCGAGCGCTACCCGGCGGACCTGCGCGGCGCCCGGACCGCCGCCGACATGGAGGCGGCGCGCGCGGAGGGCCGTATCGCCTCGCTGATGGGCGCCGAGGGCGGGCACTCGATCGACAACTCCCTCGCCACGCTGCGGCAGTTGTACGAGCTGGGGGTCCGCTACATGACCCTTACCCACAACGACAACGTCGCGTGGGCGGACTCGGCGACGGACGAGCCGGCCGCCGGCGGCCTGTCGCCCTTCGGCCACGAGGTCGTACGTGAGATGAACCGGCTCGGCATGCTGGTGGACCTCTCCCACGTGGCCGCCACGACCATGCGGGACGCGCTGGACACGTCCGTCGCGCCGGTCATCTTCTCCCACTCGTCCTCGCGCGCGGTCTGCGACCATCCGCGCAACATTCCCGACGACGTGCTGGAGCGCCTGCCGGCCAACGGCGGTGTGGCGATGGTGACGTTCGTGCCGAAGTTCGTTCTCCAGGCCGCCGTCGACTGGACGGAGGCCGCGGACGAGAACATGCGCGAGCGGGGTTTCCATCACCTCGACTCGACCGCCGAGGCGATGAAGGTCCACCGTGCCTTCGAGGAGTCCAACCCGCGCCCCGTAGCGACCGCTTCGACGGTCGCCGACCACCTCGACCACATGCGTGAGGTGGCGGGCGTCGACCACCTCGGCATCGGCGGCGACTACGACGGCACGGCGTTCACCCCGGAGGGCCTGAACGACGTCTCCGGCTACCCGAACCTGATCGCGGAGCTGTTGGACCGCGGCTGGTCGAAGACGGACCTCGCCAAGCTGACCTGGCAGAACTCCGTACGGGTGCTGGGCGCCGCGGAAGACGTGGCGCGCGCCGAACAGTCCCGCAGGGGCCCGTCGAACGCGACCCTGGAGCAACTGGACGGCTAGGTCTGCCTGTTGCCTACCTGTTCCTCACCACCAGTGCCTGATCAGGTGTCAAGTGCGACGGGGTGTCCCAGGAGCATGGTCGGGGCGCCCTGCACGCGCGTCAGGAACACGGTCGCGGAGTGGGGCCCCTGCGGCTTCACCTTGCGCCGCAGCTCCTCCGGCTCGACCGCCGATCCGCGCTTCTTGACGGTCAGGATGCCGACCTCGCGCTGCCGCAGGAGGGCCTTCAGTTTCTTGACGCCGAAGGGGAGCTGGTCGGTGATCTCGTAGGCGGTGGCGTACGGGGTGGCCGTCGTGGAGTCCGCGGTGATGTAGGCGATCGTCTCGTCGACCAGCCCTCCGCCGTCCAGTTCCGCGGCGGCCTCGGCGACCAGGTGCGCGCGGATGACGGCGCCGTCGGGCTCGTACAGGAAACGCCCCACGGGTCGTACCGCGGGATCGGGCAGTCCGCAGCCCAGGAGGGTGCGCGGTCCTGGCAGCAGGGTCGCGCGGACCGATCCGGCCTCCCGCGTACCGAACCACAGCACGGCCTCCTTCACGTCCCCGGAGTCCGAGATCCACTCGGCTCCGGCGTCGGCGGGGACGGCCTCGTGGGGGATGCCGGGGGCGATCTTCAGGGCCGCGACAGGCGCTGCGCGGGCGGCCCGGACGGCCCAGGACAGCGGCGGTGAGTAGCCCTCGGGGTCGAAGATCCGGCCGCGCCCGCCCCGGCGCCCGGGGTCCACGAACACGGCGTCGTACCCGGCGGTGTCGACCTCGGTGACGTCCGCCTCGCGCACCTCGATCAGTTCGTCGAGCCCGAGCGCCTCGGCGTTCGCGCGCGCCACGGCCGCGGTCAGCGGGTCCCGGTCGACGGCGAGGACCCGGATTCCGGCGCGGGCGAGCGCGATCGCGTCACCGCCGATGCCGCAGCACAGGTCGGCCACGGACCGCACCCCGAGCTCCCGGAACCGCGCGGCACGGTACGCGGCGACGCTCGCCCGGGTCGACTGCTCGACCCCGTTGGGCGTGAAGAACATGCCCGCCGCGTCCGCCGCGCCGAACTTCGCGACGGCCCGCTGCCGCAGCCGCGCCTGCCCGAGCGCGGCCGAGACGAGCCCGACGGGGTGCCCGCGCCGCAGCCGCGTCGCCACGGCCAGCTCCTGGGCCGGTTCGGTGCCGCGCACCTCGTCGAGCAGGGCCCGCCCCTCGGACGTGAGCAGGGCGGCGAAGGAGGTCAGCGGATCGAGGTCGTTCACCGCCCCATTGTGGGCCAGTCGGTGGACGGCCCGCGTTCGGCGGATGTGTCGAGGGGCCCCGAGGGGCGTGAACTGTGAAGATCCGGATTCATGCAACTTGTACGACGAAATGACTGCAATGGTGAGGAAAGGCGCGAGGGGGGCGCCTCTTCAGGGGGACGGGGAACTGCGCGCTCGGCCCCCACCGGCCCGCGGGCCGCGATCCGCCCGTCCCGCGTGGCACGCACCACCCTGGTCCTGCTGACAGCCACGGCCCTCACCGTCATGGCCCTGGCGACCGGCTGCTCGGGCCCGGGATTCGGCGACGCCGACGTCAAGCCGGCCGCGGGCCAGGAGCCCCAGGAGGCCGCCGCGAAACTCGACCGGGAGCGCCGCGCCCGCGCCGCCGCGGTGAAGAGGTGGGGCCTGGTCAAGGCGCCCCTGCCCGCGCCCCCCGCCCCCGCGAAGAAGCCGCACCTCGACACCCGTGAGGGCTTCGAGGTGGAGGACCACGACGGTCTGCCGCCGGTCTTCACGACCGTCCCCACCAAGGACAAGGTCGTCTTCCTCACGATCGACGACGGCGCCGAGAAGGACCCGGCGTTCCTGCGCATGATGGGCGAACTGAAGATCCCGTACACCGCCTTCCTCAGCGACTACCTGGTCAAAGAGGACTACGCATACTTCAAGAAGATGCAGGCCACGGGCGTGGTCCTGAACAACCACACCCTCCACCACCGCTACCTGCCGGACCTCTCGTACGCCGAGCAGAAGCGGGAGATCTGCGGTATGCAGGACGTGATCGAGAAGCGGTACGGCAAGCGCCCGGCCCTCTTCCGCCCGCCCTTCGGCAACTACAACGAGGACACCCTGCGCGCGGCCAGGACCTGCGGCATCAAGGCGGTCCCCCTCTGGAACGAGGAGGTCTTCGTCGACCACTGGGACTACCGGGAATGGGACCGCGACCTGCACCCCGGAGACATCGTTCTCAGCCACTTCCGCGGCAAGGAGGACTGGAAGGGCACGATGCCCGACATGATCCGCCGCTTCCTCAAGGCGGTCACCGACAAGGGGTACGCGGTGGCACGTCTGGAGGACTACCTGTGAGGTGCCGGGGGGTCGCCGCACTGCTCGCCTGCGTGCTCGGCGTCTCCGGCTGCCTCACCGGCTGCGCCCAGTCCGTCGATCCCATCGAGAGACTGGGCAAGAAGGCCGCGCAGAAGGTACGTACGCACGGGCCGCCCGTGGACGCGTACCGCCGCTGGGGCCTGAGCGCGCCGCGGGACCCGGCGCCGGACCCGCCCGCCCGGCGGCCCGCCGTACGCGGCGCGGGGCCCGGCCTGCCGCCCGTCGTGGACCGCGTGCCGACCCGCGACAAGGTCGTCTTCCTGACCTTCGGCGACGGCGCCGAGAAGGACCC
>NZ_LIPP01000384.1 GCF_001418335.1 Streptomyces aurantiacus | reverse complement strand
TGCGGGTGCGCTGTGGCTGGTCGCGCAGTTCCCCGCGCCCCTGAAAGGCGGGGCTGCGCCCCAGCCTCCCGTGCCGCTGAAAGGCGGGGCTGCGCCCCAGCCTTTCAGCGCCGGTCGCCGATCGCCGACCAGCGTCTGGCGTCGGCGGCCTCAGGCCAGTAGGCCCGAGGATTTCCAGAGGCGGCGGCCCGTGCCTTGTAGGACGCCTATGTCGTCCAGGAAGTCGGTGAGGCGTTTTGAGCCTGTCTGCATGATGTCCCGGCGGTGGCCGCTCGCCTTGACCTGGGCCAGGGCCTCCCGCCTGTCGAGGCCGACGTTCGTGTAGACCTCGGGGTTGACGAAGGCGACCGAGAAGACGCGGGCGAACTCGCCGGAGGTGATCCGGGTGAACTCCTTCGACCAGCGGGGCGCGGTCGTCATCTGGCGGCGGAGCTCCTCACGCGCGTACCGGACGTGCCGCGCCTCCTCCACCACATGGATCCGTGTGACACCCCGGACCAGGGGCTGCACCCGCTCGTCCGGGAACGTCAGCCGCTGCATCCAGTCGAGCACCTCCTCGCCCAGCAGCGTGGCCGTGAACGAACCGGGGGTCGTGGACACCGTCTTGAAGAGGCGGCCCAGGTTCTGGTGCGCCCGGCTCACCGGGTAGTGCGGCGTCCCGCCCCGGGTGATCAGCCGCGCGAACATCTTCGAGTGCCGGCACTCGTCCTCGATCTCGGTCAGCGCGTAGCGCACGTGCGCGCTCGTCGCCGGCTTGTCGTAGATGTGCCGCACCAGCAACTGCATGAGGATCATCTCGAACCAGATCCCCAACGAGGCCAGCGCCGCCGCCTCGTGCTGGGAGAGCAGGATCCGCTGTTCCTCGCTCATCCGCTTCCACATCGGGGTGTCGTAGAGCGACACCAGTTCCGGCGGCCAGAACCACTTGCCCTCCTCGAAGGGCGCGTCCCAGTCCAGTTCCTTGTCCGGGTCGAAGGAGTGCTTCGCGGAGGAGTCGAGCAGCCGCTCGGCCACCTGCTCCCGGTCCTTGAGCAGGCCGAGCGCGTCGCGTGGTCCGTCGACGCTACCCTCCGTCACGGTCGTCATGGCTGTGCCCACCTCGTCGTGCGTCGTCGTGTCTCGTCGTGTCTCGTCGTGCTTCGGCGTGCCTCGGCGTGCCTCGGCGTGCCTCGTCGGACCCGACATCGTTGGGGTTACCGCCGGTCACGTCTTATGAGACTGCTTGTCAGCAAGCTCGTCAATCCCTTCCGCGCAACTTGTTGACCCGTCGTCCGCTCCGTGTGAGCCTGCGAGACATGTCGACCTACGACCTGTACGCCAAGGACCCCGGAGCACCCCTCTGGCAGGTGCCCGCGACCGGCGCGGCGCGGTTCAGCTGGGAGTACGACAAAGGGCGCGAGCGGCTGCTTGCCCTGTACCAGAAGGGCAAGGACAAGCAGTGGGACGGCCAGAAGCGGATCGCCTGGGACCTGGAAGTGGATCCGTACGACCCGCTCGGCACCCCGGACGAGGCGATGTCCATCTACGGCACGCCCCACTGGGCGAAGATGAACGACCGCGACAAGGGTGAACTCCGCAAGCACTTCGCCTCGTGGCAGTTCAGCCAGTTCCTCCACGGCGAGCAGGGCGCCATGGTCTGCGCGGCCCGCATCGTCGAGTCCGTGCCCGACCTGGACGCCAAGCTCTACTCGGCGACCCAGACGATGGACGAGGCGCGGCACGCGGAGATCTACGGCCGCTTCCTCCACGAGAAGATCGGGATGCTCTACCCGGTCAACGACAACCTCCAGTCGCTGCTCGGCGACACCCTGCGCGACTCCCGCTGGGACATGCCTTACCTCGGCATGCAGGTCCTCATCGAGGGCCTCGCCCTCGCCGCGTTCGGCATGATCAGGGACACCACGGACAAGCCGCTGCCCAAGCAGATCCTCGCGTACGTCATGCAGGACGAGGCGCGGCACGTGGCCTTCGGCCGGATGGCGCTGCGCGACTACTACAAGCAACTGTCCGACGCCGAACTGCGCGAACGCGAGGAGTTCGTCATCGAGGGCTGCTACCTGATGCGCGACCGGCTGCGCGGGGTCGAGGTCCTGGAGAACTTCGGCATCCCGAAGGCGGAGGCCGAGGAGTACAGCGAGCGGTCCGAGTACCTCGCTCTCTTCCGCCGGTTGCTGTTCTCCCGCATCGTGCCCTGCGTCAAGGACATCGGCCTGTGGGGCGAACGCCTCCAGCAGGCCTACGTCGACATGGGCGTCTTCGAGATGGGCGACTCCAACCTCGACCTCCTCATGGCCCAGGACGAGGAACTCGCCGAGAAACTCGACGCGGACCGCTTCGCGGCGGAGGAGCAGGCACGGGTCGCGGAGGTCGAGCAGGCGATCCGCGCGGGGGAAGTGGCGGGAGAAGTGGCGGGGGAAGAGGCGTAAGCAGAGGCATAGACGCAGGTCGTCCCCGGATTATCGTTTGCGAAATGAGTACGTACCAAGGTTGCACTGGTGTTAATCGGCTGCCTTTTCTAACGTCGGACCCACTCGACGACATGAGGAGGCCGCAGTGGACATCCGTATCCGCCCGCCACGCGACAGCGGGCACCACCGCGACATCGGCGGTCGCGGTGACCGCGGTGACCGTGGTGCCGGCGCGACGGGGGACCGGCTGTGACGCGCGCGGTCGTGATCGGCGGCGGGATCGTGGGCCTGACCGCCGGGCTCGCGCTGCGCCACGCGGGGATCGAGGTGGTGATCTGTGAGCGCGCGCCGGAGATCCGCGCCGCCGGGGCCTCGCTGGGGCTCTGGGCGAACGCGCTGGCGGTCTTCGACGATCTCGCCGTCGGTGAACAGGTGCGCTCCATCGGCGCACCCACCGAGATGTACTTCCACGATCCCGCCGGGCGCCCGCTCGTCACCCCGGGATTCAGCCCCGAGGACCACCAGTACCTGCTGGTGCACCGGGCCAAGCTGAACGACCTGCTCGCCGACGCCGTGGGGCTGGACAACATCCGGCTGGCCACCGGCTTCACCGCGTACGAGGAACACGCGGACCATGTCACGGTCCACCTGTCCGACGGCAGTACCGAGGACGCCGACGTGGTCGTCGGGGCGGACGGGGCGTACTCGGCGGTGCGCGGGCAGCTGGTCCCGGGCACTCCGGCGCAGGAACACCCCGGCCACCACGCCTGGCGCGCCGTCATTCCGGCCACCGGCATCACGGTGTCCGAGGACCGGCTGATCCTGGGCACCCACGGCTGCCGGGGCGGCTACATACGTACCTACGACGGGAGCGTCTACTGGTTGCTGAACCAGTTCGACTCACCGCCGCTGACGGGCACTCCGAAGCAGCAGGTCCTGGAACGGGTCGTCCATATGGACGAAGAAGGGCACGACGGGACGCTGGCCCGGCTGATCGCCGCGACGCCCGAGGAAATGATCCTGCACAACCAGATCATGCTCGTGCCGCCGCTGCCCCACTGGGTCTCCGCGCGAGTCGCGCTGGCCGGGGACGCGGCCCACGCCATGTCCCCGCACATCACCGCCGGCGCGACGCTGGGCATCGAGGACGCCGCCCTGCTCGGCCGCCTGCTCGCCCGCACCGATGACGTGCCCGCCGCGCTGGCCGCCTACCAGGCCGACCGGATCCCGCGGTACGCCCATGTCGCGCGGTTGTCCGCGGAGGTGGAACACGCGCCCACGCCCGAGCAGTTCGCGCGGCACTACGTCGCGTTCAGCCACTGGATGATCACCGACCGGCAGCGGTCGCCCAGGAAGAACCAGGTGGACGCATGAGTTTCGCCGTCGAAGTGGACGTACCGGTGCCGATGCGCGACGGCATCGCGCTCGCCACCAACGTGTGGCGGCCCGAGGGGCCGGGGCCCTTTCCCGTGCTGCTGGTCCGCACCCCCTACGGCAAGGACGCCGCCGGAACGTACGGCAACCCGAAACTGCCGGACGTGTTCGCCTTCGTGGGAGCCGGTTACGCGGTGGTGGCACAGGACGTCCGCGGGACCTCTCGTTCGCCGGGAGTGTTCGTGCCCCACGCCTTGGAGGGCCTCGACAGTGTCGACACCCTCGAATGGCTGGCCGAACAGCCGTGGTGCGACGGTGCGGTCGGCATGTGGGGCGGCTCCTACATGGGGTTCACGCAGTGGCAGGCGGCCGTGCACGACGTACCGGCACTGCGGGCCATCGCGCCCGTGATGACCTCCGCCGACCCGTACGCGGCGCCGTGGCGCTCCCCGGGCGGTGCGCTGTCGCAGGACGCCGTCCTGACCTGGGGCACGCTCTCGGCCCTGCGCAACCTGGGCCGGGGCCCCGCCGACGGGCACTCCGGCGAGCAGGACAAGGGCGGCGAGGGCAAGGACGGCAAGCAGGGGAAGGACGGCAAGCAGGGCAAGGACGGCGAGCCCGGCGAACCGGGTGACGCCCAGGCACTGCTGTCCGGTCTGGCCGACACGCGGCGGCTGCACGACCCGCTGCCGGTCGCGGACCGGGGAGCGGTCACCCGTCATCTGCCCTGGGTCGGTCAGGTGCTCGACCACCCGGAACGGGACGCGTTCTGGCAGGAGGTCGCCTCGATCGACCGCTGCGGCGACATCACCGTGCCCGCGCTCCACGTGGGCGGCTGGTACGACGTCTTCGTGGGGGAGACCGTACGGTCCTACACGACGATGCGCGGCCAGGGCGGCAGCACGGCCGCCCGCGAAGGCCAACGGCTGATCATCGGCCCGTGGAGTCACGCCGACGGCACCGACCTCGGCACCTTCCCCGACCGGTCGTTCGGGCTCCACAGCAGCATCAAGGCCGCCGATGTCACCGGCGCGCACCTGCGGTTCTTCGACCGCTGGGTCCGTGACCGCACGAACACCCCGGACGACACCGACCGGGCCGACGACACCCACCGGGTCAGGATCTTCGTCATGGGCGTCGACCGGTGGCGTGACGAGGTGGACTGGCCGCTGCCCGACACCCGGCACACCGACTTCTTCCTCGCCGGGGACGGCCGGGCCAATACCGCCGACGGCGACGGCGTCCTGACGCGCGACGCCGTGCCGGTGGAGGCGACGGACACGTTCCTCTACGACCCGCGCCGCCCCGTCCCGAGCCTGGGCGGCACCGTGCTCGCCGTCGCCTCCGACGTCTTCCCCGGCCCGGCCGACCAGGCATCCGTGGAAACGCGCGAGGACGTGCTGTGCTTCACCGCCCCCGTCCTCGAACAGCCCGTAGAGGTCACCGGCCACGTCAGCCTGGTCCTGCACGTCTCCTCCTCGGCACCGGACACCGACTTCACCGGCAAGCTCGTCGACGTGCACCCCGACGGCAGGGCGATCCTGCTGTGCGAGGGCGTCCAACGCGCCCGCTACCGCAAGTCGCTCACCGACCCGGAGCTCCTGGAGCCGGGAGAGGTCTACGAGATGACGGTCGACCTGGGCGTCACCGCGAACGTGTTCCTGTCCGGACACCGCATCCGGCTTGAGGTCTCCAGCAGCAACTTCCCCCGCTACGACCGCAACACCAACACGGGCGGGACGATCGCGGCCGACGGCGAGGAGGACGTGGCCGTCGCGGTCAACCGGATCCACCACGGGCCGGCCCACCTGAGCCGCCTGATCCTGCCGCTCATCGAACGGCCCGGGTCCGAGTCCGGAGACGCCACGTCCACGGAGGCGCGGACATGAGCGCACTCCACGACCTGGTGGACCGGGCGGCCGTCGCCGATGTCGTCGCCGGTCTCGCCCACGCACAGGACGACCGGGACTGGACCGCTCTGCGGCAGCTGTTCGCCGACGAGGTACGGCTGGACCTCTCCACCCACTACCACGGCAGACCGCCTACGACGCTGCCGGCCGCCGAGCTGGTCGAACTCGCCCGCAGGACCCTGGAGGGCTTCGACTGCACCCACCACGCCGCCACCGACCTCGTCGTACGGCTGTCGGGCGACGAGGCCGAGTGCGGCGCGCACATGGTCGCCTACCACCACGTCCCGGCGGACCCCGGTGTCGTCGACCACTGCACGATGCGTGGCCTCTGGCGGCTCGGGCTGCGCAGATCCGGCGGACGCTGGCTGATACACCGCTGGGCCGTCGTGCGCACCGCCCCGTGGGAGGGCTCGCCCAGCGTCTACGAACTCGCCGCCGCCCGTACCGGAGCCCCGTCCTGACGGAGGGACACGCATGTTCTACGAGATACGCACGGAACGCGCCCGCGCCGGCCGCGGCACGGAACTGGCGCGCTACATGGACGAGACCGTCGTCCCGCTGCACCAGGAAAGGGGGATGCGGGTGGTCGGAGCGTTCACGGTGGCCGACGACGAGGACGCCTTCGTCTGGATCCGGCGCTTCGAGGACGCCGCCGACCGGGAACGCGTCCTGGCCGCCGTCCACGGGGACCCCCGGTGCGCGGCCGTCGTCGACACCTTGTCCGCACTGTCGGGCGGGACGGCGTCCACGGTCCGGCTGGAACCCGCCCCGCGGTCCGGGCTCCGCTGACCCTGGATCGACCGACGACACGACACCACACGACACCGCACAACACGACAGCACGCGACACGAGACGACGCGAAGGGAGGGACTCGAATGGTTCGGCACGACCTGCCGGCGGCACGGGACACCGTGGTGAACGTCTTCGACCGGGACACTCAACCGGTTCTCACTGTCGACCCCGGCGACTCGGTGGTGGTCGGCTCGCTGGACGCCGCGGGGCACCTGGAGCCGATGCGCACACCCGGTGATCCGAGACCGATGATGTTCGCGGACCGGACCGGCCACTGTCTCACCGGGCCGATCGCGGTGCGGGGCGCGGAGCCGGGCATGGTCCTCGGAGTGCGCTTCGAGTCCGTCAGGACCGGCACCTGGGGGTGGACCCTCGCCGGGGTGAAGGACACCCCGCTGACGCGCCGACTCGGCGTCGCCGACGGACCCGCGTCATGGCTGCTGTGGGACATCGGCGACGGGACGGCCACCAACGACCGCGGCCAGACCGTGGACATCGCGCCCTTCCTGGGCGTGGTCGGTGTCCCTCCGGCCGAACCGGGCCCGCACTCCACCATCCCGCCGAGAGCGGGGAGCGGGGGCAACATCGACTGCCGTGAACTGGTGGCGGGTTCCACGCTGTACCTGCCGGTGACCGTGCCCGGTGCGCTGCTCCACCTGGGAGACGGCCACGCGGCACAGGGGAACGGTGAGGTCGCCGGAACGGCGATCGAATGCCCCATGACGACGGAGGTGACACTGCACCTCCACCGGCAGGCCCCGGTCCCCGGTATCCACGCCGAGACGCCCGAAGGACGCGTCACCTTCGGTTTCGACGAGGACCTGAACGCGGCGACGGCGGATGCCCTGGACGCGATGCTGGCCTGGCTGCGCGCACTCTTCGATCTGGACAGGACGGCCGCGCTGGCCCTGGCCGGCGTGGCCGTCGACCTGCGCGTCACCCAGGTGGCCAACGACACGTGGGGCGTGCACGCCGTGCTGCCGTACGACGCCGTCCGCTGATCCGGTGAACCCCACCGGATCAGCTATCCCTTGTAAACCCTGTGAGAGCGAATAGCGAGCACATCAAATGACACCTCATACGGCACCAAGTACGGCACCACATACGGCAACTCGTACGACACCTCGTGACGGTCTCATGGTCAGCGGCGACGTCATTCCCGAGGCCCGTCCGCGCCGGCTTTCCTTCGCGGAGGTCCGTGCCCGGATAGGGGAGCCGGATGACATGATCAAACGCAAGGTGCGCGACCGTCTGGACCAGCACAGCCGCCGTTTCATCGCCCATTCTCCTTTCCTGACGATGGCCACGTCGGACGCCACGGGACTCCCCGACAGCTCACCACGAGGCGACTATCCGGGATTCGTCAAGGTCCTCGACGAGCGCACCCTCGCCATCCCCGACCGGCCGGGCAACCACCTGGCCGACTCGTTCCGCAATCTCGCCGAGAACGACGGGATCGGGCTGCTGTTCGTCATCCCCGGAATGCGAGAAGTGCTACGGGGCAACGGCCGTGCCTATCCCACCGACGAACCGGACGTGCTCGCCCGGATGCGCACCGAGGGAAAGGAGGCCGAACTGGCGATCGTCGTGGAATTGACGGAGGTCTTCTTCCACTGCGGACGCGCGCTGATCCGCTCCCGGCTCTGGGATCCGGCAAGCCAGGCCCTGGCCGGGGAAATGCCGTCGATAGGCGAGATCGCCGCGGCCCAGTTCGAACTCGACGCCGATCCGCAGGCGCTGACGGACATGCTCGAAGACGACTACCGACACCTGTACTGACACTGAGGCGGCCATGGCCATGCAACGAACCATTCTTGAGAAGGCCGAGCCGGTCGCCGAGGGTGCCCTCTCGCTCCTCCTGCGCGGCGCCGACGGCCCGTTGGCACCCTGGGAACCGGGCGCCCACATCGATCTGGCACTGCCCAACTGGCTGACCCGGCAGTACTCGCTCTGCGGAGACCTGGCCGACCGAGACACCTACCGTGTCGCCGTCCGTCACGACCGGCTCAGCCGGGGCGGCTCCGAGTACATCCACCTGTTCCTCGGCGAGGGCCGCACCCTCGACGTCTCGGTGCCGCGCAACAACTTTCCCCTGCTGCCCGCACCGGAGTACCTGTTCCTCGCCGGCGGGATCGGCATCACCCCCATCATGCCGATGCTGACGGCGGCGGTCGAGGCGGGCGCCTCGGCGACGTTGGTGTACATGGGCAGGTCCCTCGACAGCATGCCGTTCGTCGACGAACTGCGGGCCGCGCACGGCAGCCGGGTGCGCGTCCACGCCACCGACCGGCACGGCCTGCCCGACTTCGCCGCCGAGGCGGCGGAGCTGGGCCCCGGGACGCTGGTGTACTGCTGCGGCCCCGGGCCGATGCTCGACGCGGCCGAGGCGGCGTTCCCCGCGCGGCGGCTGCACATCGAGCGCTTCCGGCCGGCGGCCAAGGAGTTCGCGCCCGACACGGCCTTCGACGTGCACTGCGCCCGGTCGGAACGGACCGTCCGGGTCGGCGCGGAGGACTCCATGCTGGACGCGTTGACCCACGCGGGACTGCGCATACCGTCCGGGTGCCGTGAAGGGGTTTGCGGCACCTGCGAGATCGCCCTCGTCGACGGAGAGCCGGAGCACCGCGACGACATCGGCGCCGCACCCGGCCGTATGTACACCTGTGTCTCACGGGCGCTGTCGCCCAGCCTCACCGTCGATCTCTGAACCGACGACCTCCGACCCGCCCCGTGCCGCCCACCTGTGCCACCCACCCCTCATGACCGAACGGCCTGCACGGACCGAACGCGTGAGCGCCGCCGACCATCCCGGGAGGGATGCCCCATGACCGCCCATCCGCATTCGACGACCAGGGCCGGTGTCTTATGATCGACTGGCTCGATCTGGCCGAATCGGTCATTTCTTCACCGTGGCTGTACGCGGTACTCATCGCGGTGTCTTTCCTGGACTCCTTCCTCCCACTGATCCCGAGCGAACCCGTCGTGATCGTCGCGGGCGTCTACGCCGCGTCCGGTGAGACCGACATCGTGCTCGTCATCGCCGCCACGACGCTCGGCGCCTTCCTCGGCGACCTCGTTCCCTACGCGGTCGGACGCCTGCTGGGGGAACGCATACTCAAGCGCCTGCCACCGGGCTCCAAACGCCGCACGGCACACGACTGGTTCGCCCGCGAACTCGAATCCCGCGGCGGCTTCATCCTGGTGACCACCCGGTTCATCCCGGTGGGGCGCTACCTGGCCACCCTGTCGACCGGGCTCGTCGGCTACACGCTGGGCAAGTACGCGCTGTTCGTCGCGTTCGCCACCGGCACCTGGAGCGCCTACACCGCTCTCACCGGCTATCTGGGCGGCGTCGTGTTCCAGGAGAACACGCTGCTGGCCATCGCCGTCGGCGTGGGCCTGGCACTCGTGGTGACCGGCGCCCTCGAAGGCATACGCCACCTCAGCCGCCGCAGAACCGCTGCCGCGAAGGACACGGCCATCGCGCCGGACACGGCCACCGACGTGGACCCGGCCACAGTGCAGGACCCGGCCGCAGTGAAGGACCCAGCCGTCGCGGCGGACACCGTCGTCGACTGACGTCGACCGAACCCCCGGCTCACCGGTCGGGGTCGAGGTCCAGCACGGCCTCCATCACGGCGCGGGCGATCGGCGCCGCGTCCCCGCCGCCGCTGATGTCGCCCCGGTCGGCCGCCGCGTCCTCGACGACGACCGCGACGGCCACCGCCGGCTCCACGGCATCGTCGGCCTGCGCCCAGGAGATGAACCAGGCGTACGGCGTACCGGAGTTGTGGATGCCGTGCTGGGCCGTGCCGGACTTACCGCCGACCGTGGCGCCGGGGATGGCGGCGTTCGTGCCGGTGCCCTCCGCCACGACGTCCGTCATCAGCTCGCGCAGCTGTACGGCCGTCGCGGGGGACATGGCCTGGCCCGGGGAGCGCTGCCCCCGGC
>NZ_LIPP01000383.1 GCF_001418335.1 Streptomyces aurantiacus | reverse complement strand
CTATCCCCCCACCACCCCCCACCAAGGAGGACTCATGCCTTCCTCACGCAAGCTGATGGTGTCCCTGGCCGTCGCGGCCGCGCTCGGCGCCGCCGCCGTCGTCGTCGGACCGGCCGACCCGGCCACCGCCGTGGCGGACACCATCCCGCTCACCCTGAAGAACACCTCGGGAAGCGGCGAGCAGGTGTACGTGTACGTGATCGGCACCGAACTCGCTTCCGGCAAGCAGGGATACGCCGACGAGACCGGCGCCTTCCACGCCTGGCCGGCCGGTGGCGCCCCGCCGGTCCCGGCCCCCGACGCCTCGTTCGCCGGACCGGCCGACGGCGCGTCCAAGACCGTCCAGCTCCCGAAGTTCTCCGGCCGGGTCTACTTCTCGTACGGCCAGAAGCTGGACTTCCGGCTCGCCGACGGCGGCCTCGTGCAGCCCGCCGTGCAGAACCCCTCCGACCCCAACCACGACATCCTGTTCAACTGGACCGAGTACACGCTCAACGACTCCGGTCTGTGGCTGAACTCCACCCAGGTGGACATGTTCTCCGCGCCCTACTCCGTGGGCCTCACCGCCGGTGACGGCTCCACCAAGGAGACCGGGGAGCTCAAGCCGGGCGGGTACCAGGCCGTCGTCAACGGCCTCAAGGGGCAGGGCGGCGGCTGGGAAGGACTGGTCCAGTCCCGCGGCGACGGAACGCCGCTGCGCGTGCTGGCCCCCGGGCACGGCATCGCCTCGGGCGACATACCGGCCGGCGTGATGGACGACTACATCGACCGGGTCTGGTCCAAGTACGCCACCGACACCCTGACGGTGACCCCGTTCAAGGACCAGCCCGACACGGTGTTCAAGGGCAAGGTCAACGGCGACAAGATGGACTTCACCGACGGCACCGGTGCCGTCGTGACGTCCTTCGACAAGCCCGACTCCGACTCCGTCTTCGGCTGCTACAACAAGCTGGACGCTCCCAACGACCAGGTCCGCGGCCCCATCTCGCGGACCCTGTGCGCCGCGTACAACCGGTCGACCCTGCTCACCAACTCACAGCAGCCCGACGCCGACGCATCCGGCTTCTACCAGGACGGCGTCACCAACCACTACGCCCGACTGGTCCACGACCAGATGAAGGACGGGCAGGCGTACGCCTTCGCGTTCGACGACGTCGGCAACCACGAGTCGCTGGTGCACGACGGCGCCCCGAAGGACGCGACCATCACCCTCGGTTCGTTCGGCTGAACGGACTGAGGTCCAGTCCTCAGGCCTTCTGACAGGCAGGGCACCAGAAGAGGTTGCGGGCGGCGAGATCGGCGGTGCGGATCTCGCCGCCACAGATGTGGCAGGGCAGGTTGGCCCTGCGGTACACGTAGACCTCACCGCCGTGGTCGTCCTTGCGCGGCGGGCGGCCCATCGCGTCCGGTTCGTGCTCCGGACGGACCGTGTCGATACGGTTGTTGCGGACCCCCTCGCGCATCAGCGCCACCAGGTCCGCCCACATCGCGTCCCACTCGGACCGCGTGATGTCCCGGCCCGCCCGGTACGGGTCGATGCCGTGCCGGAAGAGGACCTCCGCGCGGTAGACGTTCCCCACGCCCGCGATGAGCTTCTGGTCCAGCAGGAGCGCGGCGATCGTCGTACGGCTGCGCACGATCCGTTCGTACGCGCGGGCCGGCTCGGCGTCCTCGCGCAGTGGGTCGGGTCCCAGGCGGTCGTGTATCGCCTGCTTCTCCGTGTCCGTGATCAGGGTGCAGGTGGTGGGGCCGCGGAGGTCCACGTGGGCGGTGTCGTTCGCGAGTCTGAGGCGGACCGTGTCGGTGGGCGGGGGCGCGGGTATGCCGCCGAAGTTCACCTTGCCGAAGAGGCCCAGGTGGATGTGGATCCAGTCCGCCGTCTCGAAGCGGAGGAAGAGGTGCTTTCCGTGGGCCTTGGCCGCAGTGAGGACCGTGCCGTCGAGGAGGGCTGCGGCGTCCGCGAACTTGCCCTGCGGGCTGGTGACTTGTGCCCTGCGGCCACCGAAGGCGGCGAGGTAGTCGTCGGCGAGCCGGTGGATGGTGTGCCCCTCGGGCACGGGGTCCTCCTAGCAGGTTTTTTCCCCGACCCCGCCCCTTCCCGAAGCTGGGGGCAGCGCCCCCGAGTGGTGACGGGAAGGGTAGGGGCGGCGGGGGCGAGAGAAGCTTCTAGCCCTGCGGGTGGTGCGGCGGGATCGCCGGAAGGACACCCGTCGTCTCGTACGCCGACAGCATGTCGATACGGCGGACGTGACGCTCGTCTCCGGAGAACGCCGTCCCGAGGAAGATCTCGACGAACTTCGTCGCCTCCTCCTCGGAGTGCATCCGCGCACCGACGGCGACGACGTTCGCGTCGTTGTGCTGTCGCCCGAGCGCGGCCGTCTCCTCGCTCCACGCGAGAGCGGCCCGCACCCCCTCGACCTTGTTCGCGGCGATCTGCTCGCCGTTCCCGGACCCGCCGATCACGATGCCCCGGGATCCCGGATCGGCTGCGGCACGCTCAGCGGCGCGCAGGCAGAACGGCGGGTAGTCGTCCTGGGCGTCATAGATGAGGGGCCCGCAGTCGACGGGCTCGTGCCCTGCGGACTTGAGCCACTCGACGAGGTGGTTCTTGAGTTCGAAACCGGCATGGTCGGAGCCGAGGTACACGCGCATGGTCCGAGTGTGACACGGCTGTTTCGGATGGGCCGCCTCGGGGCAGGCGCAGGAAACGTTCCGAGGTAAACGCCAGGAAAGGTCAAGAAATACTATAGAACCTCAAGGAAACCTCAAGTAACAATCAGGATTCAAAGGTTCACGAATCCATTCGCCTGGGATTCACTGGACCGGCTCGCCGCACCTCATGTCCACCACGCGTACGCCGTTCGTACGCCGTTCCTCCGGGAATTTCTTGGTGAACCGGAGGTGGACCACGGCGTGCCGCACCTCCGCACGGAGTACCTCCCCACAGTCCCCGGCGCAAAGGAACACCCCCCATGACTTCGCAGCCGACCCTGTCGAAAGCCGGTAACGGCCCTGAAGGTCCGGGAGAACCCGGCGAACCCGGCGGCCCCGGCGCCGGTCTTCAGGCCGGGCTCAAGAACCGTCACCTGTCGATGATCGCGATCGGCGGGGTCATCGGCGCCGGCCTCTTCGTCGGCTCCAGCTCCGGCATCGCCACCGCGGGCCCCGGCATCCTGCTGTCGTACGCCCTCGTCGGCACGATGGTCGTCCTCGTGATGCGGATGCTCGGCGAGATGTCCGCCGCCAATCCGACCTCGGGCTCGTTCTCCGCACACGCCGACCGGGCGCTCGGCCGCTGGGCGGGCTTCTCGATCGGCTGGCTGTACTGGTTCTTCTGGGTCGTCGTGCTCGCCATCGAGGCGACCGCCGGCGCGGTGATCCTGGAGAGCTGGGTCCCGGCCGTGCCTCAGTGGGGCTGGGCGCTCATCGTCATGCTCGTGCTGACCGCGACGAACCTGGTCTCCGTGGGCTCGTACGGCGAGTTCGAGTTCTGGTTCGCCGGGATCAAGGTCGTCGCGATCGGCGCCTTCATCGTCATCGGCGGGCTCGCGGTCTTCGGCGTACTGCCGGGTGCCGACACCGAAAGCGCCGGCATCGGGAATCTCACGGACCACGGTGGCTTCCTGCCGAACGGGCCCGGCGCGATCCTCACCGGCATCCTGCTCGTCGTCTTCTCCTTCATGGGCAGCGAGATCGCCACCCTCGCGGCGGCCGAGTCGGAGGACCCGCAGCGCGCGGTCACCAAATCCACCAACAGCGTCATCTGGCGGATCGGCGTCTTCTACCTGGGCTCGATCCTCGTCGTCGTCACGCTGCTGCCCTGGGACTCGAAGGCCATCCAGAAGGACGGCTCGTACGTCGCCGCCCTCGACTCGCTCGGCATTCCGAACGCCGGCGAGATCATGAAGTTCATCGTGCTGACGTCCGTCCTGTCCTGTCTCAACTCCGGCCTCTACACGGCCTCCCGCATGGCCTTCTCGCTCGGTCAGCGCGGAGACGCGCCGAATGCCTTCGCCCGCACCACGGGCCGTGGCGTGCCGATGACCGCGATCCTCGCGTCGGTCGTCTTCGGCTTCGTCGCGGTGTTCTTCAACTACGAGTTCCCCGACTCGGTCTTCCTCTTCCTGGTCAACTCCTCCGGCGCGGTCGCCCTGTTCGTCTGGCTCGTCATCTGTTGCTCGCAGCTGCGCATGCGGAAGATCATCGAGCGCGAGTCGCCGGAGAAGCTGGTCGTACGGATGTGGCTGTACCCGTATCTGACGTACGCGACGATCGCTCTGATCGTCTTCGTACTCGGCTACATGCTCACGGACACCGAGCACGACGGCCGCGAGACCGTGCTGCTCTCGCTCCTGGTGGCGGCCGTCGTGGTGGGTATCTCGCTGGTGATGGAGAAGATGCGCCGCGGGAAGGCACGGCTCCAGGAGGGACCGAAGGCGCCGGAGGCGCCGTAGGGATCCGTAGGAGGCGACGGTCACGACCAACCTGCGGACCTCTTCCGCGGGAACGGCGCCGTGGCCGTCAGCCCTCGCGCTTGACGAACTTCCACGCGGTCGGGAGCACGCCCATCGCCAGGGCGGCCTTCACCGCGTCGCCGATGAGGAACGGGGTGAGGCCCGCCGCCACGGCCTGCGTCGCCGTCATGTCGGCGACGAGGGCCAGGTACGGAACTCCGACCGCGTAGATGATCGCCTCGCCCAGCAGCATCGCGCCCGCCGTCCTGACGACCGAGCGGTCGGCGCCGCGGCGGGCGAGTGCGCCCACGACGGTCGCGGCGAGCAGCATGCCGAGGATGTAGCCGAAGGACGCGGTGGCGCCGGAGGTACCCCCGGCGAACCACGGCACACCCGCCAGGCCGAGCAGCGCGTACAGGGCGAGGGAGGACAGGCCGCGGCCGGCGCCGAGCGCGGTGCCGACGAGCAGGGCGGCGAAGGTCTGGCCGGTCACCGGCACCGGGGAGCCCGGGACGGGCACCGCGAGCTGCGCGGCGAGGCCGGTGAGGGCGGCGCCTCCCGCGACGAGCGCGATGTCCCTGACGCGGGAGGCGGGGAGGAGGTCGGCGAGAACC
>NZ_LIPP01000382.1 GCF_001418335.1 Streptomyces aurantiacus | reverse complement strand
GTGCTGGCCGGATTCGGGGCCGGGGCGGGGGCGATGTCTCTGCTGCTGACCGTGCGAGGACGGGTGCCGCGGGCGGGCCTCGTCCTGTCCGCGGCGATCGCCGCCGGGGCCGTCGCCGTCGGGGCGCTCGCCTACGTCCCCACGGTCACCGGCGCCGCGGGCGTGGCGCTCGCCGTCGGGCTGCTCGCCGGGCTGAGCGGAGCGTTGTGCGGGGCTCTGGTGCAGACCGAGTCGGATCCCGCGTTCGTCGGGCGGGTCACCTCCATGGCGAGCCTCTTCAGCCTGGGGCTCGCCCCGCTCACGTTCCCGGTGACCGGGGCGGCGGTCGCGCTCTGGGGGACCGGGCCCGTCTTCGTCGTCAGCGCGGGCGTGTGCGTGCTCGGCGGGATACTCGGGCTGTGTTCCCGGCCGCTGCGTCGCGCGGAGTTGCCCGGGTAGCGGCCCGCCCGGGACGGAACCCGTACGCGGGCAGCCGGCACCCGCCGGTCGGCTCCGCGCGCGGGTGCTTACCGCAGCGGGTGCTCACTGGCAGGGGAACGGACTACAGCCCCAGCTGCTTCGTCTCCCGGAGCTTGGCGATCGCGTCCTTGTCGCCGTCCACCTCCACGTCGGCCACGTTCTGCCGGCCGTGGGCGAACAGGACCAGTTCGGAGGGTTCGCCGGTGACCGTGACCACGGGGGCGCCCCGGTGGGCGACGGCCGTCTGGCCGTCCGGGCGGCGCAGGACCAGGCCGGTGGGGGCGCCGCGGCCCATCAGGCGGGCCGTCCGTTCGAGGCGGGACCACAGGGCGTCCTGGAAGACCGGGTCGAGCACCCGCGGAACCCAGTCGGGCCGGGCCCGGCGCACGTCCTCGGTGTGGACGTAGAACTCGATCGCGTTCGACGCCTCGTCGATCTGCTTGAGGGAGAACGGCGAGAAACGCGGCGGCCCCGTACGGATCAGCTGGATCAGCTCCTCGTACGGCTTCGCGGCGAACTCCGTCATCACCCGCTCCAGACGGGGCGCGAGCTGCTTGACGAGGATGCCGCCGGCGGCGTCGGGCCGGCGCTCGCGCACCACGACGTGGGCGGCGAGATCGCGGGTGTTCCAGCCCTCGCACAGAGTGGGGGCGTCCGGTCCCTCGGCCTCCAACAGATCGGCGAGGAGAAGTCGTTCACGCTTCGCATGGGTCGACATACCTGCCAGCCTACGACCGCCCTCGCCCTCCGCCCACTTCTGCGGGCCACCGGCCTCCCCCGTGTTCTCCCCTCCAGCGGACCGTTCGGTGGACCATCCAGTGGACGCCGTCCCGGTGCGTGCGGGCGGCGCGGCACAATGGGCCGCATGACCAGCACGCCGACGCCCAGCACGCCCAGCGGCCTGGACCCCGAGATCGCCGCACGCCTCAGGCGCGGCGCCGACGGGCTCGTTCCGGCCATCGCCCAGCAGTACGACACCGGTGAGGTGCTGATGCTCGGCTGGATGGATGACGAGGCGCTGCATCGCACCCTGACGACCGGCCGGTGCACCTACTGGTCGCGCAGCCGCCAGGAGTACTGGGTCAAGGGCGACACCTCCGGCCACTTCCAGTGGGTCAAGTCCGTCGCCCTCGACTGCGACGCCGACACCGTGCTGGTCAAGGTCGACCAGATCGGCGCGGCCTGTCACACCGGCGACCGCACCTGCTTCGACGCCGACGTACTGCTCGACGTACAGGACGACGTACAGGTCGGCGTACAGGTCGATGCGCGGGCCGGCGCACGGCTCGGGGGCGCCGATTCCGGTGTGCCCGCCGTGGATCAGTAAGGTCAGCCGCCATGGACCTCGACACCTTCCGCAAGTTGGCCACCGACCGGCGTGTCGTCCCCGTCAGCCGCAAGCTCCTCGCGGACGGCGACACGCCCGTCGCGCTCTACCGCAAGCTCGCCGCCGAGCGCCCCGGCACCTTCCTCCTGGAGTCCGCGGAGAACGGCCGTACCTGGTCCCGCTACTCCTTCGTGGGCGTCCGCTCGGCCGCCACCCTCACCGAGCGCGACGGCCGGGCGCACTGGCTGGGCACCCCGCCCGTCGGAGTCCCGACCGACGGCGACCCCCTCGCGGCCCTGCGCGCCACCATCGAGGCCCTCCACACGCCGCACGATCCCGCCCTCGGTTCCGACTCGTCCGGGCCGGCCGGGCTGCCCCCGTTCACCGGCGGCATGGTCGGCTACCTCGGCTACGACGTCGTACGCCGCCTGGAGAAGGTCGGCCCCGGCGAGCGCGACGACCTGAAACTGCCCGAGCTCACCATGCTGCTTACCAGCGACCTCGCGGTCCTGGACCACTGGGACGGCTCGGTCCTGCTGATCGCCAACGCGATCAACCACAACGACCTCGACACGGGCGTCGACGAGGCCTACCACGACGCCGTGGCCCGGCTCGACGCCATGGAGGCGGACCTCTCGCGCTCCGTCTCGCAGCCGCCCGCCGCCCTCCCGCCCTCCGAACTCCCGGAGTACACCGCGCTGTGGGGCGGCCCCGACTACCAGGCCGCCGTCGACGACATCAAGGAGCGCATCAGGGCAGGCGAGGCCTTCCAGGTCGTCCCCTCCCAGCGCTTCGAGACGCCGTGCACGGCGAGCGCGCTGGACGTCTACCGGGTCCTGCGCGCGACCAACCCCTCCCCGTACATGTACCTCTTCCGCTTCGACGGCTTCGACGTCGTGGGCTCCTCCCCGGAGGCGCTGGTCAAGGTCGAGGACGGGCAGGCGATGGTCCACCCCATCGCGGGCACCCGGCCGCGCGGCGCCACGGTCCAGGAGGACCAGGCCCTCGCCGACGAGCTGATCGGCGACCCCAAGGAACGCGCCGAGCACCTGATGCTCGTCGACCTGGGGCGCAACGACCTGGGGCGGGTCTGCGAGCCCGGTTCCGTGGAGGTCGTCGACTTCATGTCCATCGAGCGCTACTCGCACGTCATGCACATCGTGTCCACGGTGACCGGCAAGGTCGCCGAGGGCCGTACGGCCTTCGACGTACTGACCGCCTGCTTCCCCGCGGGGACCCTCTCCGGCGCCCCCAAGCCCCGCGCGATGCAGATCATCGACGAACTGGAGCCCTCCCGGCGCGGCCTGTACGGCGGCTGCGTCGGCTACCTCGACTTCGCGGGCGACTCCGACACCGCCATCGCCATCCGTACGGCCCTGCTGCGCGACGGCACGGCGTACGTGCAGGCGGGCGCCGGAGTCGTCGCCGACTCGGACCCCGTCGCCGAGGACACCGAATGCCGCAACAAGGCGGCCGCGGTCCTCCGCGCGGTCCACACCGCCAACCGGCTGGGCCGGTAGAACCGACCGGCGGAACCGACCGGCAGAAGGCGAAGAACCGGACATACGCGCACAGTGCGACGTGACTCACGTGAACCCGGGTGACGGTTCGCCCGTAGTTCAGGCGATAGTGGGGTACGTGACTGCCGTACCGCACCCCCGATCCGACCGATCCGAAGGTTCCGGACCCGACAGGGCCGGCCGCCGAAGCCTCGCCGTCGCCCTGCTGTCCGGCGCGCTCGGCGCGGCCGTCGTGCTGCTCGCCACCCGGCGTGGCTGGTCGGGCGGCACCGCGACCGTGGCCGGCGGCGAGTTCCCGCTGAGCGCCACGGGCAGTGACGTCACCGGCGTCCCCGCCGCCCTGGCGATAGTGGGACTCGCCTCCCTCGTCGCCGTCTTCGCCGTCCGCAAGGCCGGCCGTTTCCTGGTCGCCGGGCTCCTCGCGCTCTCCGGCGCGGGCACCATGGCCTCGGCGCTCCTGAGCGTCTCCGACAGCTCCGCGCTCGACGAGCAGGCCGCCGAGACCACCGGCGACACCGCCGCGACCGTGGACACCATGACCCACACCGGCTGGCCGTACGTGGCCGCCGCGGGCGGTCTGCTGCTCCTTGTCGCGGGCCTGCTGGCCCTGCGCTACGGGCGGCTCTGGCCGGCCATGTCGGGCCGGTACGAGCGCGACGGCGCCCCGCGGGTGCGCCGGAGCCGGACCCCGGTCGACCCCGACCGGCCCGAGGAGATCTGGAAGGCCCTGGACCGGGGCGAGGACCCTACGGGCGCGTAGCGCTCCGCGTCGGCCCGCGGTATTTCGGCCCCGCGCGCGGGACCCCCACTCGGGGCGGCCGGCCCGAGTGCGGGACAATGGTGGTGAGCGTCCGGCTCACACAGGTACTCGCACAGCAACGAGGAGCAAGTCATGGCGGGCAGCAGCCACGGTCACACCCCGGCCGCCTGGACCGGTGTCATCATCGCCTTCATCGGTTTCTGCGTCTCCGGTGCCTTCATGGTGATGGCCAGCCCGCTGGGCTTCTGGGCCGGCCTGGTCATCGTCGTCCTCGGTGGCGTGGTCGGCATGGCCATGAGCGCGGCGGGCCTCGGCCAGCCGAAGGGCACGCACGAGACCCACCAGATGGCGTCGGCCGAGAGCTGACCCGAACGGCGCCCAGGGTTCACGGCGCCCAGGGTTCATGGCGGGCGGGTCCGGCTCTTCGAGCGCCGGGCCCGCCCGCCTCCCGTTGTGCCGCCGTGTGCCCAGGTGCGCAGGCCGTCCCCGCCCGGCAGAATGCGACGGATGAACGCTGAATCCCCGAGGACGACGCCCGCTGCGGGCTCCGCTCCGGGCTCCCCTCCCGGTTCCGTACTCCGACGGCTCGCCGTGCCCGGCGGAATCCTCGCGGCCGTCGCCGGGGCCTTCGCGTACGTGGGATCCGTCGACCCGAACGAACCCGGGCACTACCCCGCCTGCCCGCTGTTCCGGCTCACCGGCCTGTACTGCCCCGGCTGCGGCGGGCTGCGCAGCGCGTACGCCGTCGTGCACGGGGACCTCGGCACGGCCCTCGGGGCCAACGCGGTCGCCGTGTTCGGCTATCTCCTCCTCGCCTCGGTGTGGACCGTCTGGGTGGTCCGCTCGGTCCAGGGGCGGCCGCTGCGCATCGACCCCGCGCCGTCCCTGCTGTGGACGCTGGGCACCTTCGCGCTGGTTTTCACCATTGTCCGGAACCTGCCGTTCGGTGGCTGGCTCCACCCTTGATCAATTGGGGAAAGTCCAGGTAGTGGGATCGGTGTCAACCGGATGTGAGGCCCGGGCCGTCCTCCGGATACCATCGCAGTGACCACCCGTTTCGTCCGATGCGACGAAACCGGGGTCGACCGCAGAACCGCTTCACCCGCTTCACCGGTTTCACATGCTTCAACCGCTTCAACTGTTCACCGTCAGGGAAGGGGGCCGCTCGCGTGAGTGTGCTCGACGAGATCATCGACGGAGTCCGTGCCGACCTCGCGGAGCGGCAGGCGCGCGTCAGCCTCGACGAGCTCAAGGAGCGCGCCGCGAAGGCTCAGCCTGCCAAGGACGGTGTCGCGGCCCTGCGCGGCGACGGCGTCAAGGTCATCTGCGAGGTCAAGCGCTCCAGCCCGTCCAAGGGCGCCCTCGCCGCGATCGCCGACCCGGCCGCCCTCGCCGCGGACTACGAGGCGGGCGGTGCGGCCGTCATCTCCGTGCTCACCGAGCAGCGCCGCTTCGGCGGCTCGCTGGCCGACCTGGAGACCGTGCGGGCCCGGGTCGACATCCCGGTACTGCGCAAGGACTTCATCGTCACGTCGTACCAGCTGTGGGAGGCCCGGGCGTACGGCGCGGACCTCGCGCTGCTCATCGTGGCCGCCCTCGACCAGCCCGCCCTGGTGTCCCTCATCGAGCGCGCCGAGTCCATCGGGCTCACGCCGATCGTCGAGGTGCACGACGAGGACGAGGTCGAGCGGGCGGTGGACGCCGGGGCGAAGGTCGTCGGCGTCAACGCGCGCAACCTCAAGGACCTCCAGGTCGACCGCGGCACCTTCGAGCGCGTCGCACCCGAGATCCCCGACCACATCGTGAAGATCGCGGAGTCCGGTGTCCGCGGACCGCACGACCTCATCGCCTACGCCAACGCGGGCGCCGACGCCGTACTGGTCGGCGAGTCCCTGGTGACCGGCCGGGACCCGAGGACCGCCGTCTCCGACCTGGTCGCCGCGGGCGCGCACCCCGCGCTGCGGCACGGACGGGGCTGACACCCCGGATGCCCGCCGACCGCCGCCCCGCCGCGACCACCCGTCCGGGCCCCCGCCCCGACGGCGGTCCGGCGCGCGCGCGGTCCGCCGCGGCGCCTTCGGTGGCCCGCGGCCCCTACGCCAGACTCGCCCGCGGCTGCCGTCCGCGCGGCTGCCGTGCGCCCGCGCGGCGCGTTCACGGGCGCCGGGTGCGGTACGTCATCGGTGACGAGCCCGGCCAGGTGAACGGCATGCGATGGCGCAGGCGCGTGTCACCCGCGGTGAGCTGAGCCGCGTCCAAGTGCTCCGCCGGAAGCCCGTTGACGAACCTGCGGGCCGGTGGGGGCTGGTCGCGCCCCGCGGCGGAGCCGCATATGTCACAGCCCCGCGCCCCTTCGGGGCGCTGCCACGTGACCCCCTTCCCGTCAACCCCGGGGCCGACGCCCCTGCGAGGTATCCGCATGCCCAGCGAGTTCTTCATTCCCGACCCCGAGGGTCAGGTCCCCAGCGCCGAGGGGTACTTCGGCGCGTTCGGCGGAAAGTTCATCCCGGAGGCGCTGGTCGCCGCCGTGGACGAGGTCGCCGTCGAGTACGACAAGGCGAAGTCCGACCCCGAGTTCGCCCGGGAACTGGACGACCTGCTCGTCCACTACACCGGCCGCCCCAGCTCCCTCACCGAGGTCCGGCGCTTCGCCGAACACGCCGGTGGCGCCCGGGTGTTCCTGAAGCGCGAAGACCTCAACCACACCGGCTCCCACAAGATCAACAACGTGCTCGGGCAGGCCCTGCTCACCAAGCGCATGGGCAAGACCCGCGTCATCGCCGAGACCGGCGCGGGCCAGCACGGCGTCGCCACGGCCACCGCCTGCGCGCTGTTCGGCCTCGAATGCACCATCTACATGGGCGAGATCGACACCGAGCGGCAGGCCCTCAACGTGGCCCGGATGCGCATGCTCGGCGCCGAGGTCATCGCTGTGAAGTCCGGCAGCCGGACGCTGAAGGACGCCATCAACGAGGCCTTCCGCGACTGGGTCGCCAACGTCGACCGCACCCACTACCTGTTCGGCACGGTCGCGGGCCCGCACCCCTTCCCGGCGATGGTCCGCGACTTCCACCGCGTCATCGGCGTCGAGGCCCGCCGCCAGATCCTGGAGCGTGCGGGGCGTCTGCCCGACGCCGCCGTCGCCTGCGTCGGCGGCGGCTCCAACGCCATCGGCCTCTTCCACGCCTTCATCCCCGACGCGGACGTCCGCCTCATCGGCTGCGAGCCCGCCGGACACGGCATCGAGACCGGCGAGCACGCCGCCACGCTGACGGCCGGCGAGCCGGGCATCCTGCACGGCTCCCGTTCGTACGTCCTCCAGGACGACGAGGGCCAGATCACCGAGCCGTACTCGATCTCGGCCGGACTCGACTACCCCGGCATCGGCCCCGAGCACGCCTACCTCAAGGACAGCGGCCGCGGCGAGTACCGGGCCGTCACCGACGACGCGGCCATGCAGGCCCTGCGCCTGCTCTCCCGCACCGAGGGCATCATCCCGGCCATCGAGAGCGCCCACGCGCTCGCCGGAGCCCTGGAGGTCGGCAGGGAACTCGGCCCGGACGGGCTGATCGTCATCAACCTCTCCGGCCGCGGGGACAAGGACATGGACACGGCCGCCCGCTACTTCGGCCTGTACGACACCGAGGCGGACGCCGTCGTCGAGGCGGACGCCGACAGCGACCGCGCCGAGATCGAGGGGGACGCCAAGTGAGCGGCAACGTCCAGCTGTTGAGCGACACTCTCGCCGCCGCGAAGTCGGAGGAACGGTCCGCCCTCATCGCGTACCTGCCGGCCGGCTTCCCGACCGTCGACGGCGGGATCGCGGCCGTCAAGGCCGTCTTCGAGGGCGGCGCGGACGTCGTCGAGGTGGGGCTGCCGCACAGCGACCCCGTCCTCGACGGCCCGGTCATCCAGACCGCCGACGACATCGCCCTGCGCGGCGGCGTCCGGATCGCGGACGTGATGCGGACGGTCCGCGAGGCGTACGAGGCGACCGGCAGGCCCGTCCTCGTGATGACGTACTGGAACCCGATCGACCGCTACGGCGTCGAGCGCTTCACCGCCGAACTGGCCGAGGCGGGCGGGGCCGGCTGCATCCTGCCCGACCTCCCCGTGCAGGAGTCGGCGCTGTGGCGGGAGCACGCCGAGAAGCACGGCCTCGCGACCGTCTTCGTCGTCGCGCCCAGCAGCAAGGACGCCCGGCTCGCTGACATCACCGCGGCGGGCTCCGGCTTCGTGTACGCGGCCTCGCTGATGGGCGTCACCGGCACCCGCGAGTCCGTGGGCGCCCAGGCGCAGGACCTCGTCCGGCGGACCAAGGCCACCACCGACCTGCCGGTCTGTGTGGGCCTCGGCGTCTCGAACGCCGTGCAGGCGCGCGAGGTCGCCGGCTTCGCCGACGGCGTCATCGTCGGCTCGGCTTTCGTGAAGCGGATGCTGGACGCCCCCGACGAGGCCGCGGGCCTGGACGCCGTACGCGCTCTCGCCGCCGACCTCGCCGAGGGCGTGCGCGGCACGGAGTGACGACCGCACACTCACGTACGTAGCGTTCGCATACGTAACGGACAATCCAGTCACTCGAACGGGTGGACCTGGGGCCGGGGAGGCGCGTTGCGCCTTCCCGGTTCGTTCTGCGGGATGTGAGCGAGAAGAACCGTGAGGGAAAGCGCACCGCCCGCGAGCGGCTGGCGGAAGAGCGAGACAGGCAGAAGACGGCGGAGAAGCGCCGCCGGGTGCTGGTGGTGGGCGGAGCGGTCGTCTGCGTGCTGGCCCTGGCCGCGGTGGTCGGCGTCCTGGCCGCGAAATCGGGGAAGGACAAGAGCAAGGCGGACACCGCGGGCCCGCTGACGGCCCCCTCGGGGGCGAACGGCGACGACAGCCTCGCCATCCCCGTGGGCAGGGCGAGCGCCAGGTCGACGCTCACCGTGTGGGAGGACTTCCGCTGCCCGGCCTGCAAGAGCTTCGAGGACGGCTACCGCTCGACGATCCACGAGCTGACGGACTCCGGACAGCTGAAGGTCGAGTACCACCTCGCGACCCTGATCGACAGGAACATGGGCGGCAGCGGCTCCCTGCACGCCGCCAACGCCGCGGCGTGCGCCCAGGACGTGGGGAAGTTCCCGGCCTACCACGACGTGCTGTTCGAGAACCAGCCGGCCGAGGCGGACGACGCGTACGCGAAGAACAGCAAGCTGATCGAGCTGGCGGGCAAGGTCGACGGGCTCACCACCGACACCTTCAGGAAGTGTGTCGAGGACGGCACGCACAACAGCTGGGTCGCCAAGTCGAACAAGGCCTTCCAGGGCGGCGGCTTCAGCGGCACCCCGACGGTCCTGCTGAACGGGAAGAACATCTACCAGGACCGGACGATGACCCCGGCCAAGCTGAAGCAGCTGGTGCAGCAGGCCGACAAGGCGTGACCCGGTGATCCGGTGACCCGGCCAGGGCGTCCCGCAGGTCTCGTTATGGACCCGTAGCCCGGGCGGGTTGCCGTACGTGCCGCCCGGCAGGGTAGCGTCGACCTCGCCATGGAATTTGCCTATATCCCCAGCCCGTCGCGCGGTGTGCTGCACCTCGGCCCCATTCCGCTGCGCGGCTACGCGTTCTGCATCATCATCGGCGTCTTCGTAGCCGTCTGGCTCGGCAACAAGCGGTGGATCGCGCGCGGAGGCCGACCAGGCACCGTGGCGGACATCGCCGTGTGGGCCGTGCCGTTCGGCCTCGTCGGCGGGCGGCTCTACCACGTCATCACCGACTACCAGCTGTACTTCAGCGAGGGTCAGGACTGGGTCGACGCCTTCAAGATCTGGGAGGGCGGCCTCGGAATCTGGGGAGCCATCGCGTTCGGCGCGGTGGGTGCCTGGATCGGCTGCCGGCGCCGCGGCATCCCGCTGCCGGCGTGGGCCGACGCCCTCGCGCCGGGCATCGCCCTCGCGCAGGCGATCGGCCGCTGGGGCAACTGGTTCAACCAGGAGCTCTACGGGCGGAAGACCGACCTGCCCTGGGCGCTGGAGATCACGTCTTCGACGGACGGCCGGGTGCCGGGCCACTACCACCCGATGTTCCTGTACGAGTCGCTGTGGTGCATCGGTGTCGCGGCCCTCGTCATCTGGGCCGACCGCCGCTTCAAGCTCGGCCACGGCCGCGCCTTCGGGGTGTACGTCGCGGCCTACTGCGTAGGGCGCTTCTGGATCGAGTACATGCGCGTCGACGAGGCCCACGAGATCCTGGGGCTGCGGCTCAACTGCTGGACCGCGATCGCGCTCTTCCTCCTCGCCGTGCTCTACATCGTGCTGTCGGCGCGGCGCAGGCCGGGCCGCGAGGAGGTCGTCGAGCCGGACGCCTCGGACGAGGACACTGGCACGGGCACTGGCACCGATACCGGCACCGACACGGATGCCGACGAAGACGGTGCCGCGGTGGACTTGGACAAGAAGCCCGAGGACAAGAAGCCCGAGGCTGAGAAGTCCGACGACGGCGAGGCAGTGGCCGACTCCGACTCCGACCCCGGCTCCTCCGAGGCGAAGGACGACACGAAGAAGGACGACGTGAAGGACGAGGCCGGGACGGCCAAGAAGTCCTGACCTTCCCTTCCACGTACGCGCGGCCTAGTCGCGGTGGGCCAGGGACAGGGTGCGGTGGGCCCCTGCCACCACGGCCGGGTCGATGAAGCGGCCGTCGGGGAGGGCCTGGGCGCCGGCGTGGGACGCTGCCGCTTCGAGGACCGACTCGGCTGTTTCGATCTCCTCCGGGGTCGGGAGGTAGGCGGCCTCGATCACGGCGAGCTGGCGGGGGTGGATGGCCGCGCGACCGAAGAAGCCCAGGGCACGGCCGTGGGCGCAGGACGCGGCCAGGCCGGCGAGGTCGCGTACGTCGGGGTGGACGGACTGGGGCGGTGGGGCAAGGCCCGCCGCGCGGGCGGCCAGGACCACTCGGGAACGCGGCCAGTCGAGGCCCGCGTCGTCGCGTACGCCCAGGTCGGCACGGAGGTCGGCCTCGCCGAGCGCGATGCCGCGCAGGGCGGGGTGCGCCGTGGCGATGGCGTAGGCGTGCTCGACGGCCAGGGCCGATTCGAGGAGCGCGTACAGGGGGAGGTGCGGGGCGCTCTCCGCCGTACGCACGATCTGGGCGGGGGAGGAGACCTTCGGCAGACGCAGGCCCGCGAGGCCCCCGAGGGCCGGGAGCGCGGCGAGGGCGTGGAGGTCGGCGGCGGACTCCGGGCCGTCCAGGGCGTTGACGCGGACGTGGACCGGGACCGGGAGCGGCTCGGCGAGGAGGTCGGCGGTGGCGGCTCGGGCGTACTCCTTGCGGTCGGGGGCGACCGCGTCCTCCAGGTCGACGACGACCACGTCCGCGCCGACGACCAGGGCCTTCGCCATCACCTCGGGGCGGTCGCCGGGAACGTACAGCCAGGTGAGGGGTAGGGCTTCCGTGGCCTTCGGAGTCTCAGCGGTCTCCGTGGCGTTCGTGGTCACAGGGCGCCCTCCGTCCGGAGCTTGGTGATCTCCTCGTCCGTCAGGCCCAGTTCGGTGAGGACCGCGTCCGTGTCGGCGCCGTGCGGGCGGCCGGCCCAGCGGATCGCTCCGGGGGTGTCGGTGAGGCGGAAGAGGACGTTCTGCATGCGCAGCGGGCCCAGTTCGGGATCGTCGACGGTGGTGATCGTGTCGAGAGCCGCGTACTGCGGGTCCGCCATGACATCGCGTACGTCCTGGACGGGGGCCACCGCGGCCTCCGCCTTCTCGAAGGCGTCGATGACGTCGGTGCGGGTGTGCCGGGCGATCCACGTGCCGACCGCCTCGTCCAGGACGTCGGCGTGCCCGGCCCGGTCCGCGCCCGTCGCGAACCACGGCTCGGTGATCAGGTCGGGGCGGCCGACCAGGCGCATCACGCGTTCGGCGACCGACTGGGCCGACGTCGAGACGGCGACCCAGCTGCCGTCGGCGGTGCGGTAGGTGTTGCGCGGCGCGTTGTTCTGGGAGCGGTTTCCGGTGCGGGGCTGGACATGGCGCAACTGGTCGTACCAGAGCGGCTGTGGGCCGAGGACCGTGAGGATCGGCTCGATGATCGCCATGTCTACGACCTGCCCGCGGCCCGTGCGGTCGCGGGCCGCCAGGGCCGTCATCACCGCGTACGCCGTGGCCAGGCCCGCGATGGAGTCGGCGAGGCCGAAGGGCGGCAGGGTCGGCGGGGCGTCCGGTTCACCGGTGATCGCGGCGAACCCGCTCATCGCCTCGGCGAGGGTGCCGAAGCCGGGGCGGCGCGCGTACGGGCCGAACTGGCCGAAGCCGGTGACCCGGGCGAGGACGAGGCGGGGGTTCGCGGCCGAGAGCTCCTCCCAGCCGAGGTCCCACTTCTCCAGCGTGCCCGGCCGGAAGTTCTCGATGATCACGTCGGCGGAGGCGGCGAGGCGCAGGAGCGTGCCGCGACCGCCGTAGGTGGAGAGGTCCAGGGTCATCGTGCGTTTGTTGCGGCCGAGGAGTTTCCACCAGAGGCCGATGCCGTCCTTCGACGGGCCGTGGCCGCGGGACGGGTCCGGTCTGCGGGGGTGTTCGACCTTGACGACCTCGGCGCCGAAGTCGCCGAGCATCGTGGCGGCGAGGGGGCCGGCGAAGAGGGTCGCGAGGTCGAGGACGCGGAGGCCTTCGAGCGGCGCCGGGGAGGCAGGAGCGACCGTCGCGGTCCTGGTCGTGGCCGTAGTGGTCGGGGGCGGCGTCATGGGTGCGGGGCCTCCGGGTGGCTGGGGCGGGATGTCGGACGGGCTGTCGGCCGGGACGTCAGGTCGGCTGTCAGTCGGGCGAGGGTGTCGAAGCCTGTTCCGTCGAAGTCGCCGACCGTGGTGGCCAGGCGGTTCTTGAGGGGAGTCGTCCAGCGGGACGGGAGCGCCTCAGGGGCGCCCGCGAGCAGGCCCGCGATCGAGCCGGCCGTGGCGCCGTTCGAGTCGGTGTCCCAACCGCCCGACACCACACGGCAGATGGAGGCCGTGAAGTCGCCGTCCGCGTGGGTGAGGGCGGCGGCCAGCAGGGCCGTGTTGGGGACGGCGTGGACCCAGTGGTACGAGGCGTGGGTGGCGTGCAGTTCGTCCACGACCGTGTCGAAGTCCTGGTGCTGCCCGGCCAGTTGGATGGCGTGGCGGACGGCCACGGCGAGGCGGGAGCCGGCGGGAACGACGGCCAGGCCCGTCCGGAGACAGGCGTGGATGTCGCTCGCGCCGGTGGCCGCCTCGGCGATGACGGCCGCCGCGAACATCGCCGCGTAGACGCCGTTGGCGGTGTGCGTGAGCGTGGCGTCCCGGTGTGCCTGTGCCGCCGCGGCGGC
>NZ_LIPP01000381.1 GCF_001418335.1 Streptomyces aurantiacus | reverse complement strand
TGACCACAGGGTAGGCAGGCCTCGTGAGGGGTACCGGCAGGGCACCCCACCCGTCACGCGGCCTGCCTACCCTGTGGTCATGGACAACCAGGACGCAGTCAGCGCATTCCTCCGCTCCCGCCGGGGCAGGATCACCCCCGAGCAGGCGGGTCTGCCGGTCTATGGCCTGCGGCGGGTGCCCGGACTGCGCAGGGGTGAGGTCGCGACACTCGCCGGGGTGAGCGTCGAGTACTACACGCGCCTGGAGCGCGGCAATCTCAGAGGTGTCTCCGACAGCGTGCTGGACGCCCTCGCCCAGGCCCTGCGGCTCGACGACAACGAGCGGGTGTACCTGTACGACCTCGCCCGCGCGGCAGGACCGGCGCCGGGGGCGCGGACCAGGCAGCGGGCGGTTCGGCCGACGGTGCGGCCGAGCGTGGCGCGCATCGTCGAGGGGATGCCGGGGATGCCCGCGTGCGTGATGAACAACCGCCTCGACGCGCTCGCCGCCAATCCACTGTGCCGGGCCCTGTACGCGGACATGTACGCCGACCCGACCTGCGGGGCGAACGTCGCCCGGTTCGCCTTCCTCACCGCCGCGGCCAGACGGTTCTACGTCGACTGGGAGCACATGGCCCGCTTCGCCGTGGGCGCGCTGCGCATCGAGGCGGGGCGGAACCCCTACGACCGGGAGCTGTCGAACCTGATCGGTGAACTGTCCACCCGCAGCGAGGACTTCCGTGTGATGTGGGGCTCCCACGACGTGCATGTGTTCCGCCAGAGCACGAAACGCCTGCATCATCCGCTCGTCGGTGTCCTGGAACTGGATCAGGAGACCATGAGCCTGCCGGACGGGAGCGGCCTGAGCGTGCTCGTCTACAGCGCGCCTTCCGGAACCGCCGCCGAGGACGGCCTGAAGCTGCTCGCCAGTTGGTCCGCCACGACCGGGGACGACCAGGACGCGGATGCCACGAGCGCCCCGTCGACCCGCCGGCCCTGACCGGCGGGCACGGTTCAGTGGCCTGACACGTGTCGTGCGCTGACACGTGTCGCGTACGGCCTGGCCGAAATCGATCGCCGGTTCGAAGAACGGCGGCGCGACACCGCGGGAACCGCCGCTGTCCCGACGGCGGAATGATCACCGGATGCCGGTGGAACGGTCGAAAGCGACCGAACTGCCGGGGTGAATGTGGCGGAACGTGAGATAAAGAGATGCGATCGACGTCGGAGGGCGAGGCGTCCAACTTCGGCCAAGAGTGGACTGTTTGAGCCACCGAAAGATCAATAACCTATTCCTCGACGGCACGCACCAACCTTGAGGAGTTCCGTGTCCACTGCCCAGCAGGTGCCCGACATCCTCTCACCCGAGTTCGCCGCGGACCCCTATTCCGCGTACACGACGATGCGCGAGAAAGAACCCCTGATCTGGCACGAGGCCACCCAGAGCTACATCATCTCCCGCTACGACGACGTCGAACGAGTCTTCAAGGACAAGAAGTCCGAGTTCACGACCGGAAACTACGACTGGCAGCTGGAGCCGGTCCACGGCAAGACGATCCTCCAGCTCAGCGGCCGGGAGCACGCGGTGCGGCGCGCACTCGTGGCCCCCGCGTTCCGCGGCAGCGACCTGCAGGAGAAGTTCCTGCCGGTCATCGAGCGCAACTCGCGCCAACTCATCGACGCCTTCCGGCACTCCGGCTCCGCCGACATAGTCAGCGACTACGCGACCCGGTTCCCGGTGAACGTCATCGCGGACATGCTCGGCCTGGACAAGGCCGACCACGCCCGCTTCCACGGCTGGTACACGGCTGTCATCGCCTTCCTGGGCAACCTCTCCGGGGACGCGGAGGTGACCGCCGCCGGCGAGCGCACCCGCCGGGAGTTCGCCGAGTACATGATCCCGATCATCCGTGACCGGCGCGACAACCTGGGCGACGACCTGCTGTCGACGCTCTGCGCCGCGGAGGTCGACGGTGTCCGGATGAGCGACGAGGACATCAAGGCGTTCTGCAGCCTGCTGCTCGCCGCCGGCGGGGAGACCACCGACAAGGCGATCGCCGGCATCCTCGCCAACCTGCTGATGAATCCCGAGCAGTTGGCGGCGGTCCGCGCGGACCGGAGCCTGATCCCGGCGGCCTTCGCGGAGACGCTGCGCTACACCCCGCCGGTCCACATGATCATGCGGCAGTCCGCCACCGAGGTCGAGGTCTCCGGCGGCACCATCCCGCAGGGAGCCACGGTGACGTGCCTCATCGGAGCCGCCAACCGGGACGAGCGGCGCTACCGCGAGCCCGACCGGTTCGACATCTTCCGGGACGACCTCACCACGACCTCGGCGTTCTCGGCCGCCGCCGACCATCTCGCCTTCGCGCTGGGCCGGCACTTCTGCGTCGGCGCGCTGCTCGCCAAGGCGGAGGTCGAGATCGGTCTGAACCAACTGCTCGACGCCATGCCCGATCTGCGCCTCGCCGACGGTTACGACCCCGTCGAGCAGGGCGTCTTCACCCGCGGCCCGCAGTCCCTGCCGGTGCGCTTCACCCCGGTGACCACCTGAGCGCGGCCCGGCGCCGGTCCACGTCGTCCGCGTGCCCGGGATGATCCTCGCGGATCCCCGACCGGCACGCGGACGACACGGAGCGGATACGTACCGGCGGAGCGGTTACGTACTAATGGACCGCCGGTGTGAACTCCACCGGCAGGGACGTCAGACCGCGCATCCAGATGGACGGGCGCCAGGTCAGCTCCGTCGGCTCGACGCTCAGCACCAGGTCGGGCAGGCGCTCCAGCAGGGTTTCCACCGCCGTGCGGGCCATCACGTCCGCGAGGAGCGGCGCCGGATAGGGGCACCGGTGCTCGCCGTTGCTGAAGGACAGGTGCGAGGAGTTCTCGGCGCCGACATGGGACTCCGGCCAGATCTGCGGGTCCGTGTTGGCCGCCGCGAGGCCGAGGACGAGGCAGTCGCCCTCACGGATGAGCCGCCCGCCCAGCTGCGTGTCGCGTACGGCCCAGCGGCCGATGAAGTTCTGGGTCGGCGTGTCCAGCCACAGCACCTCGTTCAGCGCGTCGCCGACACTGACCCGGCCGCCGGAGACGTTGACCGCGAAGCGCTCGTCGGTCAGCAGCAGGCGCAGCGTGTTGCAGATCCAGTTGGCGGTCGGCTGCTGCGCCGCGGCGATGACGGAGATCAGGTCCTGCACGATCTCCTCGTCGCTGAGGCCGGCCGGGTCCAGCAGCATCCGGGAGGTGACGTCGGGTCCTGGACGCTCCCGCTTCTCCTTCACCAGCTGCATGATGCGCTCCCCGACGCGCATGTACGCCGCCACCGGGTCGTCGCCCTCACCGGCGTCGAGCGAGATCCGCAGGTCGTCGACGAGCTGCTCGGTGTCCGTGCTGCCCTGCGGCATACCGCACATCCACAGCACCCCCCGGGCCGGCAGGGCGTGCGCGTACGAGCTCATCAGCTCGGCCTGACCGCTGCCGCCGAAGGACGCGATCAGCTGCTCGGCGATCGTTTCGCACTCGCGGGCCAGTTCGAACTGGTCGACCCCCTCCAGCGCCTGGGTGATGACACCGGCCCGGCGCTGATGCTCCTGGCCCTCGGTGAACAGCACGGACGGCTGGTGGCCGACGAACGGCATCAGGGGCCAGTCCGCCGGGATGTTCGGCCACTGGTTCCAGCGCCGGGAGTCCCGCGCGAACAGCTCGTCATGGCTGGTCACATAGCTGACCTCGGGATAACCGAGCACGAGCCAGGCCGGAATGCCGCCGTCCAGCACGACCGGCGCCACCGCCCCGTGCTCCCGGCGCATGGTGCGGTACAGCTGCGAGGGCGTCTGCTGGTACTCCAGACCGCCCAGCTGTACGGCGGAGCCGTGCGCGGGGCAGCCCGGTGGAGGTGTGTTCGTGGACGGGGAGCCGGTGGTATCGCTCACGATGTCCCCTCCTGGGACAGTGCCAATGCGTAGAGATGGTCCACGAGAGTGATCAGGACCTCTTTGCCCGACGATCTGACCCGCGCGTCGCAGTCGACCATGGGCACGTGGTCCTTCAGGGCGAGCGCCTGACGGATCTCGTCGAGCGAGAACTGCGGCTCGTCGCTGTCGAAGCGGTTGATGGCCACGACGAACGGAGTCTTGAGGTGTTCGAGCCTGTCTATCGCATACCAGGAGTCCTCCATGCGCCGGGTGTCGACGAGGACGATCGCGCCCAGGGTCCCGGAGAACAGCCGGTCCCACAGGAACCAGAAGCGTTCCTGGCCCGGTGCGCCGAACAGGTAGAGCACCATCCGCTGGTTGAGGCTGATCCGTCCGAAGTCGAACGCGACGGTCGTCGTGGTCTTCCGTTCCACACCGGCCGTCTCGTCGACGCCCTGCCCTGCCTGCGTCATCACCTCTTCGGTGTTCAGCGGCCGGATCTCGCTGACCGAGCGGACCAGCGTGGTCTTGCCGGCCCCGAAACCGCCCACGACGACGATCTTCAGGCCGGTCTCGGCGGCATCGGCCAGCGGCGTGCGCTGGGCGGGCAGCTCAGAGGTTGCGGAGCCCATGGAGCACCTCCTGGAGCAGGGCGGTTTCGGGGAGGGTCGCGACGGACTCGGCCGCGCGAGGGTGACGTGCGCTCACCTTGCCCATGGCATGGAGGTCGCCGAGGAGAATCCGTACGACGGTGATCGGCAGCTTGAGTTCGGCCGAGACCTCGACCAGTGCCGTGGGGTGCCGGCACAGTTCGAGGATCCGGGTGTGCTCGGACTGCATCCCGGCGGTGGGTTCGCACTCGCTGACGATCAGCGTGACCAGGTCGAACGCGTCGTCGGCTTCGCTGCGTCCGCCCGTGACCGTGTAGAGCCGGTCGGGGTCGCCGATGTCCACGGGTTTGCGGCTCACGCCGAGGCACCCCGGGAGACGGCGGGCGTGCGGGGCTCGGCCCGCAGGTGTTCACCGATCTGCTCGACCATCTCGGTCATCTGGTGGCCGACGACCCCCGGGTCGGCGCTCTCCTCGGCGACGACCGCGAGGTGTGCGCCCTGGCCGGCCTCCACGATGAACAGGAGACCTCCGTGGAACTCGGTCATGGAGTGCCGGACGCCGCCGGTTCCGTCGCCGAACTCCACGGACGCGCCCTGCGCGAGAGCCTGTATGCCGGAGCAGATCGCCGACAGCTGGTCGGCCTGGTCGAGGGTCAGGTGTTCCGTCCAGCACAGCTTCAGGCCGTCCCGTGACAGGACGAGTGCGTGGCGGGTGCCCGGCGTACGCTCCAAGAGGTTCATCAAGAGCCAGGTGAGGCTGTTGTCGGTGGTCTCCATGATGGGCGGGACGGGTTATGACCTGTACGTGGTCACCCGGCCCGTTCCTCCAATCCAACGGGGTGCGGCGAATCAGTGCGGGTGGGCTTGCGGTGCCCTGAGCTGTGCGAAGGGCCGGGTTCTAGTCGTCCGTCGCGGGCCCTGTCTGGTGTTCGGCGTCTTCGCCGGAAGGGGCGGGGGAGCCGCCGAGGGTCCCTCCGGCCTGTCGGCCGCGGTGGAAGGCGCCGAACCGGCTTCCGGCGTCGCGCGCCGGACCGGTTCCGCTCTGCTCCGCCTCGGACGGCGGGGTCGCCGTCTTCGGCCGTCCCCGTTCCGCCTCGGCCATGGTGTGGCCGGGGGCTCGGACCGGCAGCCCGTTGGGGGTGGCCGGAGTGCCCCTGCGGGGCATGTCGGCCAAGAACGCCTCGTCCGTGGGCGTGATCCCCAGGGACTGCTCCGGGAACGTTTCCTCGACGGTGGAAGGCGCCGTGGAAGCCGTCGTGGTGGCCGGGGCGTCCGTGCTCAGGCGCGGGCGTTCGGGAGTGACCGGCTCGCGCTGCTGGGCCATGAGCTGGGGCGGCAGCAGCACGACGACGCCGGTGCCGCCGCGCGACGAGGGGCGGTAGTTGACGCTGATGCCGTGCTTGGCGGCGAGCCGTCCCACCACGCTCAGGCCGAGCCGGGTGCCCTGGAGCGAGGCGAGGTCGGTGATCCGGCCCGACACCGACTCCTCCGCCCGGCGCATGGAGGCGTCGGACATCTTCAGGCCGCTGTCCTCGATGGTGATGACGAGACCGGCGCTGCGCTCCTCCACGTACACGTGGACCTCGTCGATCGGCGGCGAGAAGTTGGCGGCGTTGTCCATGAGTTCGGCCAGCAGGTGCATCACGCCCTCGGCCGCGAAGCCGGCGATGGCGGCCTTGCTGGAGTTGTGCAGCCGCACGCGCCGGTAGGCGGCGATACGGCCGACGGAGCCGCGCAGGATGCTCTCCATGACGATCGGCTTGTTCCAGACGCGGCTGGAGCGACCGCCCATCAGCAGCGCGAGCCGGTCGGTCATGAGGCCCAGCTGGGAGGTGCTGTGGTCCAGCCGCAGCAGGTCGCCGAAGATCTCCCCGCCGTGACGGTCCTGCATGTCACGGAGGTCGGCGAGCATGCCGACGGTCTTGGCCTGGACCCGGCTGAGGGCCTTCGCGGAGGCGGCCTGGGCGGCGGCCGAACGGCGCTCGCTGTAGGCGAGTTCGCGGATGAACGATTCAGCGGGCGAGCGCAGCAGGGGATTGGCCGGCCAGTCGAGCTTGGCGAGGACGGTGTCGGCGGAGCTGCCCTCGCGCAGCAGGGACACCGCGGCGGGCAGGGTGTCGTTGGTGAGGCGTTCGAGTTCCTTCGTTCCCTGCGCCAGTTCGCGCCGCATCATGTCGAGGTCCGACTGCGCATCGGCGGTCCGCCGTACCGCTTCGGCGACCTCGGTGGTGAAGACGTGCAGCATCCGGCGCAGATACGGGTCGGAGGGCGTGGGCAGCGCGGACAGGACCTCGTCGGTGCCGGTGCCGCCCTTCAGCTGCTTGGCTATCGCCGGCAGGGTCACGTTGACCAACTGGTCCGTCTCGGCGCCGTGCTGCATCCAGTTGTTCTTGGTCATCTCCAGTTCGCCGGTGCGCGACACCGTCCGGCGCTGGGCCTGGCGCAGCCGGGCGGAGGTGAAGGCGACGACGGCCGCGACACAGGCCCAGGCGGCGATCGCTGTGCCCGCCACCCAGGGGCGGGCGCCCTCGGGGGCGAGGCCGACGGCGGCGCCGGCCCCTGCGGCCGTGACGACCAGGACCGTGGGGAACACGGCTGAAGAGGAACCCGCCTTCTGCGCGGATCGGCGCTGGCGGGGGCGAGCAGGCACTGACATTCCGCGGTCCCTCGGTCCGTGCGAGCAGGAGTGCGTCCACGACTGAAACATCTGAAACGTCGCCGAGAACCGGGAAAGACGGTAGCCCGCCTTCCGGATCAAGCGCGTGGCTCATGCTAGTCACCGCACCTGGCAGGTGGGCGCCGACTAGGGGCGCATCACCCACACGACTTCACTTCGTCGAAAAATAGCTAGCGCAACGCCACTGTGTGGTAGTTGAACTGAGTCGGTGGCAACCGGTTCCAGACATCCGGCAGTCGGCGTCTTTGTGTGCTTTGTCGCCTCTCATCGGATTCGAGACTCTGTGCCATCCGGCCGGGAGGGTGCATTTTCAGCCAACTAGCCTCTCGTGATGGCCGATGATCCACCAGTCCCGGCCGGTTCAGCAGGTCTGCCTGCCGAGCGTGCGCGCGAGTTCCGTCGTGGCGTGCGCGATCTCGGTGTCGTCCTCCGACACCAGCACGTCGAGCGCGTCCTGTTGGGCATGGACGGCCTCCCTCGCCGCGCGCTCCCACGCGGCGGGGTTCTCACGGTGGTTGAGCAGCTTCGGATAGGCGCCGGCGATGCTCTCCCACTGCCGGGTGTCGGCGATGTTCTTGAGCAGGCGCAGGATCTGCGCCCGGCAGGTCACCTGGGGCAGTTGCGCGAGCTCCCAGAGGAAGGGGACCGTGGCGGCGGTCGCCTGCTCCACGACGAAGCCGTACTGGCAGATACGTTCGCGCAGGTCCTTGAGCGCGGCCGTCGCGGTCTCCGCGTCACCCCGGGCGACGTCGCCGAGGAGCAGGGGGATGGCGGTGGCGGAGCCGGTGGAGTCCCGCATCTCGCTCCAGGAGACGCGGTCCATCGCCGTGAGCGGAGTTGTCGTCACCGTCCCCGTCGAGGTCTTCTGTTGCCCTCGCTGCCCAGTCCTCGGCTGCTCCGGCGGAACGCTCTGCATGACGTGATGCCTTTCCGGCGTGTCGTAACGGTTGGACGGCGAGGCCGACGTCGCGTACCGCCCGGGGGTGGCGTCCGGCCCGGTGAATCCGTCCCGGCGACCTGGCGGCGGCGCGCTCGTACGCGGCGACGGAGGCTCCGAACGTGCAGGTGGCAACGCGTCACCTCCCTGATGCGACGTCAGGAACCAATGTCCCGGCGGGGGTTGTCGGCGCTGCGGTTATTATCCACACTGAACACGGCCGCGTGCAATTGCACGGGAAATTGCGTGAAGTTTGGCCGAAGAGGGCCGGGTCGGTGCGCGGCAGGAACGGGAACCGTGAAGGAGACGCAGTGCCACAGGTGGAGAACGGGATACAGGCCAGCTTGCTGGACGTCAGCTGGACCAAGAGCGGGTACAGCAACGCCGAGGGGAACTGCGTCGAGGTCGCCCGGATCGACGGAGGCGTGGCCGTGCGCAACTCCCGTCATCCCGAGGGACCCGCACTCGTCTACACGTCCGCCGAGCTGGCGGCGTTCCTGGCGGGGGCCAAGGACGGGGAGTTCGACCACCTGCTGTGAGCGTCCGGCCCAACTCACCGCCCGCTGACGGGGGATGCGGGGTCGCGGTGTCCGGTGCGATACTGTTGCCGTCCTTGTGCCGGATCGCGGGGAGTCGAAGATGGTCGCCGAGTCGCCTCGCGTCGCACGGCTCGAATCCTATCTGGAGCGTTCCGAGCCGGCTCCCACTTTGCTGAAGATGCTGGTCGGCGTCCAACTCGCGGGATTCCGTGAGGACGCCAGCTTCGCTCAGGACCAGGCGGCACGCTTGCTGGGGTTCAGCGGCGCCAAGCTCTCGCGCATCGAGTCGGGCAAGGGACGCAAGCCTCCGACCGAGACCGATGTGCGCGCACTGCTGCGGTTGTACGGCACGGAGTCGTACGAGAGTTCGGTGCTGCTCAAGCTCCTGCATCGGGCCAACGAGCCCGGCTGGTGGCAGCGTTACGACAAGCGCCTCATGCCCGAATGGTTCGAGCGGCTGGTGGGCCTCCAGGAGGCGGCCGCCGCCATCCGGACCTTCGAGATCCAGTACGTTCCCGGTCTGCTGCAGACGGCGGCCTACACCCGAGCCGTCGTGGAGCGAGGCCTGCCGAACTCCCTGGCTGCCGAAGTGGACCGCCGCGTCGAACTAACTGCGCACGCGCCGGACCCAGTTGCTGGACCGGGCGGACGCCCCGCAGCTGTGGGCCGTCATCGACGAGTCCGTCCTTTGGCGCGTACTGGGCAGCCGACAGGCCATGCGCGAGCAGCTCACCCACCTCATCGACATGGCTCAACGCCCCCACGTGGTCCTGCAGATCGTCCCCCTGGACGTGACGAACGCGTCGGCGCCGGCCATCCCGATCACCTATCTGCGTTTCGGGGGTCTCGACCTGCCCGACATCGTCTACCTGGAACACATCAGGAGCGCCCATTTCCTGGAGGACCGGGACGAGACCGAGGAGTACCGGCTCACGCTCGACCGGCTGGCCGACGAGGCGCTGAAGCCGCGTGACTCCGTCGACATGCTGCGGAGCACGATGGAACAGCGCTACCCGGCCGAGCCCTAGGGAAGCCGGCCGAGGCCGCCGAACTCGATCCACTCCTGGGAGAGTTGCCGGGTCTGCACCTCGTTGTCGGCCCGCCATGTGGAGACCTCCACAAGCCCCGGGCTGAGGATCTCCATTCCGTCGAACAGCGCGGCGACGTCCTTCTCCTGCCGTACGCGTCCCCAGTGGCCCTGCGTCGCCTGGTCCATGAAGTCGGTGACGAACTCCCGGACTTTCGCGTCCTCGCTGACCAGCTGGCAGATCACCATGAAGCTGCCGGGCGCGAGCCGTTCGGCCACGCGCCGCACCACGGCCTGCGGGCCATCGGTGTCGCTGTCGGGGATGCAGTGGAAGACCGAGTTGAACAGAGCGGCGACCGGCTGTGAGGAGTCGATCAGGCGCCGGGTGTCGGGGTGGGAGAAGATCTCTTCGGTGTTCCGCATGTCCGCGTGGATGACCGCGGTGCGGTCGTTCTGGTCCAGCAGCGCCCTGCCGTGCACGAGCACCATGGGGTCGTTGTCCACGTAGACCACGCGCGTGTCGGGGTCGATGGCCTGGGCGACCTGGTGCACGTTGTCCTGCGTGGGGAGACCGGATCCGTGGTCGAGGAACTGGCGGATTCCGTAGTCCGTCGCCAGCGTCCTGACGACCCGCTGCAGGAATCGCCTGTTGTTGAGGGCGAGCCGGCGGGTGCTGGGTACGACCTTGTCGAGCTCTTCGCAGGCCGAGCGGTCCGCCGCGTAGTTGTCCTTGCCGCCCAGATAGTGGTCGTACATGCGAGCGGCCGTCGGCACGGTGGCGTCGATCTTCTTGGACAGCGGCCTGTCGGTGTTCATGGTTCCCCCAGCTCGATCGGCGCCAACTGCAGGCTTAACAGGAACTACATCTTAGGGAGTTGGCGTTTGCGGCTGCCAGCCCGTCGGGAAAGCCGCTCCTCGAAATGATGGGGCCCGACGAGACGGGCGAGACCGACGCGATCGGCGAGACCGGCGCGACCGATGCGGTGAGAGGCGCCCGGGAGTCAGGGCCCCTCGGCCGCCGCTCCGGGACCGTGGGACCGGGCGTACCGGTTGGGCGTCTGGCCGTACTGTTTCTTGAAGGCCCGGATGAAGTGGCTGCTGTCCGCGAACTGAAAGTGCGCGGCGAGCTCTGACACGCTCAGACGGGGGACAGGCGTGGTGAGCGCGAGGCGGGCCTGCTCCAGCCGTTTCTGGCGGATGTACGCGGTGATGGAGTCGTCGATCGAGGCGAACGCCCGATTCAGCGTGCGCACCGACACATTGAGCTCGCGTGCCAGCATCGTGGGGGAGAGGTCGCCATCGGCCAGATGACGGTCCACCAGGTTCTTGGCCGCCTGGGCCAGCGAAGCGGCCAGCAGCGGCTCGGTCTCGTCGATCTTCTGCGCGAGCACGCCCACCACGAGTTCGACCAGAGTGTCGCGGGCGGTCTGCAGACCGGCCGGGG
>NZ_LIPP01000380.1 GCF_001418335.1 Streptomyces aurantiacus | reverse complement strand
CCATCCACTGCCCCCCGCCCCCCACAACCACATCCACAACCACAACCACAACCGACAGCACCCGAACTCCGCCGCCCGGCAGCGGGCGTACTCAGTTTCCGGCGGCACCCCTGCCGCGAGCGTCGTGCGGCGCGGCCACCGAGGCGGACTGATCCGCCGTCACACCATCGGGGCGACAAGGCGGCGGTCGAAACTGCCGGCGCTCACTTCTTCGGGCCGGCTGTCGCCCAAGGGCCCAGCGCGAAGCCGTCACCGTCCCGTCGGACTTCCAGGGCGCCCGCACCACCGAAGTGCGCGGGGACGAGCAACTCCCGTTCGTCGGCCGCCCGCCCGAGAATGCGACGGCGACTGGCCGCCGCTTGTTCCGGGGCCAGGCAGGAACTGCTGTTGCAGCACGGCTCGATGATCTGCACCGGGCTGTGCAGCAGGTCTCCGGCGAAGACCGCCCGGTCGCTCCCGGACGCGAGGCGCAGCACGGACGAGCCAGGTGTGTGGCCGGGTGCGGACTCCAGGGTGAGGTGTTCGTCGATGGTGTGGAGGCCGTCCCACAGCACGGCCTGGCCGGCCTGATGGATGGGCCCGATGCTGTCCTCGTAGATCAGGCGGTCGACCGCCTGNNTGTTCCAGCCGACGTGATCGACGTGGAGGTGGGTGTTGACGACCACATCGACATCCTGCGGACGGACACCGGCCCTCGCCAGGAGATCGAGGAAATCCCCTTGGCACTGGTCGAAATAGGGCGCCATGCCCGGCCGGTCGCGCCCGTTGCCCGCTCCTGTGTCGACCAGGACGGTCCGCCCCGCGCTGCGCAGTATCCAGGACTGCAGTGCGATCACCGTCCTGTCGGTGTCCGGGTTCCAGTGGTCGGGTGCCAGCCAGTGCTCGTTGCCCTTCCACACATCGGCACCGACCTCCGGAAGGAAGTCGGACGTGGTCAGGAACGGTTCGTGCCACTCGACGACCCGGACGACCTCGACATCCCCCAGCACCATGCTCTGCACACGCTCGTTCTCGTTCACCATGAGATCGACCTTAAGAAGATCGAACAAGCTTTTCGATGCCTCTTGGTCTCATGAAAATGCGCCTGCGTCTCACACCTGCGTCTCACAGCCCATACACCTGGTGGCATACGCTGCACGGATGGATGTGGTGAGTGACACGATCTCCGCCATGCGGCTGGGTCGCCCCTCGTTCGACCGGGTGGGGATGAGCGGCAGCTGGTGCGTGCGCATGGCCCCGTACGACGGGGCGGGCTTCGCGGTCATCCTCAAGGGCGGCTGTTGGCTGCTGCCCGACGGTGGTCCGCCGGTGTCGCTCCATGTGGGCGACGCGGTGCTGCTTCCCCACGGCGCCGGCCATGTGCTCGCCGATTCCCCGGCCGATGCGGCTGCCATCGACGCGGCACCGACGCTCGACCAATGGTTCGCCGCGGCAGGAACACGGTCTCGGCCCGCTCACGGCGACACGGAGGTGCTGTGCGGCAAGTACCAACTCGACTCCAGCCGCATACACCCGCTCATGGCCGAAATGCCGAAGGTCGTCCACCTCCGCAACCAGATGGGCAGCCACCTCGAACTCCGCGCCGCGATCGACCTGCTCGCCGTGGAGCTCGGCCAGGGACGGCCCGGCTTCGGCATCGCGCTCCCGAACCTGCTCGACCTCCTGCTCGTCTACCTGATCCGCTCCTGGATCGCCGCGGACACCGGCGGAGTGTGGCCCCGTGTGCTGAGCGACCCGGTGACGGCCGCCGCCCTGCGGGCGCTGCACTCGGACCCGGCCGCCCCCTGGACCAACGACTGCCTGGCCGCGGTGGCGAGCGTCTCCCGCCCCACCCTGGCCCGCCGGTTCACCACCCTCGTCGGGCGTCCGCCGATGGCCTACCTCACCTGGTGGCGCTTGACCCTTGCCGCCACCCTGCTCCGCGACACCCCGGACACCCTGGCCACCATCGCCGGCCGAGTCGGCTACGGCAGTCCGTACGCGCTCTCCCACGCCTTCGAGAGGGAGTTCGGCATCACCCCGGGGCGGTATCGCGCCCGCGCCGCGGGCCGATCCGACCGCACCGCAGACCCTCGACCGACGTCAGAACGACGCCAGGACGTCAGAACGACGTCAGCACAAGGTGAGGTCGGCTATCCGGTGAGCGCCTGGGTCCCCACGACGGCGAGGAGCGCGAGGCGTTCGGCGTCCTGAGTGCCGGGTTCGGCTGTGTAGACCATGATGCGCAGGTCGTTGCCGGCGACGCCGAGCACGTCGCAGTCCAGTGTGAGGGCGCCGACGTGGGGGTGGTCGATGGTCTTGCGGGCGGACTGGTGCCGGCCGACGACCCCGGACTCCCAGAGTTCGTCGAACTCGGCGCTCGCGGCGCGCAGTTCGGAGACCAGGTGCTGCAGGCGCTGATCGGCCGGGTAGCGGCTCGCTGTGCTGCGCAGGTCGGCGACCTGTGCGGTACGCAGTGCACCCAGGGATTCGGGGGTGTGGCGTACGCGGGTGCCGGCGCCGAGGAAGTTGCGCCATACGGCGTTGAGGTCATTGCCGTGCCACTCCCCCAGCAGTGCCGTGTAGAGGGGGTTGGCGAGCAGTTGGGTCCATGCGGCGTCGAAGACCGCGACGGGAGTGCCGGCGAGCCGATCCATCATCCGGCGGACGCTGGGCGTGATGTACGCCGAGACCGTGTCAGGGCCCGGCAGAACGAGTCCGGCGAGCTGGAAGAGGTGGGCGCGGCCGCCTGTCGAGAGGCGCAGCGCCCGGGCGAGGGCTTCGACGACCTGTGCGGAGGGGTTGGTCGCCCGGCCCTGTTCGAGGCGGGTGATGTAGTCGACGGAGATTCCGGCCAGCTGGGCCAGCTCTTCGCGCCGCAGCCCCGCGGCACGCCGGTGTCCGCCCACGGGAAGGCCCACCGTGCCGGGTGAGACCTGGTCGCGCCAGCGTCGGAGAGCCGCACCGAGTTCTGTCGTCGCCATGCCGGACAGTGTGCCTTATGAGCCGGAACAGGTGCCTGGTACTGGTAGTCCTATGAAGGCGGGTCTCCTACCTGTTCCCGCGTTTTGTCTTCATCGTGGAGGCATGACATCAACGGGAACGTCCACAGACCCCACGGCGGGCCGGACCGGACTGCCGAAGCCGTCCGGCGCCCATGCCAATGCCAATGCCAATGCCGACATCAATGCCAACGCCGGCGCCCCTGCCAGTGCCCGCGCCGCCAGTGCCAGGACGAAGTGACCTCGCTTCTCAGGAGCCGTATTCCGGCCACCGCGGCCGGCAACTCGAAGGAACAGCACCCATGAGCAACCTCGCACTCGTCACCGGCGCCACCTCGGGTATCGGCAAGGCGTTCGCCGAGCGGCTCGCCGCCGACGGCTACGACCTGGTGATCGTCGGCCGGCGGCAGGAGCGGCTCGAAGAATTCGTCGACGCCCACCCCGAGGTCGAGGTCCAGCCCGTCGTGGCCGACCTGTCCACCGACGCAGGCATCGACACCGTCGCCAGTATCTGTGCCGCCGAGCCCCTGACCCTGCTGGTGAACAACGCGGGCGTGTCCCACTACATGCCGCTCGCCGACCTGCCCGCCGACAAGGCCCGCGAACTGGTCAACGTCAAGGTTCTCGCTCCCACCCTGCTCTCCCGCGCCGCGGTCGCCGGCATGCGGGACCGGGGCCGGGGCGCCATCATCAACGTGGCCGGAATGATCGCCTTCAGCGGTCCCGCCCCGCACTCCCAGATGCCCCGCCGGGCCGTCTACGCCGGCACTCTCGCCCACCTCGTCGCCATGTCCCAGACCCTCAGCGCCGAACTGGAAGGAACCGGCGTCCAGGTCGAGGTCGTATGTCCCGGAGTGGTGGCCACCGAGTTCCACGAGCGCCAGGGCCTCGACATGAGCGTCGTGCCCCGCATGAGCGCCGAGGACCTCGTCACCGGCGCCCTGCGCGGTCTGGAACTCGGTGAAGTCGTCTGCGCCCCCGGTGTCGAGGACGCCGGCCTTCTCGACACCGTCTTCCAGGCCGACCTGGCGGCTTTCGGCGGCCAGAGCCCCGAACTCGCCACCCGCTACCGGGCCGGCTGACCCCGCTCAGTCGTCCTGCTTCCACGATCCCGCGGGAATGCCGTTCACACAGCGCACACGGAGTTCGACCTTGCCTGCGGTGCCCTCGAACTTCACCTCGGCGTGTTCGTCGTCGGGGCCCGGGTCCGCGCTCTCCACCCCGTACCCCTGCGCGGGAGCCCACGACAGCAACCGCACTGTCGCTCCTTCGCATACGGCGATGGCCGTCCCGCCCGGGGTGGAGAGCGTCTTTCTGCCCGACGCGGCCGTGGGAGTGGGAGTGGCCGTGGGAGTGGGTGTCCGGCTGTCGGGCGGCGTGCTCGGCGACGCCGGGCCCGTCCCCTGGCCGGGGGAGGGCGACGGTGCGGCCTTCGCCGCGTCGAGCTGCCGCTCGACCTGCTCCGAGGTGAGCGCCTTGCCGTCGGTGGAGCCGGTGATCCCGTCGCCGATGATCTCGACGGCGGCCAGTCCGGTGAGCGTGGCGGCCACGGCGGCGGCCGTCCAGCCGGCCAGGGCGAGGAACGTACGGGAAGGCATGCGTACGACTATGCCCCGGCTGTCGATAAGGAGAGCACCGGGGAAACCTAAGGGACGGTTAACGAGGCGGGCAGGACGGATCGCTCGGATAGCGTGCCTGCTGTGGTACATCTGCTGATAGTCGAAGACGACCCCACGATACGGACGCCGCTGATCCGTGCCCTGCGCGAGCGCGGTCACGCCGTCGCCGCCGCGCACACCGCGATGGGCGGGTTGCAGACCGCGCTGGACGAGCGTCCGGATCTCGTGGTCCTCGACCTCGGCCTGCCCGACCTCGACGGCATCGAACTGCTGCGCATGCTGCGGGCGGTCAGTCCGGTACCGGTCATCATCGCGACGGCGCGGGACGACGAGCCGGAGATCGTCCGGGCCCTCGACGCCGGCGCCGACGACTACGTGGTGAAGCCTTTCACCGCCGCACAGTTGGAGGCACGGATCAGGGCGGTGCTGCGGCGTGGCGCCGCCTCCCGGGAGCCCGCGGCAGCCACCGTCGTCGGTGACCTGCGCATCGACCCGGGCACCCGCGAGGTGACCCTTGCCGGCACCGTCCTCGACCTCACACCCCGCGAGTTCGACCTCCTCCACCATCTGGCCGGCCGGGCCGGACAGGTCGTCACCAAGCGGGAACTGCTCACCGAGGTGTGGCGGGTGCCGTACGGAAGCGCCGACAAAACCGTGGACGTGCACCTGTCCTGGCTGCGCCGCAAGCTCGGCGAGAGTGCGCAGGACCCCCGCTATCTGCACACCGTACGAGGTGTCGGCGTCCGGCTGAGCGCGCCCGCGGACCGTCCATGAGGCGCCGCCTGACCCTGCTCGTCGCGGCCACCATGTGCCTGGCGCTCCTCGCGTTCGTCGTGCCGCTGGCCCTGTTGCTGCGTACGGTCGCGCAGGACCGTGCCGTCGCCACCGCAGCCGCCGACGCGCAGAGCCTCGTCTCGCTGGTGGGAACCGCGGACCCGGACACCCTGCGGATCAGCGTCGAGCACATGGCCGCCGGAGCCCGGGGCCCGCTCACCGTCTTCCTCGCCGACCGGTCGGTCCTGGGCAGCCGGGCCCCGCGGACCAGCGCGGTGCGGCTCGCGGCCCTGGCCGGAGTCAGCCGGACCGTGGAACGGCCCGACGGGCGCGAGATCGTGGTGGCCGTGCTGGGCCGCCCGGACGGCACTGCCGTCATCCGTGCCTTCGTGCCCGCCGCCGAACTGACCCGCGGGGTCACGCGGGCCTGGCTGGTACTCGCCGGTCTGGGCGTCGCGCTCCTGCTGCTCGGCCTGCTCGTCGCCGACCGGCTCAGCCGTGCCCTGGTGAGCCCCATCACGGAGCTGTCCGCCGTGTCCCACCGGCTCGCGCGGGCCGACCTCACGGCTCGCGCGCGTCCACAGGGACCGCCGGAACTGCGCCAGGTCGCCGGGGCCCTCAACCATCTCGCCGACCGGATCCAGGAACTGCTGCGCGAGGAACGCGAGCAGGTCGCGGACCTGTCCCACCGCCTCCGGGCGCCGCTGACCTCGCTGCGCCTGGAGGCCGAGTCACTGGCTGGCACCGACGCGACCCGGATCGCCGCGCGCGTGGACGCCATGGAACGGGCGGTCACCGGCCTCATCGACGAGGCTCGACACCGCCGGGAGGCGGACGCGTACGCGGTGTGCGAGGCGGCCTCCGCGCTTCGCGAGCGGGTGGCGTTCTGGGCCGTGCTGGCCGAGGACACCGGCCGGGCCGTCACCCTGGACGTCACGGTGGAAGGACCCCTGCCGGTCGGCGTCCCCGCCGACGAGCTCGCCGCAGCCGTGGACGCGTTGCTGGGCAACGTGTTCGCCCACACTCCCGACGGCACCGCCTTCTCGGTCTCCCTGGCGCCCCGCACCGGCGGCGGAGCCCTCCTGACGGTGGCGGACGACGGCCCCGGCCTGTCGGCGGACCTGGCCGAGCGGGGCGCCAGCCGCGGCGGATCCACCGGTCTCGGCCTGGACATCGCCCGCCGGGTCGCCCAGTCCAGCGGCGGGCGCATGGACCTGTCGGCCGGCCGGACGGGCGGCGCCCGGGTGACGCTGGAACTGGGACCGCCTGTTTCCCCGCCCGCTTCCCCGCCCGCTTCGTCGTGACCGCCTTAGCCCGCTCTTAGCACTGCCGCAGCGCGGCGTTGTCCCGGCGCGCGCGAACCTCTCTCCATCACAGGGCATTCACAGGAGGTTCGCCATGAAGCGCATATCACTCGTCCTGCTCACTTCGGGAGCGCTCGTCGCCGCGATCACCGGCACCGCTCTCGCGGGAGGGAGCGACGACACGTCTCCGCCCCGCAGCGCGTCGTCGGCGTCTGCCTCGTCCGTACCGTCCCTCGGTGTGCCGACCGCGTCTTCGTCCGCGCCGTCGTCCGGCTCACCGTCCCAGTCGCCTACGGCGGTTCCGACGGCCGACGACACGGCAGGACCGGCCTCAACCGCTCCCGCGAGCCGGTCGGTGGGCGGCCGACGCGCCGGGGAACTCGCGCTCTCTCATGTGGGCGGCGGAACCCTCACCGAGGTCGAGGCCGAGATGGAGCACGGCCGCGCCGTATGGAGTGTGAAGATCGTCAAGGACGGCGTCCGGTACGAGGTGCATGTCGACCGGAGCAGCGGCGCGATCACGCGGTCGCGGACCAAGGCCGACGACGACCGCGGCGGGCACCACGCCGAAGACAGGGACGGGGACGAGGGCCGTCATGGTCGGCACCACGGCTGAGTGACCCTCCCAGTACCTTCAGTACCTTTCCAGGGCAGCGCACCCGGCCGGTGCTCAAGGCGTCCGACAGCGACCTGGCGACGGACTGCCGCTTCGGGCATCGGCCACGGGACACTCGCGCTCGCGGCGAACCTCCGGGGCGGTCGCCTGGGAGAGCAGGCGAAGGGCTGCCTGCGACGGGGAACCGGGTTCGGCGAGGCCGAGCACGATGTGCCGTTCCTCGCCGCGCGGTGGACGCATGCTCTGCTGTGTCACGACGAGGCTGCCGACCAGCGGGTGATTCATCTCGTACACCGCGGAGTCACAGGGGCTGACCTTGTGATCGGCCCACATGGCGGCGAACTCCGCACTCTTCATGGCGAGTTCGCCGACGAGTGAGGTGAGCAGCGCATCGTCCGTATGACGGCCGGCCGTCATACGGAGGTTCTCGACAACGGCCCTGGCCTTCCTCGGCCAGTCGGCGTAGAGCGCGCGGGTGTGGGGGTCGAGGAAGATCAGCCGGGGCAGGTTGGGGCGGTTGTCGGGGTCCATGGGGCCGGCCGGGTCGATGTGGGAGGCGAACAGCGCGTGCCCCATCCGGTTCCAGGCCAGTACGTCACCGCGTCGCCCGCTGACGAGGGCGGGGACGTCACCGAAAGCCTCCAGCAGGCCGAAGATCGACGCGTCGACGTGCTCGGCAGGCGGACGACGGGCGACCGCTCGCCGCCTCGCGCTGCCTGCCAGGTCGTGGAGGTGACGTTGCTCGGCCTCGTCCAGGTGCAGCGCGCGGCCGATGGCGTCGAGGATTTCCGGCGAGGCCCCCACCGACTGGCCCTGTTCCAGGCGTGTGTAGTACGAGGAACTCACGCCGGCCAGCAGCGCCAGTTCTTCGCGTCGCAGGCCCGGCACCCGGCGCCGGTCTCCGTAGTCCGGCAGCCCGACGTCTTCCGGACGCAGCTGAGCCCGCCGCGTCTGCAGAAAGTCGCCGAGTTCTCGCTGTCCGCTCATGAGACCAGTATGTGGCCGCACGGGGCCGGGAACCTGACCCGCTCAGGGGTAGGCACGACCAGGTCTGGTTCGGCCGCCGCGATGGCGCTGACATTGGTCCCGCACCGTTCACCCGTCGCGGCCCGGGGCAGGGCCCCGCGCACCGCACGTCTCGTAAGGACGACCAGGATGACCAGCAGGACCAGCAGGACCGAGGCAGCCGGCAGGACCGCGGCAGCAGACACCGCCGATCCGTCCGCGGACACCTCGCACGGGGGACCGGCCGTGGACGCCATCACTCTGGGCGACGTCACTCTCACCCGGGTCTGGGAGCGTTTCGGGCCCGTGGACATGACCCCCGAGGAGTTCTTCCCGGAGAGCCCGTCGAACGCGTGGGAGGAACACCGCCCCCTGCTGGTTCCGGACTTCCTGGGTGACGAGAAGCGGATCGTCAACTCGGCGATCCAGACCTGGCTGCTGCGCAGTGAGGGCAGGACCATCCTCGTCGACACCGGCGTGGGCAATCACAAAGAGCGCCCGTACGCCCCGGTGTGGAGCCGGATGAACACCGGTTTCCTGGACAATCTCGCCCGCGCCGGAGTTCAGCCGGAGGACGTGGACATAGTGATCAACACGCATCTGCACATCGATCACGTCGGCTGGAACACGGTCCTCGACGGCCGGAGCTGGGTTCCCACCTTTCCGAACGCCACCTACCTGATGCCGAAGGACGACTTCGAGTTCTGGAACCCGGAGAACAACCACAGGACGGTGCTCGGCCGCGGCAACCAGAACGTCTTCGAGGACAGCGTGGCCCCGGTGCACCGGGCCGGCCAGACACTGCTGTGGGAGAACAGCCACCGGATCGACGCCGGCCTGCGCCTGGACGCCGCTCCCGGACACACGCCCGGCTCCTCCGTACTGACCCTCACGTCCGGGACCGATCGCGCCGTGTTCGTCGGTGACCTGCTGCACAACCCGGTGCAGATCTTCGAACCGGACGCCAACAGCTGCTTCTGCGAGGACCCGGCGGAGGCGCGCGCCACCCGCCGCAAGATCCTGGGCTGGGCGGCCGACAACAACGCGCTCGTCATCCCCGCGCACCTGGGCGGCCACGGTGCCGCACACGTGGTGCGCGACGGCGACAAGTTCGCCGTCAAGGGCTGGGCCCCCTTCGACCCGTACCCCTCGGCCCCGGCCACCGAGCAGGCCGAGACCCGCGGAGCACTGCTGTGAACCGTCGCACCGACTCCGTCGTGACCACGGCGCAGGGAGCCGTCCGCGGCCTGCGCCAGGGCGACACCGCCGTCTTCCTCGACATTCCCTACGCCGCTCCTCCCCGCGGTGCCGGCCGGTTCGCACCGCCGCGGCCGCACGAGTCCTGGGACGGCGTACGGGACGCCACCGCGCCAGGACCCAACGCACCCCAGTCCGCGCGCGAGCTCGGCAGCGTGGACATGTCCCCCTACTTCGGGGCCGGTTGGAGTCGTGGGGAGGACTACCTCACCGTCAACGTCTGGACGCCCGAAGCCACCGGCGGTGGCCTGCCCGTCATGGTCTTCGTCCACGGCGGTGGGTTCGTCGCCGGATCGACACGGTCCGCGCTGTACGACGGCTCCGCCTTCGCCCGCGACGGCGTCGTCCTCGTCACCCTCAACTACCGGCTCGGTATGGCCGGGTTCCTCGACATTCCCGGAGCTCCCGCCAACCGCGGTCTGCTCGACGTCGTGGCCGCGCTGCGCTGGGTGCGGGAGAACATCGCCGCGTTCGGAGGTGATCCGCACAACGTCACCCTCTTCGGCCAGTCGGCGGGGGCGACCATCGTCGGGGGCATCCTCGCCGCTCCCGCGGCCGCCGGCCTCTTCCGCCGGGTGATCGTCCAGAGCGGCAGCGGCCTGGGCGCGTTCACGACCGAGCAGGCAGCCCGCGTCACCAGCGCGGCAGCGAGGGCTCTGGGCATCGAGCCGCACGTCGACGCCTTCGCGGAGGTCTCCGACGAACGCCTGGTCGAGGCCGCCTCGGCACTCGCGGGCATCGATCTGCGGACCGCGGCACACCGCGACCCGCTGATCGGCCTCAGCCCCTTCGGCCTGGTCCTCGACACCCAGCCCGCCGAAGCCGTCGCGGCGGGTCTGAGCTCGGACGTCGACCTGCTCGTCGGAACCAACACGGAGGAGGGAAACCTCTATCTGGTTCCCGTGGGCGCCTACGCCACCTCGACCGCCAGGGACGTCGACGACGCGGCGGCGAGGGCGCATCACGATCCGGCGCAACTCGTCGAGACGTACCGCGGGACCCGCCCGGGAGCGGGCTTCGGGGAGCTGCGGTCCGCCATCATGGGTGACGCGCTGTTCGGCGCGGGCAGTTGGGCCCTGGCCGACGCACACGCCGACCACGCCACCCACGCCGGGTCCGCCACCTTCCGCTACGAGTTCGCCTGGCGCTCCCGCGCCCTGGACGGACAACTGGGCGCCACCCACGCGATGGAGCTGCCCTTCGTCTTCGATCTCGCGGAGCTTTCCCAGTTGCGGGGCGCCCGTGCCCTGCTCGGTCCCGACAGGCCGCCCACGGATCTCGCCGCCCGTGTGCACGCGGCATGGGTCCGGTTCGCCAGGACCGGCGATCCCGGCTGGGACCGGTACGACACCGAGCACCGGGCCACCATGCGTATCGACGCGGAGTGGAGCCAGGTCGACGACCCTCGCAGCCGGGAACGACAGGCCTGGCGGCTCTGACGCCCCGGCTCAGGTGCCGGTCGGGCGGTACAGGTAGTACAGGTACGCCTTCCGGTTCGGTCGCCATCTTGTCCTCGGCGGCAGTTGACTCGCTGTCCTCCTGGGAGCGTGACGCGTAGGCAACTCACCGAAGCCGGAGGCGAGTTCAATACAATCCCGACATGAAAGCTGCCGAGCCGGTCGCCACGTCCATCCATGAGCTCCTTCCGCAGATGGCCAACCTCCGAGCTCATTGGCTCGCCTGGGGCGGTTCGAGCGGACTCGACGCCGACCACGCCGTCTACCGCAGTGGCCTCCGGCACAGACTGCTCAACGGCGTGCTGAGGGTGCGCGAGCGCCCGGTGGAAGACGCGGCCGCCGAGGCGGAGAAGCAGTTGAGCGGCTTGCCGTGGCGATGGTGGATAGGACCGGACAGCGATCCCGGCGTGGCGCATGCGCTGGAGGGACGGGGCTACGCCCGAGTCGGCAGCATGCCGATCATGGCCGCGCGGCTCGACAAGGTGCCCGAGCCGCCTCTCCCGGCCGGACTCACCGTCGAGCGCGTCGATGTCTCCGAGGGCCCGGCGGACTACGTCGATGCCTATGCGTCGTCGTTCGGCGTCGGCCCCGATCTGCGGGACGCGGTCATCGACGCCGAAGCCGGTCTACGCACCGACCTCGGTCTTCTTGTCCGGCTCGTGGGGCGAATCGACGGACGCGCGGTGGCCACGTCGGCGGTACTCGTCAGCAACGGCGTGGCCGGTCTCTACTGGATCGGCACCGATCCCGCCTACCGCGGACGAGGCATCGGTGCGGCGCTCACCGCAGCCGCGATGGCGGTCGGACGCGAACACGGGATGTCCGTCTGCACGCTGCAGGCCAGCAGCCAGGGGCTGCCTGTCTACAGCTGGCTGGGATTCGTGCAGGTGAGCGAGGTGGTGCTGTACTCACCGCCATCGGTCTCCTGACGTAGGCGCCGATCGGCAGGTAAGGCCCGATGGCCTTCGGGTCCCGCCCCCGCACAGGGACGGGACCCGAAGACCGATCACGACAGCACGCAGGCCCTAGTCGAAGTCGTAGGAGATGAAAGCGAGGCAGACGACCGTGCCGTCCTCCTCCAGGGCCTCGTAGCCGTCTCGTTCCTCTCCGTCAACCGGGAAGAACAGGGCGTTGCCACCGCGGTCCGGGTCGATGACGATCTCGGCGTAGTTGACCCGGCGGCCTTCGTCGGCGCCGGCCGCGATGATCCGCTTGGCCTCGCGGAGATCGGCCTCGGCGTCGCGGCCCCTGATGCTCACCGGATCGAACGGCTCGCTGCACAGGACCGCGTACCCGTCCACCGGCGCCGGTTCATAGCCGCCGTACCCCTCATCCCACTCGGCGGCGATGATCCGGGCGGGATCCGCCAGCGGCAGGACGACCATGCTGACCCGGGCTTCCGCCGGTCCGTCGCCCGCCTCGGACCAGTGGAAGCCCGCGTACACCGGAACCCGGCCGGGGCCGGGGAGCAGGTTCTCGTGGACCCACCTACCGGCGTTGGTCGCCATCCCGTACCAGGTGACCTGCCCGGCCAGTGCCAACTCTCCTACGCACGCGAACCATTCCGGCCGTGCCATCACGCCGTTCCGGTTGACGTGATCCGCCCACCGCCACAGCAGGGCGTCCATGGCGGCCGTAGGGGTGGCGGAAACCGGCGAATCCTCTGCTGCTGTCATGGCGATCAGCATGGCAGGGAGGTCTGACAGTCCCTCGCCGCAGCCAAGGAACGGTGCGGCCGGGGTCAGGAGTCGTCGCCGTTGAGCATGGCGGCGGTCAGGACGTTGCCGCCGACGCCCCAGCCGCCGTCCTCGACCTCGTCGACGAGAACGACGGTGGTGGCGCGGGCCCGGTCACCGTAGATCTCGGCGTACAGGTCGGTGGTGCGCTCGACGATCTTCTTCTTGTCCTCGGCGGTGAGGGTGCCTGCGGGGACCTTGAAGTTGGCGAAAGGCATGACTGTTTCTCCTTGTGTCGGTTGCTTCGTGAGGGGTGCCGTGCCGGTGTCAGGCTGCGTCGTCAGACCATGCCTCCGTTGGCCCGCAGGATCTGGCCGTTGACCCAGTGCCCTTCCTCGCTGGTGAGGAAGGCGACCACCTGGGCGATGTCCTGCGGTGTGCCCAGCCTCTCCAGCGGCGGGACCTTGGCGAGCTGGTCCACCTGCTCGGGAGTCTTGCCGTCGAGGAACAGCTCCGTGGCCGTGGGCCCGGGGGCGACGGTGTTCACGGTGATGTCCCGTCCTCTCAGCTCGCGGGCGAGGATCAGCGTGATCGACTCGACGGCGCCCTTGCTCGCCGCGTACGCGCCGTAAGCGGGGAACTGAGTGCCGACCACCGAAGTCGACAGCCCCACGAACGAGCCCCCGCCGCGCAGCCGACGGGCGGCCTGCTGCGCGACGACGAACGTGCCGCGGATATTGGTGCGGTGCACGGCGTCGAGCACCGTCAGGTCGAGGTCGGCGATGGTCGACAGAGCGAGCCGGCCGGCGGAGTTCACGACGACGTCCACGCCGCCGAACTCCTGCTCCGCCCGGTCGAACAGTGCGGCGACCTCCTTCTCCTCCGCCACATCCGCCCGGAAGGAGATCGCCCGCCCGCCGGCGGTGGTGATCGCGGACACCGTCTCCTCGGCGGCAGCCGCGTCGCGGGTGTAGTTCACCACGACGGCCAGGCCGTCGTGGGCGAGCTTCTGGGAGATCGCCCGGCCGATACCGCGTGATCCGCCGGTGACGACGGCGACCCGCGGTGGCACCGGTGAGGGCACCGGCGGTGCTGGAGTGGTGTGGTTCGTGGTCATGTCCTCCACCTTGCGTGACCCCTGACGGCGGAGCCAGGGGATGTCATCCCCTGTGTCCCCGGCCCCGGCCGGGCGCACAATGGCGGGCATGGGTTCTGCGAAGTACACGGAGCTGGGTGCCTTCCTGCGGTCGCGGCGTGAGCGCATCCGCCCGGCCGACATCGGGCTCCCGTCCGGTCCCCGGCGCCGTGTCCCCGGGCTGCGCCGTGACGAAGTCGCCCAGCTCGCCGGGGCATCGGTGGACTACTACAACGAGCTCGAACGCGGAGCCGGTTCGCAGCCCTCCGAGCAGATGGTCGCCGCGCTGGCCCGCGCGCTGCGGCTGAGCGCGGACGAGCGTGACTACCTCTACCGCCTGGCGGGGCGACCGGTACCCGTGCAGGGCGGGGCCGCCTCGCACGTCCACCCCGGAATGCTCGACCTGCTCGGGCGCCTGACCTCCACCCCCGCACAGGTCATCACCGACCTGCACGTCACCCTCGTACAGAACCCGCTCGCCGTGGCGCTGCTCGGGGACCACTCCGGTCTGCGGGGTCCTCGGGCCAGCTTCGTCCACCGGTGGTTCACCGAGTCCGACGCCCGGCGCCAGTATCCCGAGGCCGACCATGAGAGCCAGTCCCGCGCCTTCGTCGCCGATCTGCGTGCGGCAGCCGCGCGCCGGGACGCCAAGGACGTCGAAGCCGCCTCGATGATCCGGGCGCTGCTCAACGCCTCCTCCGAGTTCGCCGCCCTGTGGGCCGACCACGACGTGGCGTTCCGGCGCGACGACCGCAAGCGTCTCCACCACCCCGCGCTCGGCCTGATCGAGGTCAACTGCCTCAACCTGTTCAGCGAGGACGGCCGGCAGCGACTGCTCTGGTTCACGCCCGCGGTCGGCACCGACAGCGCCGATCTCCTCGACCTGCTCGCGGTCATCGGCACCCAGGCCCTCGCCGAACCGACGCACTGAGGGCCGCGAGGGAGACGGCTCCCCCGGCCGGCCCGACCGCCCTCGCCGGCCCCCTTCCCGATCCCCCTTCCTGGCCTCCCTTCCTGGTCCTGGCCACTTTCCCTCCAGGTCTTGACCTCGCGCGTAACCCCTCCTAAAGTCCTCGCACTCTCGCAGGTACATCGATTAACCACTCGTTAACCCGTCACCCGGTTAACCGCCATGGTTGGAGAAACCCCGCTGTGCGCCCACCGCTGACTCGGCGCGGCTTCCTCGCCGCCGGTTCCGGCCTCACGGCCGCGACCGCCCTGCCCGCTCTGTCCGGCTGTTCCGCGCTGGTCGCGGCGGACTCCGACCCCGACACGCTCGTCGTGCACAGCCAGCTGGGCACCACCGCGCCGGGATCGCCCACCTATCTGGCGTCCCTGGACCGCTTCCGCCGGGAGAACCCGGGGCTCAAGGTCAAGAACCTCGTCAACGGCGACGACCTCGCCCAGGTCTACGAAACCTCCCGGCTGGCTCGTAAGGAACCGGACGTCGTCATGGTCAACCTCTACGACAAGACCCTGGCCTGGACGGACGTCGGCGCCACGGTCGATGTCAAGGACTACCTCGACGACTGGGGGCTGCGCGAGCGGGTGCTGCCGGTGGCCCTGGACGCCTGGACCGACGGCGAGGGCCGGCTGCGGGCCTTCCCCTACTTCGCCACCAACTGGCCGGTCGCCTACAACAGGGCGCTCCTGGACAAGGCGGGCGTGGACGAGATCCCGGTCACCGGCGACCAGTTGATCGCCGCGGCCCGCAGACTGCGGGCCAAGGGCATCGGCCCCGTCACGACCGGCGGCAACGACTGGACCGGGCAGAAGCTCCTCGCCCAGATCATCCAGACCTTCCTCACCGAGGACGAGGCCCGGCACGTCTACTCCACCGGCGACTTCAGCGGCAGCAGGGGCGCGAAGGACGGCATCGAGTACTTCGTCGAACTGCGCGACGCCGGAGTGTTCGTCGACAAGGCCCAGGGCCTGACCTCGGACTCGATGACCACGCAGTTCAACACGGGGGCCGCCGCCATCCAGTCGGCGATGTCGTCGGCGCTCGCGAAGGTGCCCGAGTCCCTCGCACGCCACACGGACGTGGCCGGCTGGCCACTCGCCGAGGGCGCCGCCCACGACCGGCCGACGATCCTGCGCACGTACACCCTGATCGGGTTCTGGATCAGCCCGAACGGCACGAAGAAGATCGACGCCATCGAGAAGTTCCTGCGTTTCATGTACCGCCCCGACACCGTGTCGCGGTTCATCAAGGAGAGCGGCCGTGACATGGCGCTGCGCTCCGACACGGTCAGTACGGACTTCCCGCTGGTCGCGGCCGCCCAGCGGCTGGGGGACGACGTCAGCCAGGTCCTGCTGCCCGACGTGTACGTCCCGCCGACGGCGACCCAGCCGCTCATCACCGCGACCAGTACGTCCTTCACCCGCGGCACCGGCGCGGCGAAGGTCCGCGCCGCGCTCGAAGCCGCGTACCGCTCCGCGTGACCTTCCCGCCCCCGCCCGCCTCCCCG
>NZ_LIPP01000038.1:28999-43323 GCF_001418335.1 Streptomyces aurantiacus | reverse complement strand
CCTGGGCCGGCCCAGGTCCTCGTAGGCGGCGAGGATCGTACGGGTGAGGGGCTCGGGCATCTCCCGGGCCGTGATCAGTTCGCGGACGGTCCGGGGGTCCGCGGCGCGGGCTTCGGCGGCCCGGATGTCCGCGGCGAGGCCGGTCTCGCGCAGGAACAGGTCGAACAGCCCGGTGGTCAGGCAGAACGCGGGCGGGACGGGCAGTCCCGCCTCGATCATCTCGCTCAGCCGGGCGGCCTTGCCGCCCAGAGTCTCGGTACCGGCGCCGGGCGTGTGACCGAGCACGGTCACGAGTTCCCGGTAGGGCGCGTCCGACGGTGTGCCGGACGGAGCGGGGGCCGGAGTGCTTGCCGTTCGTGTGTTCATGATGAGGTCTCCTGGCCCGGTCAGGCTCGAACGTTGGTTCCGACGAACTCGCGGAACGGCTGCGTGGGGATGATCCGGGCGGCCCGGACGTCGGCGAACCCCGCCTTCTCCAGCTGGCCGACCAGCTCGTCCTCCCGGGGCAGCGGGCCACCGAAGTCGGCGTACTCGAACCAGAGGTTGAGTACGTCGAGCCCGGCGTTGCCGCCGCCCTGACACGACGAGGTGAGGAGCAGCCGGCCGCCGGGCGCGAGGAAGGAGCGGGCCCGTGCCAGCATCTCGACCCGCTCGTCCTCGGGGAAGTAGTAGATGTTGTTGTGCAGGGTGACGAGATCGAACTGGGGCTGGAGTTCGAGGGCGCGCAGATCACCCTGACGGGTCTCCACGCGGTCGGTGAGCCCCCATGCGGCCATGTTGTCGGCGGCCCGGAGCGCCACCTCCCGTTGCAGGTCGACCGCGAGGGCGGTCAGGCGGGGGTTGAGCCGCGCGGCGTGGCGGACGTAGGCCCCCGTACCGCAGCCGATCTCCAGCAGCCGGACCGGCGCGGAGCGCTCCAGGTGCCGGTCGATCGCCTCGTGCACCATGCCCTGCAACGCCAGGGAGGAACGGGCGATGACCGTACCGTCCTGGTCGTCGAGGGAGAAGCGACGCCCTTCCTTGAGCATCCGGGGCGCGTCCAGGAGCGCCGGCACATGGAAGCGCATGATCTCTTCGAGAGCGGCGGCCACCGCGTCGTTCCCCGCCTGGGCGAGGAGCTTGGCCATGGTGCTCCTCAGGCGGTAGCACCCCTCGCGCACGTCGAGTTCACCGAGGCGGACACCGGTGTCGAGCCAGACGCGCAGCCGCTCCCGGTCGTCCGGCACCTCCAGGTACTCGACGAGGCTGTCCAGGTCGCAGGGGCGCACGGCCAGACACCGCAGCACGCCCGAACCCGAGGCGGACGCCAGGAAGGCAGCCCGGTACAGGGGAGTGACCACCACGGTGGACAGGGCCAGCAGCAGGGGGGTCCGTGGATCGGTGACGACCTTCGCCACGGCCAGCACATCGGTGATCGGCGCCTCCACCCGGTCCTTGACGGTCCTGGCCAGGCTCAGTAGATCCATGAGGGTTCCCTCTTCGCAGTGGGCAGTCGGTCTCGCTCCGCCGTCCCCGGGTGGCCCGAGCCGTCGGAACGGCGGGCGAGTTCGGCACGGATCTCGCGCAGGAGGTGCGGCCGCGCGGGGCCGTTGAGGAAGAAGTGGTCACCCTCCATGTGGTGGCGCAGGAGTGAGCCACGGGTGTGGACGCGCCATGCCTCCATCTCGTGCGGGGGCGCGATCGGATCACGGGTGGCGGAGAACGCGGTCATCGGGCAGCTCAGGGGCCGGCGCGGGGTCCACCGGTAGGTCTCGCAGGCGGTGAGGTCGGCGCGCAGCACCGGCAGCCGCCGTTCCAGGTACGAGCTGCCGATGGTGTCGTCGGCGCCCAGGCCTCCGAGGTCACGCACCAGCTGCCGCAGATCCGCGTCGGAGAGGGTGTGGTCACGGCGATCGCCGTACAGGTGCGGCGCCTTGCTGCCCGACACGAAGAGGTGCGCCGGCTCGGGCAGCCCGCGGTCGCGCAGCTCACAGGCGACCTCGTAGGCGAGCAGCGCGCCCATGCTGTGCCCGAACAGGGCGTAGTCATGGGCGAGTTCGTGCTCGACGAACGCGTCCACGAGAGCGGCGACCAGCGGACCAACGGCGATGTACGGCGCCTCCCGGAGGCGCAGTCCCCGGCCGGGCAGGAGGACGGGGACGACGTCCACGCCGTCGCCCAGGTGCGCCGCCCAGTTCCGGTAGACGGACGGCGTGCCGCCCGCGTACGGAACGCAGACGAGACGCAGGGGCGCGGTGCCGGTGTCGGTGCTCGGGCCGAAGCCGTGGAACCATCCGGCGGTTGGTGGCCGCGGAGGCGAAGGACCCCTCGCCGGCCGCTCGATCGTGTGCACGTAGGTCCTCTCGGTCCGGATGTCCTGATGTCTGACGGCAGTGGCAGTAGCAGTAGCGGTGACAGCGGGAGCGGCAGTGGGTCAGCGGGTGACGAGTGCGCGGCCCTCCGGTGAGTCCAGCCAGGCCAGCGTGAGCTCGATGCCCTCCTCGAAACCCACCTCGCTCTTGAACCCGAAGTCGTCGCGCGCCCGGTCGATGGAATGGGCCTGGTCACGGTCGAGCAGATGGACGGCATGGCGGGTGAGGACCGGGCGGGACTTGATCCGCAAGGCGCCGTAGAGCTTCTCGGAGACCGTGGCCACGCCGCGCGCCACCGGACTCGGCAGGTTGAGCAAGGGAGGCTTCGCCCCCAGACCGCGGGCCAGCGCGTCCACGTACTCCCGCCATGTCGTCGGATCGGGGTCCCGCATGTTGTACGCCTTGCCCACCGCGGCGTCGGACGCGCACGCGGCGATCATTCCGTCGACGAGGTTGCCCACGTAGAGGAGGCCCGCCGGTACGGCGCCCCCGCGGACGTAGACCATCTGCCGGCTCAGCAGCAGTGTCGCGATCTCGATCACGAAGTCCTTGCTGCGCGGCCCGTAGACCGACACCGGCCGCACGACGGTGACCGGCAGACCGGTCCGCTCGGCGGCCTGCAGCACGGCACGCTCGCCCAGCACCTTGCTGCGGTTGTAGGGCAGTCCGATGTCCCTGGGCTCCGTGCGCTCGTCGCAGGGCATGACCGGATAGCCGTACACGTCGGTGGTGCTGAGATGGAGGAGGCGTTCGACGGTTCCCGCCTCGTGGGCGGCCTCGACGAGGTTGCGGCTGCCGTCGACGTTGATCCGCCTGAACTCCTCCCACGGGCCCCAGTCGGCCGACATGCCCGCACAGTTGTAGACGTGCCGCACACCGGCCGTGGCGCGGCGCAGGCTCTCCGGGTCGCTCAGGTCACCGGTCGCCACGTCGACGTCGACTCCCTCGAAGGCGGAACGGTCACTGCCCTTGCGGACCAACACCCGCACGTGGTGGCCGTGTTCGGCCAGCCGACGGGTCAGATGACCGCCGATGAAACCGCTCGCCCCGGTGACCAGGACCTCCGCGACCCGGTCGCCGGAGCTGGAGGGGGCGAGGCGGGGTGCGGGGGCCCGCGTGTTCTCCGGCATGTGCTGCGGCATGTGCTGTGACATGGCTCGTCCCAGGAGGTCGAGAGAGTGTTCCAGGTCTTCTTCGCTGTGGTCCGCGTTGATGAAGAAACGCAGCCGGCACTCGTCGCGCGCGACGGCCGGATAGCCGATCGGCATCACGTTCACGCCCTGCTCCAGCAGGGAGTTGGAGAGAGCCATCGTCTTCTCCCAGTCGCCGATGACGACCGGGATCACCGCGGAGGCACGGGACACCCCGATGTCGAGGCCGCGCGCCCGCGCCGAGTCGCGGAAGTGCTCGGACAGGTGCCGCACCCGGGCCACGCGCTGTGGCTCGTCCCTGATGACACGGATCGCCTCCAGGGCGGCAGCGGTGTTCGCCGGTGAGATGCCGGTGCTGAAGATGTGCAGCGGAGCGGTGAACCGCAGGTACTCGATGATCGGTTCGCGGGCCGCGATGTAACCACCGAGGCTGCCGATGGCCTTGCTGAGTGTGCCCATCCACAGATCGACGTCACGGCGGTCGACACCGAAGTACTCGCCGATGCCCCGGCCCGTGCGTCCGAGGACGCCGATCGAGTGGGCCTCGTCGATCATCAGCATCGCGCCGTGACGCCGCTTCACGTCGATGAACCTGCGCAGATCGGGAAGGTCGCCGTCCTGGCTGTACGCGCCCTCGACGAGGATCAAAGCCCGCCGGTGCTGTGCGCGCAGCGTGCCCAGCATCGAGTCCAGCGCCCGCCAGTCGTTGTGCGGGAAGGGCCTGCGCCGCGCGCCCGAGAGCATGCAGCCGCGCAGCGCGCTGTCGTGGATCCACTCGTCGTGCAGGACCAGGTCGTCGGGTCCGAAGAGGTGACTGATCGTCGCCACGTTCGTGGCGTGGCCCCCGGCGAAGACGATCGCGGCCTCGGTGCCGAGGAACGAGGCGATCTCGGCGTCCAGTTCGTGGTGCAGCGGTGTCTCGCCGAACAGCAGGGGCGTCGCCGAACTGGACGTGCCGTACCGGTCGATGGCCTCCTGAGCCGCCCTGCGCACCCGCGGGTGATGAGACAGCGCGAGGTAGTTGAAGGAGGAGAAGTTGATGACCCGGCGACCGTCGACGGAGGCGTGGCCGGCGTTGTGGCCCTCGTGGATCCGGCCGTACGGGTTCGAGCCGCTCGCCGTCGTCTGGCGCAGCCGGCCCTGGAGTTCGGCGTATTCGGCCCACTCCTCGAACTCGCGCTCCTGCTTCACCGGCGGACCGGAACCGTCCACCGGAGGCACGGGCCCGGCCGGCACCACGGGCCGTGGACGGCCGGCGGAGGCCGGGGAGGCGCCGCTACCTGGGGAATCGCCGTCTTCCGGGGGAGCGCCGGCTCCCGGAGACGGCTTACGGCCGCTGGTGTCCAGCAGGGCCACCAGCCGGCCGACGGTCGGGTCCTCGGGCACCGACTCCCGGTACCTGTCGAGACGCGCGGGGAACCGCCGGGCGAGGGCGCGTTCGAGTTCGGTCCGCATCAGCGAGTCGAAACCGAGATCCGCGCCCAGCCGCGCGTCCAGGGGGATCTGCTCGGGCGGGAAGCCACAGGCCCGTGCCACCTGGTCGAGCACCTCGCCGCGGACCGTGCTCCGCACCGCGCTCCGGACCGCGTCCGTGTCCGCTTGCGCACCGGTGGCGGCGGGCGGCGCCACGGACACCCGTACGGCTTCGGGGTCCGGCCGGTCCTCGGCGGTGTCCGGCCGTGACGGTGGAGAGAACCAGTACGGCTGCCCTTCGAGGACCGCGTGCGGTACCGGGACCCGCGGCCTGCGCGCACCCTCGTCCAGCGCGGCCCAGTCCACGGGCCCGCCCGCGCAGTGCAGACGGCCGAGCGACTGGAGCAGGGTCTGCCAGTCACCGTCCCCCGCGGGGCCGCCGCGTGCCCGGCGCAGGGAGGGCAGCCACAGCGCCGACTCGTCGTCGTCGCGGCTCGTCATGGTGCGCGCCATGTTGAGCAGCGTCGGATGCGGGCCGATCTCCACGAAGGCGTCGCAGCCGAGGCCACGGAGCGTCGCGAAGCCGTCGGCGAAACGGACCGGACCCAGCAGGTGCCGTGCCCAGTCGTCGGCCCCGACCGCCCCGGTGACCAGCTCTCCCGTGGCGTCGAAGACCCAGGGGATCTCCGGCTCCCGGAACGTGACGCCCCGGGCCGCGGTGCGCAGCGGCTGCGCCGCACCGGCCATCAGCGGGGAGTGGAAGGCGTGCGACACCGCGAGGGGCCTGACGACGACGGACTCGCCCTCAAGCCGCGCGCGTACCCTGTCGATCTCCGTGCGTGCCCCGGACAGCACCAGGTGCCCGGGGGCGTTGACGGCGGCGACCACGACCGGGTCGCCGGCCGAGGCCGCCGCGCGGATCGTCTCCTCGTCCCCGGCGCAGGCGATCATCGCGCCGTCGCCGGGCTGCTCGGCCATGTGCCTGCCCCGCACGACGGCCAGCGTCAGAGCCTCCTCCAGGGACATCACCCCGGCGACGCAGGCGGCGCCGTACGCCCCGATGCTGTGCCCGAGCAGAGCGGCGGGCCGCACACCCAGCGAGATCCACAGCTCGGCGAGCGCCACCTCCAGCGCCACCAGGGCGGCCTGGCAGTAACGGGTGCCGGCCAGCCGGTCGGCGGAGCCCTCCTCGAACAGCAGCTCCGTCAGCGGGACGCCGAGGTGGGGCCGCAGGACGCGGTCGGCGCGTTCCAAGGTGCGGGCGAACCCGCCGTGCGTGTCGTACAGGCCCTTGCCCATGCCCGTGTACTGCGTGCCCTGGCCGCTGAAGAGGAACGCGACCTTCGGCGCAGGTCCTGGCCGGGTCCGGCCGCGTACCACGGCGGTCGACGGGCCGCCGCGGGCCAGGGCGTCGAGCGCGGCGTCGAACGTCTCCTGGGAACCCCCGGTGACGACCGCCCGGTGGGCGAGCTGGGCCCGGCCGGTGCCGGCCGTGCGGCAGAGGTCCGCGAGTTCCGCGTCGGGATGGGCGGCCAGGTGTGTGCGCCAGCGCTGGGCCAGGGTGACCAGGGCCGTCGGTGTGTGCGCCGACAGGCACAGGGCGTGCGTGGGCCGCTTCGGGGCCACCGCGTCGATCGGGTCCGGGTCGGGGGCCGATTCGAGTACCAGATGTGCGTTCGCCCCGCCGAACCCGAACGAACTGACACCTGCCCGTACGGTGCCGGTGTCCGGCAGGCCGATGAGTTCGGTCGGCACGTCGAGTCCGGCGTTCTCCCAGGCGAGCCGGCGGTTGGGGGTGCGCAGGTGGAGCGTCGGCGGAACCTGGCGGTGCCGTACGACGAGGGCCGCCTTGATGAGCCCGGCGATGCCCGCGGCCGCCTCCAGGTGGCCGATGTTGGTCTTGACCGACCCCACGAGGCAGCGACCGCCCTCGGGACGGCCGCTTCCGTAGGCCGCCGCGAGGCCTTCCCACTCGACGGGGTCGCCGAGCGAGGTGCCGGTGCCGTGCGCCTCGACGTAGTCGATGTCCGATCCGCGCAGCCCCGCCCGGTCCAGGGCCCGTTCGATCACGGACCGCTGGGCCGAACCCCTCGGCGCCGTCAGGCCGTTGCTCCTGCCGCCGTGTGCGGTGGCCGATCCCCGGATGACGGCATGGACCGGGTCGCCGTCGGCGAGCGCCGCGGAGAGGGGTTTGAGGAGGACCAGGCCCACGCCCTCACCGCGTACGTAGCCGTTCGCGGAGTCGTCGAACGTACGGCACCGGCCGTCGGGGGAGAGCATGTCGCCCTGGGCGAACGCCACCGAGAGCCCCGGTGAGATCAGCAGGTTGACTCCGCCGGCCAGGGCCGAGTCGCACTCACCGCGCCGCACGCTCTCGCAGGCGAGGTGCACCGCGAGGAGCGACGACGAGCACGCGGTGTCCACCGCGAGGCTCGGCCCGCGCAGGTCGAGCGTGTACGACAGCCGGTTGGCCGCGATGGAGTGCGCGTTGCCGGTGGCCGCGTGGACGTCGATCGTCTCCAGCCGGCTCATCTGCAGCTCGGAGTAGTCGTGGCTGCTGATGCCGACGAACACTCCGGTCGAGGTGCCCGAGAGCCCGGTCGGGTCGAGACCCGCGTCCTCCACGGTCTGCCAGGCGGTCTCCAGGAGCAGCCGCTGCTGGGGGTCCATCCGCGTCGCCTCCCTCGCCGACAGGCCGAAGAAGCGGGCGTCGAACTCGTCCACGCGGTCGACGAAGCCACCGAACGCGGGGGCGTTCACCTGCTCGGTGGCCCAACGGCCGCCGGGCACCCCGGTGATCGCGTCGCGTCCGTCCACCAGGAGCCGCCAGTAGCTGTCCGTGTCGGGCGCTCCCGGGAGACGGCATCCCATGCCGATGATCGCGATCGGCTCGTGCGCGGTGTCCTCGTGGCGGGTGTTCCGGCGCGCTGCAGACGCTGCCGCCGGGACAGTCGGGCCGACGGCTCGACCCTGAGTGCCGACGTGGGCCGCGACGGCCCGGATGGTCGGGTGCTCGAAAGCGGTGCCCGTGGTCATCTCGTGCCCTGTCCTGGCGCCGAGTTCCGCGAGGATCGCGACGGCCTGCTTCGAGTCCAGGCCCAAGGACGCCAAGGGCTGGGTGACGTCGACCGCGGCGGCCGGCAACCCGAGACGCCTCGCCACCTCCTCGACAAGCCACGCCTCGACGGCAGCAGGCTCCCACCGGCCGGCGGACCGCACGGTGCCCGCGCGGGAGGAGCCGGCCGCCTCCTCTCCGGGTTCCTCACCCGCGAGCAGGCTGATCAGGGTGTCGACGAGCGGACGCGCCAGCAGCCCGCCCAGGGCGATCCTGGTGCCGAGCCGTTCCTCCAGGCCGCGTACGGCGTCGAGGAGCGCCGGGTAGTCCAGGTCGAGTTCGGAGAACGTCCAGCCGGTCACGTCCGGCGCGCCGGCTGTCGCCGGGACCCCCGTCAGCGCCTCCGTGACCGCGTCGGTCACCCGCTGCCGGCGCACGCCGGCGGACAGGTTGGAGGGCAGGCCGGCGAGGTCGCCCCCGGGAGGAATCGTGTCGGCGTCCCTCGTGACGCTGGCCGCCACCACGGTGAGGCCGAGACCGAGGAAGTCCCGCTTGCAGGCGTGCCGTTGGATCTTGCCGCTGGTCGTCCTGTGGACCGTCGACCTCTTGAGGAGGACGACGGCGTGCGGAGTGACGTCGTGCTCCTCGGCGATCGCCGTGCGCAGCTTCGCCAGGAGCGCGGGCGCGGCGTCGACCCGCCTGCCCTCGACCTCGTAGCAGACGACGAGTTCCTCGGCGCCGTCGACCTCGATCGAGAAGGCCGCGCCCGAGCCCGGCCGGATCGCCTCGTCGGCCCGCTCGACGGTGAGTTCGACGTCCTGCGGGTAGTGGTTGCGGCCCTGCACGATGACGACGTCCTTGATACGGCCGACGACATACAGGTGGCCACCGCGCACGAAGCCGAGATCGCCCGTGCGCAGGAAGGCCTTCGGCCCTTCGCCGTCGATACGGGCCCGGAAGGTCTCGTCGCTGGTCTCGGGGCGGCGCCAGTATCCGTGTGCCACACTCCCGCCCGCGAGCCAGATCTCGCCGATTCGCCCCTCGGCGCCGATCCGCCGTCGCGTGTCGGCGTCGACGATCGCGACGTCCACCCCGTCGACGGCCGGGCCGCACCCGACGAGCCGGATCGCCCGCTCGCCCTGCGGCCCCGACAGGGGCACCGGCTCGGCGACTTTGGCACCCAGTGCGGCGGGTGCGAACGCGCCGACCGGCGGCGGTTCGTGCGCGCCGACGCCCGTCACCATCAGCGTCGCCTCGGCGAGGCCGTAGCAGGGCAGCAGGGCGCGGCGTTCGAAACCGCTTGGCGCGAACCGCTCGGCGAACCGGTCGAGGGTGTCGGCGCGTACCGGCTCGGCGCCGTTCAGCGCCAGCCTCCAGCGGCTCAGGTCGAGGCCGTCCCGCTGCTCGTCCGTGATCCGGCGTACGCAGTGCTCGAACCCGAAGTTGGGGGCGACACTCGTGGACGCCCGGGTCCGCGACAGCGTCTCCAGCCACAGCAGCGGATGCCGTACGAAGGACATCGCCGACATGAGATGGGCGGGGAACCCGCCGTACAGGGGGGTGAGGATGCCGCCGATGAGACCCATGTCGTGGTACGGGGGCAGCCACGACACCATGCCCGACGCGGCGTCGTGCTCCAGCCTGCGGTGGATCGAGCGGAGGTTGTGCAGCAGGTTGCCGTTGCTGACCATGACGCCCTTGGGGGACGAGGTCGAACCGGACGTGTACTGCAGGAAAGCCGTCGCGTCGCTCCCGACGGAGGGTTCACGCCAGTCGTCGGCTCCGGCGGTGCCGAGGTCGGACAGCGCCAGCCAGCGCAGACCGGCGAGCCCGAGCGCGTCGATCTCGCGTCGTTTCGTGGCCGCGAAGCGGGACAGGGCCCCGGTTGTGAGGGCGTGGGTGGCCCCCGAGTCCCGGGCGATGGCCGCGAGACGGGGCATGGTCTGGCCGAACCGCCGGGTGTCCGGAGGGTAGGCGGGTACCGCTATGGCTCCGGCGTACAGGCAGCCGAGGAAGGCGGCGACGTAGTCGAGTCCCGGGGGATGGAGCAGCAGGACCGGTGCGCCGGTCAGGCCTTCGCGCTGGAGGAGTGCGGCCACGGCCCTGGTACGCAGGTCGAGTTCGCGGTAGTCCCACGACTCACCGCCGGGATCGGTGCCGGGGTCGGGGCCGGTGCCGCCGGGGCCCTTCCCGGCTCCGGCGAGGAAACGGTAGGCGACCGCGTCCGGACGGTGTTCGAGATGGTGCCGCAGCAGCCCGGCGACGGTCTTCGGCTCTTTCCCCTGCCAGGGTGTCTCGGTGGGATCAAGGTTCATGAGCGTCTCCGTCACTTGCCGGGCACGGCCTGTGGGTGCCGGACAGGACCGGCTGTCCCGCTGCCCAGGCGGTGGTAGTCGGTCTTGCCGTTGGCGTTGTGAGGCAGTTCCTCAAGGCAGGTGGCCAGGTGGGGCAGCATGTAGCGGGGCAGGTGCTGTGCGCAGTGCCGCTTGATCTCGATGAGGTTGGGCCTGCGGGCACCCGGGTCGAGGGTGTAGTAGAGGGCGATCCGTGGTTCCGCGCCCTGTGTGTCGACCACGACGGCGGCGGAGGCGATGCCCGTGTGCTTCAGCACGGTGGCCTCGATGTCGCCCAACTCGACGCGGTAGCCGGAGAGTTTGACCATCCGGTCCGTGCGTCCGCGGTAGACGAGGCTGTCGCCCTCATAGCTCACCAGGTCCCCGGTGGCGTGGCGGCCTTCGCGGTGTCCGGCGGCGGCCGGGTGGGACTCCTGCCGCCAGTAGCCGGGAGTGACGCAGTCACCCGCCACGATCAACTCGCCGAACGCCTCGGGCCCGTGCAGCGTGCGCCCGTCCTCGTCGACGACGGACACGCGGGCACCGGGCACCGGTGTGCCGATCGGCACGGGCTCGTCCCGCGTCAGGTCCTGCGGGCGGACCCGGTGGTACGTGCAGACGTTGGTCTCGGTCGGCCCGTACAGGTTGTAGAGCTCCGTCTCCTCGGGCAGCCGGGCGGCCAGTGCCCGCAACTGCCCGATGGGGCAGACCTCGCCGGCGAAGAGGACGTACCGCAGGGTGCGCACGGTGTCGGCGGTGAGCGCTCCCGACCGGGTCAGGAGGTTCAGCACGGAGGGCACGGAGTACCACACCGTGACGCCGTGCTCACGGATTCCCTCGGCCAGCGCCGGTACGTCGCGTGCCTGGTCGTCGGCGACGATCCACAGGGCGGCGCCCACCGACAGCGCGGTGAACAGGTCGAAGGTCGACAGGTCGAAGTTGAAGGAGGCGTGGTTGGCGAACACGTCGTCCGGGCCCACGGCCAGCTCGGCGCGTGCCCAGCGGATGAAGGTCGCCAGGTTCCGGTAGGTGATCCGCACTCCTTTGGGTGTGCCGGTCGAGCCGGAGGTGTAGAGGATCGCGGCGAGATCGTCCCGTTCCGGCGTGGGCAGGAACACGACGTGTCCCGCCGCGCCCGCCACGAAGTCGGCCCACGGCCGGATCGGTGCCGTCGGCCGCCTTGCCCCCGCCCCGACTGCCGCCCCGGTCCCGGCACCGGCGCCGTTCATCTGCCGGCCGGTGTCGTCGTCGACCACGATTGTCCGTACAGACGTGGGCAGTTCACGGCCGGCGAGCAGTTCCAGGTGGCGGTGGTCGGTGAAGAGCACCACCGGTTCGCAGTCCGCGAGGATGCTTTCCACCCGGGCGGGCGGCTGGCCCCCGTCGAGCGGGACGTAGGCGCAGCCGGCCTGCAGAGCCGCGAGAATCGCCTCGGCGTAGCGCGGCGTCTTGTCCATCCAGATCGCCACCCGGTCACCGATCGCCGCACCGAGCCCGAGCAGACCGGACGCGACGGCGGCGACGTCCGCCTGCAGCCGGCCGTAGGTGACGGTCCGCGCACCGACGAGGGCCGGCCGGGCCGCCTGCTCCGAGGACAGCGAACGCGCCAGCCGGATCAGGGAGGTGTCCGAGTCGTTCAGTGAGGTGCCGGAGCCGTTCCGTGAGGTGTCGTGGTTGTGGTTGTGCGGCATCCGCGTCATGGCTGTTTCCGTCATCGTGGCCTCACCCCGCCGACGGCAGGACACCGACCTCGCGGCCGGCCTCGACGAAGATGCCCGCGGCGGTCTCCAGGTCGTCCCGGGTGTGCTCCGAGGTGACGCTGACCCGCAGCCGCGCGTCGCCGAGCGGCACGCCGGGGAACACCACCGTCTGGCAGTAGAGCCCCCTCGCGCGCACCGCGCGGCCCATCTCCATCGCCTTGCGCTCGTCGCCGATGACAAGGGGCAGGATCGCGCTGCGGGTGTTCTCCAGGTCGAAGCCGGCGTCCGCCAACTGGCTGTGCAGCAGCCGGATGTTGCGCCACAGCTTCGCGATCCGCTCGGGCTCCGACTCGATGACGTCGATCGACGCGATGAGGCCGGCGGCGACGCCCGCGGGGATGTTCGCGGCGAACACGTACGAGTTCGAGTAGAAGCGGAGGTACTCGACGACCTCCTCCTCGCCGACGACGAAGCCGCCCATGCCCGCGAGCGTCTTGCTCATCGTTCCGAGTTCGAGGTCGACCTCGCCCTTCATCCCGAAGTGCTCGGCCGTACCGGATCCCCGCCGGCCGAGTACGCCGGTGGAGTGCGCGTCGTCGATCATGACCCGGGCGCCGTACTCCTTGGCCAGCCGGACGATCTCCGGGAGGTCGCAGATGTCGCCGTGCATGCTGAACACGCCGTCGGCGACGACGAGTTTGCCGCCGGGCCCCTCGTCGGAGCGCTTCAGGATGCGTTCCAGGTCGGCCATGTCGTTGTGCTGGTAGATCTTGCGGATGCCGCCGGAGAGCCGGGCCCCGTCGGCGATGCTCATGTGGTTGAGCTTGTCGACGACGACAGTGTCGTAACTCTTGACCAGCGCGGAGATCGCACCGATGTTCGCGGCGTAGCCGCCGGGATAGACGATGCAGGCCGGCCGCTCCTTGAAGGCCGCGAGGCGCCGCTCCAGCTCCTTGTGCAGCATGTTGGTCCCGCCGATGAACCGGGAGCCGGTGTGCGTGGCCCCGTACCGGCGCGTGGCGTCGCAGACGGCCTCGATCACGTGGGGGTGGTTGGCGAGGCCGAGGTAGTTGTTGGAGGCGAACATGAGGAACTCGCGTTTCCGGCCCTCCAGTTCGTCGAAGATGACGGCGCGGTTCGAGGAAGGGGAGTGCAGCGGCATGCCGTACCAGTAGAGCCGGTCGGCCTCACGGCGCCGCAGGTACCTGCCGAAGCTGCGGGCCTTGGCGAACAGGTCGCCGTCCCGCTCCTCCACGAAGTCCTTCATGGAACGGCCGTCCCACGCCGTGGTCGAATCCGCGGAGGCCTCGTCCGCGGCCTGCGCCGCGTCCCGGCCGTGGGCGGCGGGCGCCTGGCCCACCCGGGGCGTCCGCGTGCCGTCGTGGTACGGGCGCAGGGACTCCACCAGCTCGTGCAGAGATGTCGCGGTGACGGTGCCCGCCAGGGTGGGAGGAAGGCCGAGTTCACGGGCGGCGTCGGCCACGATCGAGGCCAGTACCACGGAGTCGATGCCGAGCTCGCTCTCGAAGTCGGCGCCGGGAGCCAACTGATCGCGCTCGTACTGGGTGTGCCGCATCGTGGTGGTGACGACCGCCTCCAGGAGCGCCGCGTCCCTTTCGGGGGCCGCGGTGACTCCGGCGCCCGTAGTGACTGTGGTGCCCCTGGTGTCCGGCCGCGCGGGAGCGTCGGCGGCAGGGGCGTGGCGGGCCTGCTCGACCGCGTGCACGAGGTCGTTGATCGTGGCGAGTCCCGGTGGCAGCGGCGCCACCAGGGAGAACCGCTCCCGCACCGAGGCCAGTATCGATTCGAAGATGACCGAGTCGATGCCGAGTTCCGCCTCGAAGTGGCTGTCGGGCAGGAGGTAGGACTCGTCGTACAGCGTCCGTGAGGCGATGATGTCGACCACCTGACGTTGGACGCCGCTGCCGCTGCCGCTGCTGTCCTGCCTGTCCCCAGTGACGTTCGTCATCGGACGGCCTCTCCCTCGCGCCGCAGCCGTTCGACGAGCGCTGCCATCGTGTCGACCGTCCGGAAGTTCGCCGGGGAGATCTCCTGCAGCGGGACGGTGATACGGAAGTCGTCCTGGAGGTAGTGCACGAGGTCGAAGATCCCGGCCGAGTCGATGATGTTGAGCTCGGCGATGGGGACCTGCGCGTCGAGGCCTTCGGCGTCGCCGTCGAGCCACACGCCGGCGATGTAGTTGATGATTGACTGCTGGGTGCTCATGGTCGTCCTCGGCTCGTTTTCCGGCGGACTCTGGCCTGGCCAGGGCCTGGCTACGCCCCGGTGGTGACCGCGGCGGCCGTGCGGGCGGTGGGCGT
>NZ_LIPP01000038.1:0-28972 GCF_001418335.1 Streptomyces aurantiacus | reverse complement strand
AATCGGTCGACCAGAAGATCGGCCAGCCTGCCGTACATCACGCTCGTCACAGGTGCTCCTTCCCTCGTACTCAGACCTGGTCCAGGTCCGGCCACGTCAGTACGGCCGACCCCCATGTGAGCCCGCCGCCGAACGCGGTGAGCAGCGTCCGCCCGCCCGGCCGCAACGTGCCGTCGGCATGCGCGTGGTCGAGCGCGAGCGGGATGGAGGCCGCCGCGGTGTTGCCGACCTCGGCGATGTTGCTGACGCAGCGGCCCCTGGCGATCCCGAGGTCGTCGGCGACGTGGTTGGTGATCCGGAGGTTCGCCTGATGGCTCACCAGATGGTCGACCTGCTGCGCCTGCCAGCCCGCTCGCACGAGGACCGCGCGGGCCGACCCGGTCATCCGCTGTACCGCGTGCCGGAAGACCTCCTTGCCCGACATGGCGAAGTACCGGTCGTCCGGCGCCGGCTCGGTCCCCGACAGACGCTGGCGCGATCCGCCCGCGGGCACCGTGATCAGGTCCTCACCCTCTCCGTCGCTCCCGAGGTCGAACGGGCCGAGCGCGCCGGGCTCCGCCGGGTCGCCCGAGCGCAGTACGACGGCTCCGGCGCCGTCGCCGAAGATCACGGCGGTGGACCGGTCCCGGGGGTTGAGCAGGGTGGAGAACGTCTCCGCGCCGATGAGCAGCACCCGGTCGGCGACCCGGGCGGAGATGAGCCCCGCCGCGGTCGCCAGTCCGTACACGAACCCGGTGCAGACGGCGGACACGTCGTAGGCGGCCGTTCCCCGCATCCCGAGCCGGGCGGCCACCACCGGCGCGGTCGCCGGACAGGGGCGGTCCGGTGTGGTCGTGGCGACGAGCACGACGTCCACGGTGGAGACGCCCGCGCACTTCAGGGCCTTCTCGCCGGCCCCGGCAGCCAGGTCGGAGGTCGCCGTTCCCCGGTCCGCGAAGTACCGCTGCCCGATACCTGTGCGTGAGCGGATCCATTCCTCCGAACTGCCGAGGTCTGCGGCGAGTTCGTCGTTCGGGACGGCCCTGAACGGCAGGCAGCTGCCGACCCCCGAGAGCACGGCGGCCCGGCTCATCGGACACCGTCCTGGCCTTGGCTCCGGCCTGGGACCTGGCCTTGGGCCCGAGATGTCGGTCGGTCGCGACGACGTGCAACCACGTACATGCTCCTCGTCTCCCGGACGGCCGGCGGTGATGTCCTAGTGCCGCGACAGGCAACGTTCGCCCCGTCGCGACGCCCGGCACGCCCTCTCGCCGCACCGGCCGAAATCCCGAGTACGTCCAGTACGAGGGCTTCCGGCCGGCACACCGAGAGCACGCACCGGACGCCGCTCCTCGACGGGCAAACGTTGCCTGCCGCGGCACTGGCCGAGTCTGGTCCGAGGTGCTGACCGATGACTGACGAGGCGCTGACGGATGGCTGACGCCGCGAACAGCCCCTGTACGTCACGGAGTTCGGCGCCGACCGCGTCAGCGTGCCGCGCCGGCTGCGTCAGCGCGACGTCAGCCATCGGTCAGCGGGCGGTCAGTCCGTACCCCCACACTCGACGACGAACAGCGAAGAGCCGGACACGTGCACACCGCCGGCCGTGGGCTCGTCCGCCGAGCCCGGGGCCGGGCCGCCGGAAGGGTAGGGCGCATCGCATGAGCGTGATGTACGGCAGGCTGGTCGATCTTCTGGTCGACCGATTCGAGGTGGACCGTGCGGAGATCGGCCCCGACACCACGTTCGAGGACCTCGACATGGACTCCCTGTTCCTCGTCGAACTCCTCCTCGTCATCCACTCCGACTTCGGCGTCCACGTCCACGACGACGCCGCGTCCCCCGGAGACACGATCACGCAGGTCGCCGACCTGATCGAACGCCTCGCGTCCGCCCAGGCGTCGGCATGACCACGCCCACCGCCCGCACGGCCCCCTCGCCGCCCATCGCGGTGACGGGTGTCGGTCTGGTCACCTCCGTCGGCATCGGCGCCGACGACACCTGGCAGGGTGTGTGCGCGGGCCGGTCCCCGGCCGCCAGGAACCCGCTGCTGGCCGGACTGCCCGTGGACATCTCCTGCACCGTGCCCGGCTTCTGTGCCCGGGAGCACGTGGGCAGGCGCAGCTCCCTCGCGCACGACCGCTTCAGTCAGCTCTGCATCACCGCGGCACGTGAGGCGGTCGCCGACGCGGGCCTTGATCCCCGTACCTGGGACGGCGTGCGCGTCGGGGTCGTCGTCGGATGTGGCCTCGGTGGTGTGGCGACCTGGGAGACCCAGCACAGGCGCATGCTCGAAAAGGGCCCCGAAGCGGTCTCCGCCCTGCTGATCCCGATGCTCGTGCCCAACATGGCCGCCGGACACCTGGCGATGGATCTGCGGGCCAGGGGTCCGAACCTCGTCACGGCGACGGCCTGCGCCTCCGGCGCCACGGCGATCGGCACGGCCCTGCACCTGCTGCGCGACGGAAGCTGCGACGTGGTCGTCGCCGGGGGCGCCGAGGCCGGGGTCAGTCCGCTGATGGTGACCGGCTTCGCCCAGATGGGCGCGCTCTCCCGGCGACTCGACGAACCGGCCGCCGCGTCCCGTCCGTTCGACGCGGACCGGGACGGGTTCGTCATCGGCGAGGGCAGCGGCATGCTCGTCCTGGAACGCGAGGCGGACGCACGGGCCCGCCGGGCGAGGGTCCGGGCGAAGGTCGCAGGATACGGGGCCTCCGCCGATGCCTACCACATGACGGCCCCGGACCCGGAGGGCGCCGGGGTGCTGCAAGCGCTGCGTACCGCCCTGGCGGGAGCGGGAGTCGTGCCCGAGGAGGTCGACCACGTCAACGCGCACGGCACGTCCACACCGCTCAACGACGCCGCGGAGGGCAGAGCGCTGCGCAAGCTCCTCGGCGAGGGCGCCGCGGTCACCTCCACCAAGGGAGTGACCGGCCACACGCTGGGAGCCGCCGGCGCGATCGAAGCCGCGCTGACCGTGCTGACCGTCGAGAACGGCACGATCCCCCCGACCGCCAACCTCGAACGGCAGGACCCCGAGATCGAGTTGGACATCGTCGCCGGATCACCCCGCGAGCGGAAGGTGGAGGTCGCGGTGAGCAACTCGTTCGGCTTCGGCGGCCAGAACGCGGTCCTGGTCATCACGGCCGCGTGAACCGGCTGGATCCCGTCCGAAAAAGCCCCGGCCACGCGGCCACGACACCGGAAGACTCCGTCAGGTGACCAAACGAGACCTGATCCTTCAGCGCACAGTGGGCGTTCTCTACGTCATCGCCGGCATCGGCAAGTTCTTCCCCGAGATCGAGTCGGTCGAGGAACGCCTCGACGGGGCCGCGGACGGCAACGACGGCGTCGCCGTCCTCGGTGCCTTCACCGAATGGCTCGCCGAACACCCCACCGGGGTCACCGTGTTCGTCGCGGCGGCGATGGCCGTCAGCGGTGTCGTCCTCGTCCTCGACCGGAGCCTGGTCGTCGCCGCGCTCTACGGCCAACTGCTCATGCTGGTCTGTCTGGTCGTCATCCTGGTCAGCAGCGTGCCGCAGATCCTCGTGCTCGACGCCGCGTTCTTCGCCGCGGCCGGCTACCTCCTCGTGCGGCACCGACGACGCACGCCGCCCCCGTCCGCCACCGCCCCCGCGCGTGCCGGGACGGACAACCAGAGCTAAGGGCCATGCCATGTCCTTCACCGTTCCGCACGCCGCACTCGCCCAGCTCGACGACCAGGTTCAGGCCGCACTCAGGACCATGGACGACCGCGCCCTCGACGTGCTCGGATACGGCGAGGTCAGCCTGGTGCTGAAGCTGTCGACGGGGGACGGGTCGTTCGCGTGCAAGCGCCTGCCGGTGTTCCCCGACCTCGGACGCTTCGAGCGCTACGCGAAGGGCCTGCGGGAGTATCTGAGGAGGCTCGGGGACAAAGGCCTCGACGTCGCCGACACCGAACTGTGGCACACCCGGCTGCCGTCGGGGCAGATCACGGCCTACTGCGTGCAGCGCGAGCTGCCGTCGCACCGGCTGTGCTCCAGGCTCCTGCACACCGAGGACGACATCTGGGTCAAGGACTTCTTCTCCCGGTTCCTCGACCAGGTCGGCCGTGTCGTGGAGCCCACCCTCGGTCTGGACGCACAGGCCACCAACTGGATGGACGTCGGCGGCGAGCTGGTGTACCTCGACGTCACGACCCCGCTCATGCGGGACACCCGCAACCGCGAACAGCTGGACGTGCGGCTCTTCTTCAGCTCGCTGCCCTGGTTCCTGCGGGACGCCGTCCGTGTCTCGATGAGCAAGTCGATCTTCGACAAGTTCTACGACACCCGTGGTGTCCTTCTCGACTTCCTCGGCAATCTCCACAAGGAACGGCTGCACGCCCTCGTCCCGGCGTTCCTGGAACAGGCCAACGCCCGCCTGCCCCGGCCGATCACCGCGGAGGAAGTGGCCGCGTACTACCGTGACGACGCCCGGATGTGGGAACTCATCCAGCGCCTGCGCCAGGCCGACCGGTTCTGGCACCACAGGATCAGGCGCCGCACCTACCCGTTCCTGCTGCCCCCGCGCGTGGACCGCTGAAGGCAGGCCGTCCATGACGGTCACCTTGCCGGACCGCGCAGCGGCACGCAGCCTCGACGACAGCATGGCGCTCGATCCCAACCGTCCCCTGTACGTCAGCCACGCCCGCGGCCCCCTGACGATCGCCGTGGTGTCGATCGCCTGGCTGCGCGGGCGCGACGAGGCGGACCGCGCGACGATCGAAGCCCGGCATCTCAGTGCCGCCGAGATCCCCCAGGCGGCCCGACTACGCCTGCGCAAGCGGCGGTTGGAATGGCTGGCGGGGCGCCTGGCCATCAAGCACAGCGTGTGCGCCTACCAACAGCGGCATGCCGGCACGTCGACGCGCCCCCGCGACATCACGGTCGGTGTCGTCCCGGACGGGCTCCGCGCAGGGAAGCCCTTCGTCGACGCCCGTGTGGAGGTCGGCCTGTCCCACTCGGTCGACTTCGCCGTGGCCGTGTGCGGGCCGCGCGCCGTAGGGATCGACGTGGAGCGCGTCCGCCAGGTGGCACCGCCGCTCGCGGAGCTGCTCACGCTTCCCCCGGAGGTCGCGGCGGACCCCCGGCTCGGGGGAGTGGGCGCCATGCCGCTGCCCCTGCGATGGGCCTGCAAGGAGGCGGTCCTCAAACACTTCGGATTCGGCCTGCGCGTCGACAGCCGGGAGGTGCGGCTCACTCAGTGGTGGCCCGACGGCCGGTTCGTATGGCGGGCGGGGCCGCAGCTCCGCCGTCTCGCACCCGCGGCCGACGGCATCCGTTTCGACAGCTGGGCCCGGGAAGTCGACGGGTACGCCCTGGCGCTCGTATGGCAGTAGGGAGACCGGACACCATGACCAGCTCACCCACCTCGACGCATCGGACACCTTCCGCGGAACGCCGGTCGCCCTTCGAGGCCGCCCTGCGTGAGGCAGCCGACATCGCGGCACTCAGCCCGTCGTCGCACAACTGCCAGCCCTGGGGCGTCGCCTGGCCTGTCAGCAGTGGTGTACGGCAGGCGGCGGCACGGCGCGTCGACGAGGCCCGCGGCGGCGGCACTTCGGCTGAGAGCATCTCTGACGGCTCTGACGGCTCTGACGGCTCTGACGGCTGCGACGGCTCCAGCCGGTCCGAGTACGTGGTCCTGGCCCTCGACCGGGAGCGTGAGCTCACCTCCCTGCCCGCGCACGCCGTCGAGATGCAGCTCAGCTGCGGCGCGTACCTCCAGATCCTGCTGCGTTCCCTGGCTCTCCTGGGATGGTCGACGGACGGCATCGGTTTCGTCGAACCGCGCCCGGGCGAGCAGGAGCGTGGGCGCAGCGACTTCCATCGCCGGCTCGGCGACACCTGGCCGGCGTCGTGGTCACCCCTGTGCGCCGTCCGCCTGCGCCGCACGGGCCCACCCTCCGGCGCTCTCGCCGAACTCCGGCGTACCGCCCGGGCCCGGGTGACCAACCGCGCGCCCTACCGCACCGAAGCAGTCGAACCAGCCGTGCTGGCCGGCCTCCGCGCGCCGTCGGCAGGCGTCGCCGAGGGCGCGGAGGTCACCGTCCGGCATCTCGTCGCCGACAGCGAGCGCGCGGTCTTCGCCGACGTCGTGGCCCGCCACGGCGGACGGGACTTCAGCCATCGGCAGGCGTGGCGCGAAACGCACTCGTTCCTGCGGCGGAACGAGGCCGAGGCCGCGGCACAGGGCGACGGCTTCGCCCTCAGCCAGCTGTTCGGGCCGATGTCGGGGCCCCGTCGGCTCGCCCTGCGCACCGCGCTGGCTCCGACCACGATGCGAGTGCTCCGGTACGCGGGTTACCACCGCGTGCTCGCCCGCCAACTCGCTCGCGTCGTACGGCCGACGCCCGTCGTCGTCGCCATGAGTTTCGCCGACTCGGTTCCCGGCCTGGAAGCCACCGTCCGCGGTGGAGCGCACCTGGCCGAATACTGGATGCGTGCCACGGACGCGGGGCTTGCGCTGCACCCCGTCAGCGTCGTCCTGCAGCACGACGACGTACGAACGGAACTGCAGGACCGGCTCGGACTGCCGGGCCGTACTTTCTTCGTGAGCCGATTGGGGCGTTCTCTCACGGAATTTCCGCCATCGCGGCGCCGGATTGCTTCCTCTGCCGTACGGCCGATCTGACCCCACGTCAATAAGTCGTCTGTGAAATCCTCCCCAACGCTGTCGGTCCGGTGCGACCAATTCCGGACGCTTAAGCCGAGGGTTACTCCGGGGTAAAAGTCTTCAGGGTCCCAAAAGCCAGTGAGGGCACGTCAGTTGTGTTACCCTGCATATGCCATGCGGCCTCGATGTTGCGAGACCGATAAGCAGCGAGGGTCTCCTGGAACACGCAGGGTCGCGTCTATCTCGGGGGAGGAACGAACCTTGCACTGCTCTCGGCGAACGGACCTCAGCGCCACTCATTGGTTCACTCGGACGACCTACCTGATCACCGAGCGATGAGCGTCCACAGGCGGAGGCCGGGGCACCGAGCCCTGCGGGACGACTGGTCGGCTTCTCCCTCGCACCACGCCGCACCGGGCGGTGGTGCCGGGCGTGGCATCCGGGTGCTGCTCTGCTGCGAGGGATCGATCGTGGGAGCCGGCATGCAGGCCCTCCTCGACCAGCAGCCCGACATCGCTGTCATCGGATACACGACAGGGACGGATTCCGAAGCCGCCGCCGCCGACTCGACACCTGACGTCACCATCGTGGTGGCCCCCGCGCTGACCATCGAGGACAAGCGTGAGCTGGCCGCTCTCGCGGCATTGACCAAGGTCGTCCATATCGCGAAGGCCGACAACGCCTGCCGCTCGATCGAGGTCCTGCGCCTCGGGGTCCGGGCCGTCCTCGCCCCCGACACCTCCGCCGACGAGCTGATCCACATCCTGCGGACGGTCAGCGCGGGCAGTGCGATGGTCATCCCCGAAGCGGCCCGCCGGAGCCTCGACCACCTGCCGCACCGACACGCTTCCGCGCTCGCCGCGAGTGTCGTCCCCTCGCTGACTCCCCGGGAGACCGAGGTGATCGCCCTCCTCACCCAGGGAAAGTCCAACGCGGACATAGCGCAGAAACTTTCGGTTTCCACGGCGACCGTTCGGTCGCACGTGCACCATTTACTCAGAAAACTGGGCGTGGGAAGTCGCGCCCAGGCGGTGGCCGTCGCTTACGAGACCGGTCTCATGGCGGCGATTGAACAGAATTCAAGGGACCCGGATCGGTACTAGCAGGCCCAAAACAATACACTTTTCAACTGTGGCCCTATGCACGGAATTCACGCGCGGTAGCCGTCGCCGATCCGGTCACCCACCGTCTCGGCGACGACCTCGGCCATCAGGTCGAAGTCGGATACCAGCTTTCGAAATGGCGGGCTCTTCATGTCGTGCTCGAAGTCCTCCATGCTCGATACCTCGATGATTTCGACGTAGGAGCAGCTCTCGTTGACGGTGTCGGCGTCGGCGACAGCGCCGGTCTCGGCATCGCCGTGCCCGCCGGCCGCCGGCTCGACGATCCGCTGGACACTGAAGGCCATGACACTCGGCAGGTCGGGACACGTGGCGTAGTCGACGTCCCGGACCCACCTCTCGAAGCGGCTCGGTGCCACACCGTCGAGCAGACGGATACGGTGAACGATGATCGTCATGGAGTACTCCGTTCCGGATCGAGCAAGGTGACTGTGGCGACCGGGGCGACCGGGGCGATCGTGCCGACCGGCAGTTGATGAGGGCGTCGGCACATCAGCGCCGCCCGGTCCGGCGGCGGTTCCCGCTCAGGCCCAGGGCCCGTGCGATGTTGTTCTTCTGGATCTCGTTGGTGCCGGAGAAGATCCGCGAGGGGAGCGCGTCACGCAACAGCGTCTCCGCCTCCCCGCCGAGGACACCGAGCGCGCCGCGCAGCTGTATCGCGTCGAGGCCCAGTTGGACGGCCGCCTCGCTGACGGCCAGCTTCGCCAGCGCGGGTGCCACGTCGTCCTCGTCACCCCGTGCCAGCCCCCAAGCGGCCTTGTACAGCACCAGCCGGGCCGACTCCAGACGCAGGGTCATGTCGACGACGCGGTGACCGACCGCCTGGAAACTGCCGATGGGCGCGCCGAACTGTTCACGCTCTCCGGCGTACTCGATCGTCGACTCCAGGACCCGCCGCATGGCGCCGAGATAGACCGCGAAGAGACAGGTGCGCTCCCACTTCATGGAGGAGGAGAACACGCTCGCTCCCGCGCCCTCGGCTCCGAGCACATCGGCCAGGGGCACCACACATCCGTCGAAGTGAACATCGGCTGTCGGGGAGCCTCGCAGTCCGACCTTGGCGTAGGGCGGCCCCACACTGAGCCCGGGTGCGCCCGCCTCGACGACGAACGCCGTCAGGCCGAAGAAGCCCCGGCCCGGCTCGGTCGCCGCCTGTACGACGAAGACATCGGCCACCGGCGCGTTCGTGGTGAAGCACTTGCTGCCGTGGAGCACATAGTGGTCGCCCCGCGACTCGGCACGCGTGCGCAGGTTCAACGCGTCGGAACCGGCCTCGGGTTCGGTGATGGCATGCGCCGCGATCCGCTCTCCGGAGCAGAGCGCCGGCAGCAGACGCCGCTTCTGCTCCTCCGTACCGAACTCCACGATCGGCATCAGGGACGCGAACAGGTGCGCGGCGACGGAGAAGGCGAAACCGGTGTCGGGGCAGCCGTACCCGAGGGCTTCCATGACCGCTGAGGCGGCCACCGCGTCCAGGCCACTGCCTCCCTGGTCGAGAGGCACGACGCCACCCACCAGGCCCTGTTTGCCCGCGAGCAGCCAGCGCCTGCGGAACTCGTCGGGGTCGAAGGCCGTGGTGGCCTCCTCGTGCTCGCCGCCCAACTCGCCGCCCAACTCGCCGCCCAGCTCGCGCCGGGCGAACGCCACCGTCATGGCGCGCATCTCCTCGACGTCCGGGTCGAAATCGAAGTTCATCGTGATCCGCCCCTGTGTTCCTCGACGTGTTCCTCGACGAGTACGTGATAGTTGATGCCGCCCGTGCCGAACGAACTCACCGCGGCGCGCCTCGGCTGCCCCGGCCCAGTGACCCATGGCGAGGGTTCGGTCGAGACCCTGGCCGGAACGGCCGCCAGATCGAGCGCCGGGTTGATGGTGCGCAGGTTGGTGTTGGGCGGCAGTGTCCGCTCCCGCATCGCCAGCAGCGTGCGCAGGAGTCCGGCGCTGCCCGCGGCGGCGAAGGTGTGGCCGTAGAACGACTTCGCCGACCCGATCTCCAGCGGACGGGCGCGCGGGGCCCTGCCGTAGACCCTTGCGACCGCGGCGATCTCCACCCGGTCTCCGACCTTGGTGCCGGTGCCGTGCGCCTCCAGGTAGTCGACCGCGGAGGGTGCGAAGTCGACCTGGGCGAAGGCCCGTTCCATCGCGCGCGTCTGTCCCCCGACATCGGGAGCGATCAGGGACTTGGCGTCGTTGGACGCCCCGACGCCGCGTATCAGACCGAGGATCTCGTCCCCGTCGCGCAACGCGTCACCGTAGCGCCTGAGCAGGAACAGACCACAGCCGTCGCCCGGAGTGAAGCCGTCGGCACCCGCGTCGAACGGTGCGTTCCTGCTGTGCGACAGCAGGCCGAGGGCGGAGCACAGCACCATGTCCCGGGCGTTGCAGGCCAGTTCGACGCCGCCGGCTATCGCGAAGTCGGCAGTCCTGGAGCGGAGCGCGCCGACCGCCATGTCGAGCGCGGCGAGGGACGAGGCACATGCCGCCTCCACCGCGAGCGGGACCGCGTCGAGCCCGTACTCGTTGGCGAGGAGAGCGGCGATCCCGCCGGCCAGACAGCCGTCGAGCAGATCCGGCAGGACAGCTTCGTCCGGGGGACCCATGTGCTCGCGTACGGATGTGAGGAGCGACTTCTTCTGGAGGGGGGACAGGCCGTTGAGCGCGGCGAGCTGAGCGACCGTCTCCTCCAGGTCCTGCAAGGACGACTCGGCGTTCGCACGGCGTTCGCGGGTCAGCCCCAGGTTGCTGCCGACGGCGACAAGACCGCGCCCGCTGACCGCGCTTGCGCCGTGCGGGGCGTCCGACGCGAGGAGTTGCGCGGCGACGCCGAGGGCGAGGCGCTGCGCACCGTCCATCGAGGCGTAGCGCGAAGAGGTGATCCGCAGGCCGGGTGGGGGAGCGGCCGGCAGCGTCGTATGACCGCCCTGGTCGGTGTAGCTGTGGGTGAGGCTCAGGGCGCCCGGGGCGTAGTAGAGGTCCCGGTCGAGAACGGTCTCCGGCACCGGGCCGATCCGGCTGACGCCTGAGCGGACGGCATGCCAGAAGCTCTCCGCGTCGGGCGAGTCCGCGAACCACCCCGCCAGTGCCACCACCGCGATCGGCTCGCCGTCCGATGGCGATACCGATGCCGATCCACTGTCCTGGACCGCGTACCGGGCCACCGGTCCGTCCCCCGGCAGCCGGGTCAGCGGAACAGACTCGGCAGCCGGTGCCCGGCCGAGCCGGTCCGCCCCGTCGTGCCCTTCGCGTACGGGATGTCCTTGGCCTGCCGGATGTTCTTCGGGTGCCGGGTGTTCTTCGAGTACGAGGTGGCAGAGCGTCCCGGTGAGGGAGGCGCCGTGCACCGTCGCTCGGCGCGGGCGGCCCTCGTCGCCCGGTGGCCATGGTCCGCTCGCGCCGGGCAGTCGCAGTGGTGTGCCGGAACGCTCGAACTCCGACGGGCTCCGCGCCTCCCACTGGGGTGGAATCCTGCGGTGGTGCAAGGCGAGTGCGACCTTGCTGATGGCGGCGACTCCCGCGTTGGCGAAGGTGTGTCCGAGCCGGTCCTTCACACTCCCCACGGCGACGGACCCGGCGGCAGCACCCTCATGGAGCGCGGCGAGGGCCTCCAGTTCCGCTCGAACCTCCTGCCCGACACCGGATCCGACGCACTCCACGTACTGGATCGCCTCCGGGCGTACCGCTGCCGCGCGCAGCGAGTCGGCGGCGGTCGAACGGCGCAGACCCACGGAGAGCGAAGAGGAGAACGGTCCCGGGCGCGGGTCGTGCCGCAGCGAGCAGTCGAGGATCGTGGCGTAGATCCGGTCACCGTCGCGTACGGCGGTGGACAGCCGTTTCAGCAGGAGCGCTCCGACGCCCTCGCCGAGCACGAAGCCGCCCCCGTCCGCCGCGAAAGGGCGGCTGACGGTCGAAATGAGCCCCTTGGCGTCGAGGGCCCTGGCGAACAGCGGGCTCTCCCGGCGCTGGCCGGCGACGACCAGCGCCGCGTCGGACAGTCCGCCGCGGAGGTGCTGGACGGCCTGGGCGACAGCCGCGTAGGAGGTCGCGTCCGCGGCCTCCATCGCCAGTGTCCTGCCGTGGAACTTGAAGGCCGTCGCGATGCGCGCCGGGATCGTGCTCGCCATCTCGCCGACCCGGTCGTGCGGGGAGCCGCCGAGGCGCCGCGCCAGGAGCGTGCGCAGTTCCTCGGCGGCCTGCCCGGCGCTTTCGCGGTCGGCGCCCGCCGAGAGGGCCGCACGTTCGACCTCCCGGGCGTAGCGACTCGCCTCGACGCGCAGTGCGTTGGCGTGCTGGCGGTCCAGGCCGAAACAGGTGCCGGTGACGACATCCGTTCGCTCGACCGGCAGCGGGCGTCCGGGGTGCCCCGCGTCCGCCAGGCACTGCCGGGCGGCCTCAAGCATGAGGATCTGCATGCGGGCCATGGAACCGGCCTGGGCAGGGGGAATTCCGAACCGGGCGACATCCACTTCCATGTCGTCGAGGCCGGGGCTGATACCGAGGCCGGGGCCGCGTCCGTGGGCGGCAGCGGAGACGGCCGTATCGGGACGTTCCTCACTGACCAACTGCCAGTATTCTTCGGGACCTTGCACACCCGGGTACAGGGCGGCGATACCCACGATCGCCACGGGCTCCGGAGAAAGGGTGTACTCGCTTCGCCCCACTGCCGAATCGGACCGCATGATATGTGGACGCTCCCGCTGGTTGGCCCGGCTGACGGTTCGGAAATTCCGCGAAATAGGACAATCGGAGACCAGGAGGGCCCAAAGAAGAAAGAGGTGACCGAATGCGTACCTCAGGTCCTGGCGGCCGCGGGCTCCCGTCGGCTCGACATGACCGCGGACGGCAGGGTCAGCGCGGGGTCCTGGGCGAGGATCTCCGTGTGACGCCGCTGGAGCGGAACGCCCGGCTGGATGCCCAGTTCCTCGTCCAGCCGCCTCCTGGTCCACTGGAACAGATCCAGGGCCTCGCCCTGCCGGCCGGTCCGGTAGAGAGCCAGCATGAGCAGCTCGCAGAACCGCTCGCGCAGCGGGTACCGGGCGACGAGCTGACGAAGCTCCGCGATCGCGCCCCCGTCGTCTCCCACCGCCAGGTAGGCGCTGACCAGGTTCTCCCAGGCGGTGAGCCGGCGCTCGTCGAGAAGGGCGGCAGCGCTGCGGGCCCGCAGCCCGTCACCCGCGTCGAGCAACGCGGGTCCCTGCCAGAGCGCGAGAGCTTGCTGCAGCAGCACCAGTGAGCGGTCCGGGCGGACCGGCAACTCGGCGGCCCCTCGCGCGGCCAGGTCGAGGAACCTGTTGCTGTCGACACACTCGGGCGGGACTTCGAGGAGGTATCCGTTGTGCACGGCACGCAGGACGGAGGCGCCCTGACGCTGCTGGGCGGAGCCGAGGATCACCTTGCGCAGTCGGGTCGCGTGCGCCTGCAAGGCGTTTCGGGTGTTGCCCACCAGGTGCCCGGACCACAGTTCGTCGGCCAGGTCCTCATTGGATACGGCCCTGCCGGCTTCCAGTGCGAGAAGGGCGAGAAATGCCCGGACCTTGTTTGCGCGTATGGTGCGATGCTTTTCGTTCGTGCTGATGGATACAGAGCCCAGAATGTTGATCTGCAAGCTTTTCCCCCGGTGTGTGCTGCGCGATGGAGAGGTCGGCGTGAAAACGCACACTGCTTCAGCAAACGGCTCGGAGCGCATCTCGTCGAATTGATAATGCTTCAGCGAGGTGGCGGGCGGGCGACGTTTCTGCCGGTCAGTCTTTCAGCCCTTCTGGCGCATGTCATCAATCAGCCGGTCGATTTCCCCTCTCCACGTCCGGCCGACTTCCGAGGCATGGTCGGCTCCACCATGTGTTGAGGAGGGCTGTGGCGGGAGTCAACGAGGAGTGGACTGCCGTGGGTGGACAGAGGGGTGCCACCTCCACCATTAGGGCCCTTCTGATGGATCTCCGCGGCGTCGCGACGCCCGGCACGCACTCTCGCCGCACCGGGCACAGACCCAAGTACGTCCAGTACGCGGGCCTGTGCCCGGCACGCCGAGAGCACGCACCGGACGCCGCTCCTTCACCCACGGAGATCCATCAGAAGGGCCCTAGGTGGCTGCGCGGCTCGGCCCCGGCCGAGCCGCGCAGCCCCCGGTCTCGGGCGGTCCTGGTGTCAGCGCCCCTCGTCGCCGGACAGCTGCTCGCGCAGGACCGTGTCCAGGGTGATGGGTGCACGGCCGAGCAGGGCGGCCAGGGTCGGGTCGACGGTGGCGAATTCGCCGGCGCGGCCGGCGGCGAAGACGCCGAGCAGCTGATCCGCGGTCTCGGCGGGGACGCCATGGCCCACCAGTTGCTGCCGGAACTCGTCGTCGGTCGCGGTGCTCCTCGTGAAGGTGCGGCCTGTGGCCTCGGTGGCGACGCGGGCGATGTCGTCGAAGGTCAGCGCCTGGCCCGCGGTGAGCGGCGGCGTGGGGCCGTCGAAGCGGCCTTCGTCGGCCAGGACGGCGGCGGCCGCCTCGGCGAGGTCGGCGTGGGCGGTCCAGCTGACGGGCCCGTCCGCCGGAAGCACGATCTGGCCGGACTGCAGGGCGCCACCGAGGAACTGCATCGCGCTGGTGGCGTAGAAGCCGTTGCGCAGCGAGGTGAACGGCACGCCGGAGGCGCGCAGCGCTTCCTCGGTGGCCGCATGGTCGCGGCAGGGTTCGAAATGCGACGAGGCGGCGGCGCCCATGTGGCTGGTGTAGAGGATGCGGCGGGCACCGGCCGCGACGGCCCCGTCGATCGCGGCGCGGTGCTGCCGTACGGCCTCTTCGCCCATCTTGTCGACCGAGACGATGAGTACTTGCGTGGCGCCCTCGAAGGCGTGGGCGAGGCCGGCGGGGTCGGTGAAGCTGCCCTGTCGGACCCGTACCCCTTGATCGGCGAACGCCTTCGCCTTCTCCGGGTCGCGGACGCTGACGCCGACCCGGTCCGCCGGTACGCGGGTCAGCAGCCTTTCGACGACCTGGCGTCCGAGCTGTCCGGTGGCTCCGGTCACGATGATCATGGTGTGCTCCAATGATGTGGTTCCGATGGAAACAAAACGAGCGTATCACCGATATTTTCATTGGAAACACGTGTGCGGTATCGTTGATTCATGCCCCCACGTGCACGCGTCAGAGACAGCTCGGCCGTCGACACCCGGCAGCGCGTCATCGAGGCCGCCGCCGACCTGCTGGCGCGTGAGGGCCGCGACGCCGTCACCACCCGCGCGGTCGCGGTCGCGGCAGGTTTGCAGCCGCCGGCCATCTACCGGCTGTTCGGCGACAAGGACGGGCTGCTCGAAGCGGTGGCCGAACACGGCTTCGCCGTGTTCCTCGCGGGCAAACACGTCGATCCCGACCCGCCGGACCTCATCGAGGACCTGCGGGCCGGGTGGGATCTGGCGGTCGAGTTCGGTCTGGCCAACCCCGCGTTGTACACGCTGATGTACAGCGAGCCCACGGGGGCGACGTCGGCCGCCTTCAAGGCGGGTCTGGAGATCCTGAAGGGCCGTATCCGTCGGCTCGCCGCCGGTGGCCTGCTCCGGGTCGACGAGGATCTCGCGGTGACGCTCATCCATGCCACGGGGCGCGGCGCGGTGCTCACCTGGCTGTCGCTGCCCGAGGACCGGCGCGACCCGGCCCTGTTGACCACTCTTCGGGAGTCCATGGTCACCGCCGTGACCAACGAGGAGCCGGCCGTGCAGATCGCGGGCCCGGCCGGCGCCGCCCGCGCCCTGCGCGCCACGCTGCCCGACCAGACGACTCTCAGCGGCGCGGAACAGCATCTGCTGAGGGAGTGGCTGGACCGCCTCGCCTCCGACGGCTGATCGTCGGGCGACGGGACTGCCGGCGACGAGGCCTCGGTGACCTCACCGTGGCCCGTCGCTGACGCCCTTTACCGCCTGGCCTGCAACGGACCAGCCATCACGACGGGCCGTGCGTCCAGGCGCCGGCGAGCAGCGTGGCGTACACCGGCATCTCGCGCAGGGTCCGGGTGTCCGCGGTGAGCGGGTCGGCGTCGGTCACCACCAGGTCCGCGCTGTCGCCGACCCGGATCAGCCGCTGCCCCCGGGACGAACCGGCGAGGGCGTCCGCCACCGGTATCCGCTGTTCCGGGTGCCACGGCGGACGCTCGTCGCCGGTCCGGGTCACGGCGGAGGCCAGGGTCAGCCAAGGGTCGAGCGTCGCGACGGGCGCGTCCGAGCCCAGTGCCAGGACGGCTCCGGCGGCGAGCAGGTCGGCGAAGGCGTAGGCGCGGTGCGTCCGGCCCGCCCAGTGCCGGTCGGCCACATCCCGGTCGTCCACCGCATGGGTGGGCTGGACGCTCACGGTGACGCCCAGTTCGGCGAAGCGCGGGATGTCCTTGAGGGCGAGCAGCTGACCGTGCTCGATCCGGCCGTGGCAACGCACCGCCTCGAAGGCGTCGAGAGTCATCTCGTTGGCGCGGTCCCCGATCGCGTGGATGGCGGGCTCGATCCCGTGGGAGGAGGCGCGGCGCAGCAGCGACACCAGTTCCTGCGGAGGCACCATCTCCAGTCCGTGGGAGCCCGGTTCACCGGGAACAGCGCCGGGGTACGCCTCGTGGCACAGCGCGGTACGGGTGTTGAGCGAGCCGTCGGTGAGCAGTTTGAACGGCCCGACCTCCAGCAGCCCGCCGGGGGTGTCCAGGGCCTGGCCGGTGCAGTACCCGTGGTCGATCGCCGCGTCCAGGTGCTGGGGCCAGATGGAGGCCGCGACCCGGAGCGGCACAGCGGCGCCGTTCATACGGCGGGTCCAGTCCGCGATGTTGTCGGCGTACTCGAAGTCCACGATGCCGGTGATCCCGCGCGCGGCCGCGGCGACGCACGCCTCCTGCACCCACTGGTCCGTCAACTCCACCGAGGCAGTGGGCAGTTCGGCCACGGCCTGGATGCACTCGTCCTCGCGCAGCAGTCCGGTGGGGTGGTCGCCCCGGTCCACCAGGGCGAGTCCGGCCGAGTTGAGCCAGGCGCAGTGGAGATCCATGCTGATCAGCATGACGGGACGGTCCGGGACGAGGGCGTCGAGGAGGTCCTTGTGGGGCGCGTCGGGCCACAGTCCGTCACGGAAGCCGTGGCCGATCATCGGCTCACCGGGCGGCAGAGTGGCGGCCCGCGCGCCGGCCGCGTCCGCGGCCTCCCGCGCCGAACCGGCGCCGGACACGTCGAGCCGGCGTCGCAGACCCGCCCACTGCACCATGTGCACATGCGAGTCCCACATCCCCGGCAGCAGGGTGCGGCCGTCGAGGTCGAGGCTCCGCCCGTCGGCGCGCGGTGCTTCGCCCGCCGGAAAGACAGCCCTGACCTGACCGGACTCGATACGGACATCGCTCAGTGGCCCGCCCGCGCCCAGGTGGACGCGGCGCAGGGTGAGCGGCTCGGGGGTGGCAGACCGGGCGCCGAGTGCTGCGGGTGTTGCGGGTGACGTGGGTGTCGTGGGTGTCGTGGGGCTCACGGCTTCCTCCGGGTGTCGCGCATGGCGCGGGCGAGTTCGGGACTGGCGTACGGTTGCCCGGATTCGAGGGCCCTGGCAAGGCGGAGGACGACCTCCTCGCGCTCGTCCTGGCTGAGTTTCGCCTTGGCCGTCACCTTCGTGGCGGGCAACCGGAATCCGGTGACGGCGGGAGCGAGCCGGTGCGCGTGGGCCGCCACCCGGGCCAGCCGCCATGGTTCGGGAAAACGGTCCTCGAAGTGGTCGACGGTGGCGGACAGTACGTCGTAGGTGTCCGCCGGGTCGAGGATCTCGGGACGGCCATGGACGTGCAGGACCGTGAAGTTCCAGGTCGGGACGTGAGGTGTCTCCTCGTACCAGGTCGGCGAGATGTAGCCGTGCGGTCCCTGGAGCACGACGACGACCTCGTGGGAACCCAGTTCGTGGTCCTCGGCGTCGGTCCTGGCGAGGTGGCCGAGGAGCGCGGGGACCGTGCCCCCTGTGTGCCCTGTACTCCCGGCGTCCCCGGTGTCCCTGGCGTCCTGTGGTGAGTCGTCCACCAGCACGGGCAGGTGGGAGACGACCAGCCCGCGGTGCGCGGTGTGACTGATCAGGGTCGCCCACGGGTGGTCACGCGCGAGATCACGCATCCACCTGGGGTCGTCCACCCGGAAGACCTCCTGCTGCAACATGTGCGCTGTTCCGTTCTGTCAGTGCAGGGCCGTCAATGGAGGACCGTCAGTGCAAGGCCGTCAGTTCTCGGGGAAGTGGCAGGAGACCTGCCGACGTCCGTCGGTCGTCGGCGCGGTCGGCACCGGCCGCTCCGTGCCGCAGCGCTCCTGACTCTTCCAGCAGCGGGTGTGGAAGGCGCACCCGCTCGGCGGCCGGGTCGGGCTGGGCGGGTCCCCCTGCAGCACTATGCGGCCGGTGGCGCCCCGATGGCTCGGGTCCGGATCGGGGACGGCCGAGAGCAGCGCCCTGGTGTACGGATGCGCGGGGCGGGAGTAGACCGTGTCGCGGTCACCGTGCTCGACGATCCGCCCCAGATACATGACGGCGACCTCGTCGGCGACGTGCCGGACCACGGCCAGGTCGTGCGCGATGAAGACGTAGGCGAGCCCGAACTCCCGCTGCAACTCCTTGAACAGGTTGATGACCTGTGCCTGGACGGACACGTCGAGCGCCGACACGGGCTCGTCGCAGACCAGGATCTTCGGGCGCAGCGCGAGCGCGCGGGCGATGCCGATGCGCTGGCGCTGCCCGCCGGAGAACTGGTGGGGGTGCCGGTGCGCGTGCCCGGGGTCGAGCCCGACCATGTGCAGCAACTCGCGGGCCCACGGGGCGCGTTCCTGCTTGGGCATCAGGTCGCGGTGGATGTCGAGCGGTTCCCGGACGATCTCCAGCGCCGTCATCCGGGGATCGAGGGAGGTGTACGGGTCCTGCATGACCAGCTGGATGTCCCGCCTGCGGCGGCGCAGCTCGGCCGACGGCAGCGCGAGCAGATCCTGGCCCTCGACGAGCACGGTGCCGGCGGTGGGCCGGTCCAGGGCCATCAGCAGGCGGGTGAGAGTCGACTTGCCGCACCCTGACTCGCCCACCAGGCCGAGGGTCGAGCCGCGCCGCAGGGTCAGGTCGACGCCGTCGACGGCCTTGACCGTGGCCCGGCGCCGGCCCCCGACCGGCAGCGAGCCGGACCGGTAGTGCTTGACCAGGCCGCGCGCCTCAAGCAGCGGGACGTCATCGGGCACCGGAGACCTCCAGCGGATAGTGGCAGGCGACGAGGCGCGCGGGCGGGGCCGGGAGGAGCATCGGCTCCTGCGTCGTACAGCGCTCACGGACGTCGGGACAGCGCGGGTGGAAGGGGCAGCCGGCGGGCAGCAGCCCGGGACCCGGCGGGCTGCCGGGGATGGGGGTGAGGTCGTCGGCGTCCCCGCCGAGGCGGGGCACGGCGGCCAGCAGCCCCCGGGTGTAGGGGTGCGCGGGCCGGTCGTAGAGCTCCTGGACCGGGGCCTGTTCCAGGATGCGCCCGGCGTACATGATGGCGACGCGGTCGGCGGTGCCGGCGGCCAGTCCCAGGTCATGGGTGATCAACAGCAGCGCGGAGCCCGTCTCCTCGCGGAGTTCGGCGAGCAGCTCCATGATCTGCGCCTGCACGGTGACGTCCAGGGCGGTGGTGGGTTCATCGGCGATGAGGACGTCGGGGCCGAGTGCCACCGCCATCGCGATCATGATGCGTTGCCGCATGCCGCCGGAGAACTGGTGCGGATGGTCGCGGTAGCGCCGGGCCGGGTCGGGGATGCGGACCCGGGCCATCAGCTCGACGGCCCTGGCACGGGCCTCGCGGCGGCCGACGCCCTCGTGGGCCCGGATGGTCTCGGCGATCTGGAAGCCCACGGTGAGGGTGGGGTTGAGGGCGGACAGGGCGTCCTGGAAGACCATCGCGATGCGTTTGCCGCGCAGGGCACGGAACCTGTCCGGAGGCAGGGTCAACAGGTCCGTGCCCCGGTGGCGGGCGCTGCCGCCGACCCGGGCGGTGGCGGGCGGGAGAAGACCCATGACGGCCATCGCGGAGATGCTCTTGCCGGACCCCGACTCGCCGATGAGCGCGAGGGTCTCCTCCTCGTGGAGGGTGAACGAGACTCCGTGGACGACGCGTTGGTCGGCGCCGGACCGGGACAGGATGTCGACGGTGAGGTCCCGCACGTCCAGCAGCGGGGCGTCCGGCTGGGTGTCCGGCGGGGAGTCCGGCGGGGAGTCCGGCGTGGCTTTCACGGTCGGGTGGTCCATGAGGGGATCCATGGGTCGGTCACCGGCCTCTCGGATCCAGGGCGTCGCGCACGGTGTCGCCGAAGGTGATGAGCACGAAGACGGTGAAGGACAGGAAGAGCCCGGGGAAGATCAGCAGATGCGGGTGGGTCTGGAAGCTGTTCTGGGCTCCCGCGAGCTGAAGCCCCCAGGAGATCGAGGGTGGTTGGAGCCCGACGCCGAGGAACGTCAGCGCGGCCTCGGCGACGATCACACCGCCGACGGTGATGGTGGCGAGGACGAGGACCGGGGTGAGGGCGTTGGGCAGGACGTGCTTGCGTACGATGTGCCACTGGCTCGCGCCGAGGCTGCGGGCCATCACCACGTAGTCGGCCTCGCGCACCGAGCGCACCGACGCCCGCACCACCCGGGTCATGGTCGGCCAGCCGAACAGCGCCAGGACTCCGGCCACCGTCGGTACGTCCCGGGTGGTGACGCTGTTGAGGACGACGATCGCGCCGAGCAGGAACGGGAAGCCGAGGAAGACATCGGTGATCCTGGCGATCACGCTGTCGACGATCCGCCCGGCCATTCCGGCGAGGCAGCCGAGGACCAGTGCGACGGCGAGCCCGAGGCCGGTGGCGAGCAGGCCGACGCCGAGCGAGGCGCCCGCGCCGTGGATGACGTTGGCGTACAGGTCACAGCCCTGGACGTCGTATCCGAAGGGGTGTCCGGAGGCCGGGCCCTGGGCGCTGTGGCCGAGTTCGCAGACGGTCGGGTCGCCGTGCCCGAACCAGCCGGCGAAGAGGCCGGGCGCGGCGGCGAGCAGGAGCAGCAGCAGAGCGCAGCCGCCGGTGAGGAGGAACACCGGCCTGCGGCGCAGCTCGCGCCAGGCCCCGTGCGCGGCCCCGTACGAGGCCTCGGGTGAAGGGCCCTCTTGCACCGGGACCTTCTGAGGGACTTTCTGAGGGACTTTCTGAGGGGTGAGTGCGGCGTCAGTCATGGCGGATCCTCGGGTCCAGGAGGCTGTTGAGGAGGTCGACCAGGACGCTCGCGGCCAGGAAGATCAGGATGAGCGCCGTCGACACCCCCACCACCGTCGGCCCGGCGTGGGCGCGGATGGCCTGGAAGAGCAGCTGGCCGATGCCCGGGAGGTTGAAGACGCCTTCGATGATCACGGTGCCGCCGAGCAGGTATCCGAGGTCGATGGCGAGGTAGGTGACCGCCGGGATGAGGGAGTTGCGCAGCACGTGGACGCCCACCACTCGGCGCCGCGTGAGGCCCTTGGCGACGGCGGTGCGTACGTAGTCGGCCCGCAGGTTCTCGATCACCTCGGCCCGCACCAGCCGGGACACCGACGCCAGTCCGAAGGCCGCGACACACAGCGCGGGCAGCAGATAGCTCGTCGGCCAGCCGTCGGTGTTCCCGGCGACCGGAAACCACCCGAGGCGCACACCGAGCACCACTTGCGCGGTGTACGCGAGCACGAACACCGGCACCGAGGTGGCGCCGATCGTGAACGCGAGCACCGTACGGTCCGTCCACGTCCCCTGGCGCAGCGCGGCGAGCACCCCGAGCCCGACCCCGACGACCGCCTCGATGCCCCAGGCGGTCAGGGCCAGCTTCAGGGTGACCGGCCAGCGGTCGGCCATCTGCTCGGCGACGGAGCGCCCACTGAAGTCGGTCCCGAGGTCGCCGTGGAACAGGCCGGCCAGATAGTGGCCGTACTGGACCAGCAGCGGATCGTCGAGGTGGTGCTGTTCGCGCAGGGCCCGCGCCACGCTCGGGGCGAGCGGCCGGTCGCCGGCGAGCGCGGCGATGGGGTCGCCCGGCAGGACGTACGTCATCGCGTAGATGACCAGGCTGATGCCGAAGAAGACGAGCAGCGCCTCCAGCAGGCGGCGTACGAGGTACGTCATCCGGGTTCCCCCGCGAGGTCACGGTCATGGTTACGGTCACGGGCGCGGGCGTGGTCCGCGGCGGCCAGCAGCGCCCCGTACTGGATCCCGGCCAGCGTCGGGATCGCGATCGGCTCGCCGGTGGCAGGGCCGGCCTCGCGCTCCCAGGTCTCGTACGTCTCCAGCAGCTCCCGGTGGCACCGCCGCACTTCGGGGGTGGCGGTGCCCGCGACCACTTCGGCGTTCAGGGCGCGCAGCAGCATGCCGCCGAAGCGGACGCGGAGGCTGTGCACCCCGGCTTCGCAGTCGAAGCGTTCGGACACGGTGGCGGCCCGGTCGGGCAGCTTGTCGGCGCGGGCCGACTCCAGTGTGGCGAGTTCGGCCAGCGACGGTACGAAGTCGCGGACCGCCCGCAGGAACGGGGACCGGATGCTCAGGTGCGGGTTCGCCGTGTCGAGGATGCCGCCCAGGAACGCCGCGGCCTCGCCCAGTGCCCGCGCCCGGACCCGGATCACGTCCGCGTGGCGCTCCTCGGTGGGTGTGTTGTCGTCGGCGTCCGGATGGCTCCAGTGCGGGACCTCGGTGACGAAGTAGAAGGTGCCGTAGCGCTCGGCGTACGCGGCGCTCGACGAACCCGCGACCTTGGCGGCGGCGTCGACGCCGAGCCCTTCGAGATAGTCGTACGCGTCCTTCATGTCGATGCAGCCGTAGACCGCGGGGGAGTAGACCGGGGCGTGGGCCGCCTCGGGTTCACCGGTCGCGAGCGGCATGCCCAGCGAGGCCGGGATATCCGCCAGGACGCCGTACAGCTCCGGGGCCGGACGGTTCATGTAGTAGTAGACGCCGCCCGCCTCGCAGTTGTGCAGGGTGGTCAGGAAGCGCGGCCGGGTGGCGTCCAGCAGCCGCATCAGCGCCAGCGTCTCGGGCAGGACGCGGTCGAACCACGCCTCCTTGTAGGCGAACGGGAAGGTCCACTCGACCTGCTCGTTGCCTGCGGGCCGGTAGAAGTGGCGTCCGTAGTTCCGCTTGTCGGTCGGGGTGGCGAACCAGCCCTCGTTGAGCCGGGCCCCGTCCGGGTCGATGCACGGCACGATGTGCCAGGCTCCGCCGAAGTGCCCGCGCAGTTCCGGGCTCTCGCACAGGGCCGTGGCCAGGTGCAGGGCGGTCACCGCGCCGACCGGTTCGTTGGGATGCACCCCGCCGACGACGACGTATCCGCCGTCCTCGTCGGTGGCCAGGCTCGCGGGGCCGTCTCCTACGGTGAAGCAGTACAGGGGCTCACCGAGGGTGGAGGTGCCGATCCGGCTCTCGGTCACCAGGTCGGGATGGGCCGCGGTCAACGTGCGGAAGGAGACGAGGAGTTCGTCCACGGCCGGGTAGGCGTGCGTCTCGGGTACGGTCGCCGCGTGCCGTACCCAGTTCCCGGGGGACGGCATGGCGGGGGCGGACTGCTCGGATGTCGCGGCGGTCATGCTGGTGCGTGTCTCCGGGGGTGTCGGGAACGGGGGTGCGGGTGCCGGCCCGTCCGTACGCGTACGGACCTGGGTACGGGTGAGAGGCACGGGGCGGTCAGCCGACGACGGATATCCGGCTGAGCTCGATGTCGGCCGGGCCCACGGTCACCCCGGAGATCTTGTCGGTACTGGCGTAGATGTAGCTGCCGTAGAAGAGCGGGATCACCGGGAAGTCCTGGAGTACGCGCTTCTGCGCGTCGTTGTAGAGCTTGGCGGCCGAGGCGGTGTCGGACGCGGTGTCGGCCTGCTGGAGCAGCTTGTCGACGTCGCCGTCGCTGTAGTGGCTGCACACCTGACAGCCGCCGGCCTTGGTGAAGATGCCCCGCAGGGTCGCCTGCATGCTCGGGTAGAGGGCGCCCCAGTGCGAGTGGTTGAGCCCGGTGATCTTGCCGGCGAACGCCTTCTCGCTGAACTCCGCCCAGTCGGCGGTCGGTACGGCCTTGACCGAGCCGATGTCCAGGTTCTGCCTGAGCTGGTTGGCGACCGCCTTGTACAGCTCGTCGAGGCCGAGCCCGCCCGGGTAGGTGATGGTCAGCTCTCCCGACCAGCCGCCCGCCTCCTTGAGCAGCTTCTTCGCCGCGGCCTGGTCGAACGCGCAGGCGTCGCAGATGTCCGTCTCGGCGCCGACCTCGGAGGACGGAGTGAGAGAGGTGGCGGGCGTGTAGAGGCCGCCGTAGATGGCCTTGTTGACCGCGGACCGGTCGATCGCCATGGACAGCGCCTTGCGCAGCCGGATGTCCTGGAACTTCTTGTCCTGCAGCGGCAGGCCCATGAACTCAAGGGCCGGCGCGTCGTACGTGTACAGCCGGTCCCCGAAGTCGGCCTTGGCCTGGCCGTACTTGCTGACCGGCACGTAGGCCAGGTCGACGTTGCCCGCCTGGACGTCGGTGTACGCGGTGTTGAGGTCGGCGTAGCTCTTGAACGTGATGGCGGACGACTTCGGCCTGGTCCCCCGGTACGCCGCGTACGCCTTGACGGTGGTGCCCTCGTCGGCCTTCCAGGCGGTGGTCATCTTGAACGGACCGTTGCCGATCGGCTTCTTGTCATAGCCCTTGGGGTCCGTGAACGCCGCCTTGGGCAGCGGATAGAAGCCGAGCTGGCTCGGTGTGAGCTGGAGCGGGAACTGGCTGTCCGGGCTGGTGAGCGTGACCTCAAGCGTCGTGGCGCCGACGACCTTCACACCCGAGAGTGTCTTGGCCTTCGGCTTGCCCTTGGCCGGGTTCAGCGCCGCGTAGCCCTCGATCCCGGCGAGCTGGCCGTTGCCGGACCAGCCGTTGGGGGCGTAGGCGGTGGCGTTCCAGGCGTCGGCGTAGCTCTGGGCGGTGACCGCCTCGCCGTTGTGGAACTTCCAGCCGGAGCGGAGCTCGATGGTCCAGTGCCGGGCGTCGGTGGAGGTCACCGACTTCGCCTGGACGTAACTGATCGCGCCCAAGGCGTCGACCTTGACCAGCGGGGCGAAGAGTACGCGCAACTGATCCCAGCCGACGGTGGAGCGGCCCGGAGTGAGATGGTCGGGCTCGGCGACGGCGACCGTGAATCCGCCGGTCTTCGCCGCACCGCCGCTGCCGCTCGTGCCGCCGGAGCAACCGGCACCTGCCAGGGCGAGAACGAGGGCCAGCGATAGGCTCGCGGGTGCTGTGAACATGGGTGATCTGGGCAAGACGACTCCATGGGAGAGCAGGGACGCGCCTGGCCCGGTCTCAGGGAGGAGACCTGGCCGATCGGGTGCTCACCAGGGCGCGTACCGGGATACTGGGCTTCGCTGAGATGCCATGTCAATGCAAAGCTGCGAAACTTTTAAGATGAGATGAAAGTTAACGAGGAGGAATCAATGCCCGGCGAGGCTCCAGCCAGTACCGCGCACGACAGCTCCGGACGTCACGGCACTGCCGGACAGCACGGTGGCGCCGACGGCTGGAGCCGGGAGGCGTTCGTGGAGGAGGTCGGGCTGGTGTGGGAGGCGGCCGGGAGCAGCCGGATGGACGGTCGCATCATCGCCTATCTGCTGATCACGGACGTCCCGTACGTCTCGTCGGCGGCGCTGGCGCGCGCTCTGCGGGTCAGCGCGGGCTCCGTCTCGCTGGCGACCCGCCGTCTGGTCGAGGCGGGGTTCATCAGGCGGCACGCCGTGCCGGGAGAGCGCAGCCACTACTTCCGCGCCGACGACGACGTGTGGGGCAGCTTCCTGGCTGGTGAACGCCGCCACCTGAACCGCCAGGAGCAGCTCGCCGAGCGGGCCCTCGCCCTGCTCGGCCCGGAGGAGGAAGCGCCGCGCCGCCGCCTGGGCAACATGCGCGACTACATGCGCTGGCTGCGGGACGGCCACCACGAGCTGCTGGCACAGTGGCGGACCTACCGGTCCCAGGCCGCCGACCAGACGACGGACCAGACGCTGGACCAGACGGTGGACCGGCCGGTGGATCAGGCCGTGGGGCAGGCCGCCGGGCTTCAGGAGGAGAGCGGCCAGGTGGCCCGGGAGCCGTTGCCGGCGTCCGCGCCGACGGACGACGAGGAGATCGGCGACCGCCTCTCCGCCACGCTGAGCCCGGTCATGGCGCAGCGTCTCGTGCCGGACGCGCTGTGGGCCGCCGCCGAACCGCTGCTGGGCGCCGGCGTCGGCTCCGCCAACGAACGCGCGGCCTTCACCGCCGTCGTCTACGTGCTCACCTCGGGCTGCGGCTGGCAGCAGCTCCCGGCGCAGTTCGGCGTCTCGCACTCGACCGCGCACCGGCGCTTCACCGCGTGGAGCAGGGCGGACCTCTGGCAGCGCTGGCTCGACTCCTTGTCCGCGGCGCCCGTCGACGCCGCGGACCTGGACTGGTGCTCGATGATCGTCAAGTCGGCCGTGAGCCGCCGGCCCGCCGGCGGCTCATGACCGCGGTCAACTGCCGGGGACGGTGTCCTCGAACGTGGTGCCCGCGCCGCGGTACGCGCTCAGCCTGGTCGCGACCTGCGCCGGCGTGAGGACCTGGTCCTTGACGTGCAGGACGTAGTCGACCTGCTGGTCGTACGCCCGCGCGGTGGTGCTCGTCTGGCCCGCGAGGTCGATCAGCCACTGGTTGAAGTTGATCGACATCGGCCGCTCCGGCAGGTACGCGGAGTCATGGGTGCCGAAGAGCTGTCCGTCGATGTAGTACTTGATGGTGCTGTTGTCGATGGTCAGCACCAGGTCGTGCCAGCCGCTGTAGCTCCGCCGGGCCTCGGTGTGCTGGTTGACCGCCACCCACGGCTCGGCCTGGTAGGTCTCCCAGGACGTCGTGTAGAGGATGTTGGACGGCTCGCCCCAGCCGCCGTTGGGCAGGTACTCGAAGTCGTACTCGGAGTAGTCGTCCGCCAACGGGGCCTTGAGGTCGTTGATGGTGAAGAACGTCTGGACGAGACGGTCGCCGTCCGGGCCGTACTTGGGGGCGTCGTTGAACCTGACCCGCGCCGCGTAGGTGCCGTTCTTGAACTTCGTCGCCTTGGTGAGGATCTCGGTCTGCTTGGTGCTCGCCGCGGTGCCGGCGGTCGAGGTCTCCAGGTTCATGACGGAGTTGCCGCCCGTGGTGGCGAAGGTGACCTTCTCGGGTGCCCAGGTGGCGCCGGGCACGCCGGGGCCACCGGAGTTGGCGCGCACGCTCCAGCCGTTCGCCGAGATCCTCGGGTCGTTGTAGCCGCTGTAGTTGAAGTCGTCGAACAGCGTGGCGGCGTCGGCCGGGGGATCGGTCGGCGGGTCGGTGGGCGGATCCGTCGGCTCGTTGCCCGCGGGCGCCGTGCCCCACACCGTGGTGCCGGCCAGCTGCGCGGTGACCTTGGACCAGTCGCCGTACGAGGTCCGGGAGGCGCCGAAGGAGTAGTCGTCGCTCTGGTTCAGCGACGCCCAGTTCGACTGGTAGAAGCGCAGTTGCAGGTCGCCGGTGTCGGCGCCGGGGGCCAGCGAACCGGCACCGGAGGTGAAGCCGATCTCCAGGTAGCGGTCGGCCGTGGCGGTCGGGTTGGCGAGCGTGCCGAAGGTGCCCGTGACGTTGGCGCAGCCCTTGACGGCCCAGGAACAGGCGAAGCGGTAGGTCGCGCCCGCCGAGTCGGCCTTGAAGTAGTAGCGGAGCTTGATGCTGCTCAGCTGCACGCTCGCGGTGCCGGTGTTCTTCACCTTGAACCAGGGCTCGGCCTGGTCGGCGCCGGCTCCGGTGGCGCTCGTACGGTACTGGACGCTCAGCCCGTCGGCGGCCGCGTTCGCGGTGGCCGGGAGTGCGGTGAGCGCGGCGGCGCCCATGGCCACCGCGACGGCGGTGTGCGCGGTGGCGCGCAGCCGGTTCTTCGCGAATCTCATGGTGGTTCCTCTCCAGAAAGGTGGGGGTGATTCCCGGAAACGGATGGGTCGGAAATGGCTGGGTCAGGGGTGGCGGTGGACGCCGAGCGCGTCGAGCCGGGCCGTGTGTCCGTCGAGGCGGGACCGGAAGTCGGTCCAGTCGGTGGGGCCGCTCCAGCCGCGGTCGGCGAGGGCGCACAGCCGCGGGTAGGTGAGGTATTCGATGTGGGCGGCTGTCGTGACGAACTCGGTCCACAGCTGGGCCTGCGTGCCGAGCACCCGCCCGGCCACCAGATCGTCCCCGTCCTGGGACTCCTCAGGGCCTTCGGGTACGGGATCGTGGGCGTGGACGGCGCGCAGGTCGACGACGCCTCCGGGCTGGGCCGGCGGCTCGTGCGCGGCGTCGGACTGGGCGTAGTCGAGGTAGGTGGCCCGGTGGTGCGCGTTGATCACGGGGTGCCCCCGGCGGGCCGCCGTCAGGGCGTGGGCCGGCTCGCGCCAGGTCATCACCGTGAATTCGGGCGGCAGTTCGGCGCCGGTCTCGGCCCAGCCCACCGGACGGCGTCCGCTCCGGACGAGGTGGTCGCCGATCCTGCCGAGGAACCAGCCGTGCAACGCCTCGAAGCCCGACAGGCCCTCCGCCAGCGCCCGTTCACGTGCGGCGGCGCTGTGCGTCCACTCGGTGGTGGGGCACTCCTCGCCGCCGAGGTGGATGTACGGCGACGGGAAGACGTCCATGACCTCGTCGAGGACGGTGCGGCAGAAGTCGAGGACCTCGTCGTGGACTCCGAGCACGGTGTCGCACACGCCCCAGCGCGTCCACACGTCGAGCGTGCGCTCCGGATGGTTGCCCAGTCGGGGATAGGCGGCGAGGGCGGCACGTACATGCCCCGGCATCTCGATCTCCGGCACGACGGTGACTCCGCGAGCCGCGGCATACCGGACCAGGCCGGTGAGTTCGGCCCGCGTGTACGCCCCACCGTGCGGGACACCGTCGTACGCGCCGCTGCCGGCCGGGCCCTGCTGGGACTCGGTGCGGTGGCCGCCGATCTCGGTGAGCTTGGGGAAGGCGGCGACCGGCATGCGCCAGCCCTGGTCGTCGGTGAGATGCAGGTGGAACACGCTGAGCTTGTGCAGGGCCAGCAGGTCGACGTACCGGCGCAGGTAGGAGACGGGCTGGAAGTGGCGTGCCACGTCCAGCATCGCGCCGCGCCAGGGGTGGCGAGGAGCGTCGGTGATGTCGGCACACGGCAGCAGCCACCGCGTACCGCGCTGCTCGGTCGCCGACAGGGCCTGCGGGGGCAGGAGTTGACGGGCCGTCTGGATGCCGCGCAGCAGTCCGGTGGGGT
>NZ_LIPP01000379.1 GCF_001418335.1 Streptomyces aurantiacus | reverse complement strand
GCGTGTGTGATCTGGCGCAGCCGCTGCGCCGCCGCCTCCCACACCGCCGCGGACAGCGCCGCCTTGCTGGCGAAGTGGAAGTGCAGCGCGCCGTTGCTGACTCCGGCTCGCGCGCTGATCGTGGACAGGGACACGACGTCGAAGCCGTACTTGCTGAAGAGCTCGGCCGCCGACTCGATCAACGCGTTGCGCGTACGCACCGCTCGCTCCTGCTGGGCCATAGGACGCTCCGTTGTTGCGAGGACCACGAGGGCATGTTGGCCGGAAAGGCACAGCCACTTTAACAAACCGCGCGTGCGGTTTCTAGAGCTGAACAGGCAGTGAGCCATAGCCGTTGACGATGAACGACTCCACTGGCTCGATCCCGTCCACCGGTACCGCCAGGGACAGTTGAGGGAAGCGCTCGAACAGTTGGGCCAGTGCCACGCCCGCCTCGATCCGCGCGAGCGGCGCCCCCAGGCACCGGTGCACCCCGTGACCGAAGGCCAGGTCCTCACGGCGGCCCGGCCGCAGCAGATCGAAGACGGCGACATCGTCCCCGTACGCCTCGGGGTCCCCGGACGCCGCCGCGAAGGAGACGAGGATGGGGTCCCCCTTGCGGATCACCACACCGGGCTGCTCATCCTCCTTCAGCTCCCCCTTCCCCTCCTCCTTCAACTCCTCCTTCAGCGCCCCCTTCAGCTCCTCCGTCAACTCGATGTCGTCCACCGCGAACCGCATCGGCGAGTACGCCGCCGGGCTGTGTGCCCGCAGCGTCTCGTCCACCGCGTCCGCCCAGGTCGCCCGGCCCGCGCGTACGTGGGCCAGTTGCTCGGGGTGCGCGAGGAGCGCCCCGACGGCGTTGGTGATGAGCGTGCAGGTCGTCTCCTGGCCGGCGGCGATCATGAGGTAGAGGGTGCCGAGGAGTTCCTGCTCGGTGAGCCCGCCGTCCTGGTCGCGGGCCTCGATCAGCGCGGACGTCAGATCGCCGCCGGGGCTGGCCCGCTTCTCGGCCACGAGCTGAGCCAGCATCCCGAAGACCTCGACCTGCGCGGCGGCCATCCGCTCGGCCGGCACCGCCGTGCCGAACACCAACTCCAGCGCCGTGCACAGCGGTTCGCGCGCCTGCTCGGCCACCCCGAACAGCTCGCAGATCACCCGCATCGGCAGCAGCTTGGCGAACTCGGTTCGCAGATCGATCCGTTCACCGGCCGGTACGGCGGCCAGCGTGTCCAGCAGCCCGGCCGTGAGCTCCTCTATCCGCGGGCGCAGGGCCTCGCTCCGGCGTGCGGTGAACGCGCCCGCGACCAGCCGCCGCAGCCGGGCATGGTGCTCTCCGTAGGCGAACAGCATGTTCTCGTTGGCGACCCACGGATACAGCGGCCACTCGGCGTCCACCCGGCCCTCGACGAAGGCGGGCCAGTGCTGCCGGGCGTCCTTGGACACTCGCGGATCGAGCAGGAGCTGCTTGACGTACTTCTGCCGTACGACCGCCCAGGCGGCCACGTTGCCCGGCAGTTCCACCTGGGCCACCGGCCCTCGCGAGCGCAGCTTCTCGGCCTCCGAGGCGAGGTCGCGTCCCGTCACGTCCAACGCGTACGGGCAAGCGGGCATGTCCATCCGTGCACTCCGTTCGGTAGGTCGTTCGCGCGCCCCGCCGACACGGGGCGCCTCACTGGACGAAGGTCACGGCCTCCGCCGACGACTCACTCCGCGCGCTCCGCGCCCGCGCTCCGGTCTCACCCGAGGCGACCCCGTTCCCCTCGGCCGCCCTCTCCCGCTCGACCGCCGCCGCCTCACTCACGGCCGCCTCACTCTCGGCTGCCTCCTTCTCGGCCTCGTGCAACCGCACGGCCTCCGCGTGGACGCGGGCCGCCCGTTCCTGCGAGAAGTCCAGCCGTACGAGGACACCCGGCACCGCGACCGACGGCATCAGATGCCGGTAGAGGTCGGCCACCCGTTCCGCCAGGTCCGCGCGGCCCGTCATGATCCGCGACAGCACCTGGACACCCGTGAAGGCGCCGACGAACAGCTTGGCCAGCGCGTCCACATCGGCGTGCGGCAGCACCTCACCCTTGGCCTTGGCCTCTTGGAAGAGGGCGCGGGTGTGGTCCTGCCAGGCCCGCATCGGCACCCGGCGGTTGAGATGGTCCTTGGGAGACCCCTGGTCGACGGTCAGTCGCACGCTGCCCTGAACGATCGGGTCCCCGGTGTCCTGCTTGAGCAGATACGCGAGCAGCAGCGCCTCGTCCAGCGACTGCTGGAGCTTCAACTCCTGCTCCGGCACGCGCGGCAGAGAGTCGACCTGCCCGGCGAGAACCGCCTGGGCCAGCTCGTCCTTGGACGTGAAGTGGAAGTAGAGGGCGCCCTTGGTCATGCCCGACTTCTTGAGGACGTCCGAAATGGTCGCCGCCTCGTATCCGACCTCGTCGAACACCTCGGCCGCCGCCACGAGAATCGCCCGTCGCGTCCGAATGGCTCGCTCTTGCCGCGCCACGGGGAACCTCCGTACCATCCCGGCTCACCGGGAAAAGAGACCAAGAGGTCGGTATCGTAGGCCGACGACCTCGCGGTTCAGAATAAAACCAGCCGAACGGTTTCTCAAGGATTCTCCCGACTCACCTCCGACTCACCTCACGGCACTTCACAGGACCTCGCAGGACCTCGCCGAACCGCCCCTAATGAGCCGATGTCGCTCCCAGTGCCCTCTCGTCCCCCAGCGAGCCCCCCGCGCCACC
>NZ_LIPP01000378.1 GCF_001418335.1 Streptomyces aurantiacus | reverse complement strand
CTGCGCCCCCAGACCCCCGCATCGCGCTGAACGCGCTCGTCCTCAAACGCCGGACGGGCTGAAGAGCCAGGGGCGCGGGGAACTGCGCGACCAGCCCCCACCCACCCGCAGACGACGAACGACCGCACCAGTGGGCACTCAGAGCGTCGCAGGCCCCACCACGCCGCCCTCCCGGCAGATCAGCAGCAGCGCCCTGTCGTCGTTCACGTCCTTCGCCACCGCCTCGATCAGGTGCCAGGCCGCACCGTGGAACCCGCCGGCCACATACCGGTCGGCCTCCCCGGTCAGCCGGTCTATGCCCTCGACGATGTCCCGTTCGGACGTCTCCACCAGCCCGTCCGTGAACAGCATCAGTACGTCCCCGGGGCGCAGTGATCCCTTCACCGCGTCGAACTGCGCGCCGTCGTACACCCCCAGCAGCGGTCCGTCCGCTGTCTTCTCCTCCCAGCGTCCGTTGCCCGCGCTGAGCTGGAGGCCCGGCGGGTGTCCGGCGGAGAAGAGTTCGTAGTCCCCCGAGTCGAGGTCCAGTACGAGGTGGATCGACGTGGCGAATCCCTCGTCCCAGTCCTGGCGCAGCAGGTATCCGTTGGCCGCGGGCAGGAAGGCGTGCGGCGGCAGGGAGCCCAGCAGGCCTCCGAACGCGCCGGAGAGGAGCAGCGCGCGCGACGCCGCGTCCATGCCCTTGCCGGAGACGTCGGTGAGGACCACTTCGAGTGTGCGTCCGCCGTTCGTACGGGCCGCGACGACGAAGTCGCCGGAGAACGACTGGCCGCCGGCCGGCCGCAGCGCCATCTCCCGGTGCCAGCCCATCGGCAGCTTCGGCAGTTTGCTCTGTACCCGGATCCGCTCGCGCAGGTCGAACAGCATCGTGCCGCCCCGCCGCCACGGCACCCCGACCCGGCTGCGGAACTGGGCGATCAGCAGCCCGAAGAACCCGCACGCGGCCACGGTCAGCACGATTCCCGGCGTCACCCTGGAGGGGCCCTCGGTGTAGGGCCCGAGTTTCACGGACTCCACGATCAACGCGGTGGCGGCCGCGGCGTACAGCCCGAGCAGGCTGGAGGGCCGCAGCAGCAACCCGCCGGCGACGATCGGCAGGACGAGCATCGCCGGCGAGCACCAGACGGAGTTCATGAGTGTGACGAAGGCGATCACGGGAATGGTCATCAGGAGGCCGGCGAGCGCGACCCAGTCGGATCCGTCGCCGCGGAAGTAGTCGACGGCGGATCTGCGCAGCCCTGTGCGGACCCGGTGTACCTGCTTCTTCAACCGGGCCGTGAACGTATCGGCTTCTGCGCGCCGCTCTCGTCCTGCTGCCATTAGTTCGGGACCCTATCCATCGGACCAGGTGCTTGGCACGGGAGGTCCTACTTGTCCCCCGTCCGGGGACGGAAGTCACAGAGAAGTCCGGCCCTCGCAGAGCGTACGGCCGGAATGGCACCCGGCACCGCCCGGTGGGGAGAAATCCGGTCGCTCATCCCGGATTGCCCTGGTAGGCATGGGGACATGACGACAGACTTGCGCGTGCTGCGGCCGGACGACTGGGACGAGTGGTACGGGAAGGTGCAGCTCGCGTTCGGCGGAGTCCCGGAATCCGCCGAGGAGCGCGCTCTGTGGAACGATCTCACAGAATACGACCGTTTCATCGGGGCCTGGGACGGAACCGAGTGCGTGGGCACGGCCGGCGCGTTCACCTTCGGCATCACCGTCCCGGGCGGTGCCTCCGTGCGGGCCGCCGGCGTCACGATGGTGAGCGTCGCCTCGACGCACCGCAGGCGCGGCGTGCTGACCTCGATGATGCGGCGTCAACTGGACGATGTGCGGTCCTGGGGCGAGCCGCTCGCCGTGCTCACAGCGTCCGAACCGGCCATCTACGGCCGATTCGGCTACGGCATCGCGACCCAGCAGCTGCGCGCCGAGATCGACACGACCCGGGTACGGCTCTCGGTGCCGGACGGCACGGACGACGTACGGCTGCGGCTCGTGAAGCCGGACGCACCGGACGTACGCGACGCCTGCGAGGCGGTGTACGAGCGCCAGGTGCCCACCCGGCCCGGCATGCTGGAGCGGCGGCCCGGCTGGGAGCGGCTGCCGCTGCTCGACCCGGAGAGCGACCGCAAGGGCACGTCGCCGCTGCAGTGCGTGCTCGCCCGGCGGGGCGACGAAGTCGTGGGTTACGCGCGCTATTTCAACAAGCCGGACTGGGACGCGGCCGGGCCGACGGGCGCGATCGAGCTGCGCGACCTGGAGGCGCTCGACCCGGCGGCGTACGCGGCGCTGTGGCGGCACCTCTTCGGCATAGACCTGACAGCGACGGTGAAGACGTACAACAGGCCTCTCGACGACGCCTGGCAGCATCTCGTCTCCGACAACCGGCGGTGCGACGTGGCGCCCCGGGACTCGCTCCATGTGCGGCTCGTGGACGTCGGCGCGGCGCTTGAGGCGCGGACGTACCAGACGCCGGTGGACGTGGTGTTCGAGGTCGAGGACGCCTTCTGCCCCTGGAACGCGGGGCGTTGGCGGCTCACGGGCGACCCGAAGGGCGCGTCCTGCGCCCGGACCGACGACCCGGCCGATCTCAGCCTGTCCGTACGGGAGTTGGGCGCGGCCTATCTCGGCGGCGCGTCCCTCACCTCGCTGGCCGCGGCGGGACGGGTGCGGGAGCTGCGCCAGGGCGCCCTCGCGGAGGTCTCACCGGCCTTCGCCTCCGTCGTGGCGCCCTGGCTGCCGCACGGCTTCTGAGCGGGCGCCGATGGCGGCGTACGGGCCGGTGGCGCCCTTCGCGGCATGTTGACGGTGCGTTGACGGCGCGCGCGCCACGCCGTCGCAAGGGTGCGCGTGCGGCCGGGTGCGGGTGACCGGCCGCCCCGGGACGCCGCTGCGTCATCCCTTGACACATCACGAAGAGCCACTTGTATGGTCTAGTCCAACAGAACGCGCCGTTCCGTTCCGGGAGTTGATCCTTCGCTGGAGCAATGCTCCCTGCGCGGACGGCCGGAGCGCGTCACCTTCGCGCCTCTTGGCCCCACCCGAGAGGCCGGTCCCGCCGCGTGCGGTCCCCCACACAGCCGTGCGCGCCCGGGAAGGCCTGATGTGAAGGAGTTCCCATGCACGCCAGCAGGAAGACGGCTGCCCTCGTCGGCGCCGTCCTCGCCCCGGTCATCGCAGTGAGCCTGCCCGCCGGTTCGGCGAGCGCCCATGGCTACGTCTCCGATCCGCCCAGCCGCCAGGCGCAGTGCGCCGCGGGCACGGTGTCCTGCGGGGACATCACCTACGAGCCCCAGAGCGTCGAGGGCCCCAAGGGCCTGACCAGTTGCAGCGGCGGCAACAGCCGCTTCTCCGAGCTGGACGACGACAGCTTGGGCTGGACCGTCACGCCGGTGCCGAAGAACACGACGTTCTCGTGGCGGCTCACCGCCCGCCACGCCACCACCACCTGGGAGTACTACGCCGGCGGCCGGCAGATCGCCGTGTTCGACGACGGCGGCGCCCAGCCGGGCGAAGTGGTGAACCACCAGGTCGACTTCGGCGACCTGAGCGGTCGGCAGAAGGTACTGGCCGTCTGGAATGTGGCCAACACCGGCAACGCCTTCTACGCCTGCATCGACGTCAACGTCGGCGGCTGACGGCCCCGCTCGACCCGGCGCGCAGGCACGGCGGAAGCCCCCACCCTTCTTCTCTTCCGCCCCGCCCCTTCGCGCGCCGTCCCCCCACACCCCATCCCCAGGAGTCGACACCGTGCACCGACGCATACACCGACGCGTACTCGGACTGCTGACCGCCACCGGCGCTGCCGCCGCCCTCTGCACGCTCATGCTCGCCCCGACGGCCTCCGCCCAGAAGGCCGGCGGCGACACCGCTGCCGCCGAATTCGTCGTCAGCGAGGGCCAGTTCAACGAGATGTTCCCGGCCCGGAACTCGTTCTACACGTACAGCGGTCTCACCGCCGCGCTCGACGCCTACCCCGGTTTCACCACCACGGGCAGCGACACGGTGAAGAAGCAGGAGGCCGCCGCCTTCCTCGCCAACGTGAGCCACGAGACCGGTGGCCTGCAGTACGTGGTGGAGCAGAACACCGCCAACTACCCGCACTACTGCGACGCCGCCCAGCCCTACGGCTGCCCGGCCGGCAACGACAAGTACTACGGCCGCGGCCCCGTCCAGCTCAGCTGGAACTTCAACTACAAGGCCGCGGGTGACGCCCTGGGCATCGACCTGCTGAACAACCCCGACCTCGTGCAGAACGACGCGGCCGTGTCCTGGAAGACGGGCCTGTGGTACTGGAACACCCAGAACGGGCCCGGCACCATGACGCCGCACGACGCCA
>NZ_LIPP01000377.1 GCF_001418335.1 Streptomyces aurantiacus | reverse complement strand
GGTGGGACGGGTGCGGGTCCGGGGTGGCTGGGCGCGCAGTTCCCCGCGCCCCTTGAGAGCCGGCCGGCTCAGGAAGCGCGGTCCCTGGCCCTGGTGGCTTCGGCCCGATCAGAACAGGACGCTCATGAACGCGCCGATTTCCTGGAATCCCACCCTGCGGTACGTCGCCCTGGCGGCCGTGTTGTAGTCGTTGACGTAGAGGCTGACGAGCGGGGCCATGTCCGCGAGTGCGTAGCGCAGGACGGCCGCCATGCCGGGGGCCGCGTAGCCCTGGCCGCGGTACTCGGGGGCGACCCAGACGCCCTGGATCTGGCAGGCCTGGGTGGTCGCGGCGCCGATCTCCGCCTTGAAGACGACCCGGCCGTCGCGGTCGACGCGGGCGAACGAGCGCCCGGAGCCGACGAGTTCGGCGACCCGCGCCTGGTAGAGCAGGCCTCCGTCGCCCGCGAGCGGGGAGACGCCGACCTCCTCCGTGAACATCGCCACGCACGCCGGCATGATCGTCTCCATCTCGTCCTTGCGGATGCGACGGACGTACGGGTCCGGGGCTATGTCGGCGGGGAGCCGGTCGGCGACCATCAGGGGCTGGTGCGGGCGGACCTCACGGGCGGGGCCCCAGTTGGGTTCGAGGAGGCGCCAGAGCTGGGCCGTGGCCTCGGAGGGGCCGACGATGGAGGAACAGCGGCGGCCCGCCCTGCGGGCTCGGTCCGCGAACGCCCGTACGGCGCGGGGGGTGGCGCAGATCGGGACGAGGTTGGCGCCGGCGTAGCAGAGGGACGTCAGCATGCCGTCCTCGTACCAGCCCCACATCTCGCCGCCGAGGCGCCAGGGGTCGAGGCCCGCGATCTGTACGCGGGACGCCACGAAGGCGTTCGCGACCGGCTCGCTGTCGAGGACGGCGAGCGCGGCGTCCAGGTCGCTCGGTTCGAGGACTCTGGTGGTCGTCTGCGTCAACACGTACGGAGCCTTCACCATCAGGTCTGCTGATCTCCGCACTGTACCTGGCGAGTATGTGGTGCGCCGCACGGTGGGTCCGGGGGGCCTTTTCGCCCCCGCCGCCCCTACCCTTCCCGTCACTACTGGGGGCTGCGCCCCCAGACCCCGCTTAAAAGATTGCGCAGTTCCCCGCGCCCCTATGTAGCCGTGCCCCCAGGTAGCCGCGCCCCCAGGTATTCGTCAGCCCGCGACCGATACCGACGGCTCCCCGGAGGGGATTCCGTCGGCCTCCATCTGGTCGGCGATCTTCAGTGCTTCCTCGATGAGCGTCTCGACGATCTTCGACTCGGGGACGGTCTTGATGACCTCGCCCTTGACGAAGATCTGGCCCTTGCCGTTGCCGGAGGCGACGCCGAGGTCTGCCTCGCGGGCCTCCCCCGGCCCGTTCACGACGCAGCCCATGACCGCGACGCGCAGCGGTACTTCCATGCCCTCAAGGCCGGCGGTGACCTCTTCGGCCAGCTTGTAGACGTCGACCTGGGCACGCCCGCAGGACGGGCAGGAGACGATCTCCAGCCGGCGCTGCTTGAGGTTCAGCGACTCCAGGATCTGCATTCCGACCTTGATCTCCTCGACCGGCGGGGCGGAGAGGGAGACCCGGATGGTGTCGCCGATGCCCTCGCTGAGCAGCGCGCCGAAGGCGACCGCCGACTTGATCGTGCCCTGGAAGGCGGGGCCCGCCTCGGTCACTCCGAGGTGGAGCGGGTAGTCGCAGGCGGCGGCGAGCTGGCGGTAGGCGTTGACCATGACCACGGGGTCGTTGTGCTTGACCGAGATCTTGATGTCGCGGAAGTCGTGCTCCTCGAAGAGGGACGCCTCCCACAGCGCGGACTCGACCAGCGCCTCGGGCGTCGCCTTGCCGTACTTCTGGAGCAGGCGCTTGTCGAGGGAGCCGGCGTTGACCCCGATGCGGATCGGCGTGCCGGTGTCCTTGGCGGCTCGCGCGATCTCCTTGACCTGGTCGTCGAACTGCTTGATGTTGCCCGGGTTCACGCGCACCGCGGCGCAGCCGGCGTCGATCGCCGCGAAGACGTACTTCGGCTGGAAGTGGATGTCCGCGATCACCGGGATCTGTGACTTGCGGGCGATGGTGGCGAGCGCGTCGGCGTCGTCCTGTGTGGGGCACGCCACGCGCACGATCTGGCAGCCGGACGCGGTCAGCTCGGCGATCTGCTGAAGCGTGGCGCCGATGTCGGACGTACGCGTCGTCGTCATCGACTGCACGGAGACGGGTGCGTCTCCGCCCACGGCCACGGTTCCGACCTGGATCTTCCGGCTCTTGCGGCGCTCGGCGAGCTTGGTCGGAACGGCCGGCATGCCGAGTGAAATCGCAGTCATCTGCTGTGCAACCCCAAGGTAAGGATTCGGTCGGTCCCGAAAGCTGACGGGCTCCAGCCACCGAGATTACGGCACCCCCGAAGGCCGGAGCACATCCGCTGGGCGGGACCACCCGATGGAGGGGCGGCCGGGCATACATCTTGTCCGGCCGCCGCCAACTCCGTATGGCTAGGAGATTCTCACGGGGTTAACCACGTCGGCGATCAGCACCAGGATCGTGAAGCAGATGAAGATTCCGGCCACCACGTACGCGACCGGCATCAGCTTCGCCACGTCGAACGGACCGGGGTCCGGCCGGCGCAGCACCTTCGCCGCGGCCCGCCGCAGCGACTCCCACAGGGCGCCCGCGATGTGCCCGCCGTCGAGCGGCAGCAGCGGGAGCATGTTGAACAGGAACAGGGAGAGGTTGAAGCCCGCGACGAGGAACAGCATCATCGCGATCTGGTTCTCCGGCGGGATGTCGAGCGTGAAGACCTCGCCGCCGACGCGCGCCGCGCCGACCACGCCCATCGGGGAGTCCGCCTCCCGTTCGCCGTCGCTGAAGGCCGCGTCCCACAGGGCGGGAATCTTGGACGGCAGTGCTATCAGCGACTCGACGCCGTTCTGCATCATGTCGCCCATGCGGTCCACGGACTGCCCGAACGACTGCTGGACGATGCCGGAGGCGGGCGTGAAGCCGAGGAAGCCGGCGTACACGTACTTGCCCTCCACGTAGCCGCCGTCGCCGTCGGTCTTGCTGACCTGGTTGCGGATCAGGTGGGCGGAGAGGTCGACCCGCTTGCCGTCGCGCTCGACGGTCAGGGCGACGTCCTTGCCGGGGTTGGCGCGGATGTCGGCCTGCAGGGCGGACCAGTCGGTGACCTTCTCGCCGTCGAACGCGACGATCTTGTCACCGCCCTGGAGGCCGGCTGCCTTGGCGGGCGCGGCCGTGTCGCCCTTCTGGCACTCGGACCGGGACTCGCTCTGCTCGATGACGCAGTCGGAGACCTTGCCGACCGTGGTGGTCTGGGTCTGGACGCCGAAGCTCATCATCACGCCGAGGAAGATCGCGACGGCCAGGATCAGGTTCATGAACGGGCCGGCGAACATCACGATCACGCGCTTCCACGGCTTGCGCTTGTAGAAGAGGCGGTCCTCGTCACCCGGCAGGAGTTCCTCGAAGGACTGTGCTCTGGCGTCCTCTATCATCCCGCGCCACGGCGAGGTGGACCGTGCCTCTATACGGCCGTCGGGGCCGGGCGGGAACATCCCGATCATGCGGATGTAGCCGCCGAGCGGAATCGCCTTGACCCCGTACTCCGTGTCCCCCTTCTTGCGCGAGAAGATCGTCGGGCCGAAGCCGACCATGTACTGCGGCACCCGGATGCCGAACAGCTTGGCCGTGGAGAGATGCCCCAGCTCGTGCCAGGCGATCGAGAAGAGCAGGCCGACCGCGAAGACGACTATGCCGAGGATCATCATCAGGGTCGTCATGCACGAGCCTCCGCCGTTGTCATGGCTGTCGTCTGAGCTGTCGTCTGAGCTGTCGTCTGTGGTGTTGTCTGTGGTGTTGTCTGAGCTGTGTTCTGGGTCGTCGTCCTGGCTGTTGCACGGGGTGTCGCCCGGGCCGTCAGTTCACGGGCCCTGGCACGTGCCCAGGTCTCCGCTTCGAGGACGTCCGCGACGGTGAGCGAGGTTCCCGAGCCAGGCGTGCCGTGTTCGGCGACGACCTCGGTGACGGTCTCCATGATCCCGTTGAACGGCAGAGTGCCGTTCAGGAACGCGTCCACGCATTCCTCGTTCGCCGCATTGAACACCGCCGGGGCCGTGCCCGCGAGCTCCCCGACCTGCCGGGCGAGCCCCACCGACGGAAACGCGTCGTTGTCGAGGGGGAAGAACTCCCAGCTCGACGCCTTCGACCAGTCGAAGGCGGGCGCGGCGTCGGGGACGCGCTCGGGCCAGCCGAGACCGATGGCGATCGGTCCGCGCATGTCGGGGGGTGTCGCCTGGGCCATCGTCGATCCGTCCGTGAACTCCACCATCGAGTGGACATACGACTGGGGGTGCACGACCACCTCAATCCGCTCGAAGGGAATGTCGTAGAGGAGGTGCGCCTCGATGACTTCGAGGCCCTTGTTGACGAGGGTCGCGGAGTTGACGGTGATGACGGGCCCCATGGCCCAGGTGGGATGGGCGAGGGCGTCCTCGGGGGCGACATCGGCCAGCTCGGCCTTCGTACGTCCTCTGAAGGGGCCGCCGGAGGCGGTGACGACGAGCTTGCGTACGTCGGCTCTGGTGCCCGAGGCCAGCGCCTGGAACAGGGCGGCGTGCTCGGAGTCGACGGGGATGATCTGGCCGGGCGCGGCCAGCGCCTTCACCAGGGGGCCGCCGACGATGAGCGACTCCTTGTTGGCGAGCGCGAGGGTGCGGCCCGCCTCCAGGGCGGCGAGGGTGGGGGCGAGGCCGATCGAGCCGGTGATGCCGTTCAGGACGGTGTGGCCCGCGGAGGCGGCGAGCTGGGTGGCGGCGTCCGCGCCGGCGAGGAGCTCGGGAAGGGGTTCCCCCGCTCCGTACCGCGCGGACAGCGCTCGGCGCAGTGCCGGTACGACGTCCTCGCGCGCCACGGCCACGGTCCGGACGCCGAGCCGGTGCGCCTGCTCGGCCAGCAGCTCCACCCTCCCGCCCGCCGCGGAGAGCCCGGTCACCCGGAACCGGCCGGGGTTGCGCAGCACGAGGTCGATGGCCTGGGTGCCGATCGATCCGGTGGAACCGAGGATCACGACATCCCGACTTCCGTCCACGGGATCGAAGACGAGATGCGGATCGGCGAGGGGGGCTGGACTGTCGCTCATCCCCCCATTGTTGCCGCAACACCACACGGCCGGGACAGGGGCGCCCCCAAGAGAGCCCTCACAGGGGCGCGCGGTGCCCCCGTAGGAGGCGCCCCGTAAGGGGCGCGGGGAACTGCGCGACAAGCCCCCACCGACCCCGCAGCCGCCCACAAACCCACAGACCCCCTACCTCTTGCGCTTCCGGCGCCCCTTCGACCTGGCAGCCCGCTGCGAGCGCGGTTTCACACCGCCCCCGCTCTCCGCCGGAGGCACCGGCACAGGCACAGGCGCATCCGAAGGTTCGAAGTCTCCTTCGACCACCCCCTCCGCCGTGTCCAGCGTGGGCGCGCTGAAGTGCAGCCCGTCGGTGCGCCGGCCCGCATCGAGGGACTCCTGACCGCCGGTGCCCTGCCCGGCCGCGTCCAGGTTGAACACGTATCCGACGGACTCCTCCTTGATCGCGCTGTTCATCGCGACGAACATGTCGTGGCCCTCGCGCTCGTACTCGACGATCGGCTCCCGGCCGAGTGTCCAGCGCAGGCCGATCCCGTCGCGGAGGTAGTCCATCTCGTACAGGTGCTCGCGCCATTTGCGGTCCAGGACCGACAGCACCACCAGGCGCTCCAGGTCCCGCAGGGCGTCCGCGCCGAGTTCGGCCTCGCGCTCCTCGTAGCGGGCGTGGATGTCGTCGATGACGGCGTCGGCGAGCCCGTCGGGGGTGAGGTCGGACCGGTCGCCCCCCGCGGCGTCCTCCACGTCCTCGACGGTGACCTTGACCGGGTAGAGCTGTGCGAAGGCGGCCCACAGCCGCTCCAGGTCCCACTCCTCGGGGAATCCTTCGGCCGTCTCCCCGGCGACGTACGCGCGGACGGTGTCGTCCATGAAGCGGAGGATGTGTTCCCGCAGGTCCTCCCCGGCCAGCACCCGGCGGCGTTCCGCGTAGATGAGGGTCCGCTGGCGGTTGAGCACCTCGTCGAACTTCAGCACGTCCTTGCGGGACTCGAAGTGCTGCTGCTCCAGCTGGGACTGGGCGGAGGCGATGGCGCGCGTGACCATCTTGTTCTCGATGGGGACGTCGTCGGGGACGTTCGCCATCGACATCACGCGCTCGACGACCTGGGCGCGGAACAGCCGCATCAGGTCGTCCCCCAGCGAGAGGTAGAAGCGGGAGGCGCCGGGGTCGCCCTGGCGGCCGGAGCGGCCACGCAGCTGGTTGTCGATGCGGCGCGACTCGTGGCGCTCGGTGCCGAGGACGTACAGCCCGCCGAGTTCCTTCACCTCGTCGTGCTCGGCCGCGACCGTCTCCTTGATCCGGTCGAGGGTCGCCCGGTGCTCGTCCGGGTTCTCCTCCGGGGTGAGCCCGCGCCGGTCCAGTTCCGCGAGCGCCATGGCCTCGGGGTTGCCGCCGAGCATGATGTCGGTGCCGCGGCCCGCCATGTTGGTGGCCACGGTGACCGCGCCCCTGCGGCCGGCCTGGGCCACGATCTGTGCCTCGCGCCGGTGGTTCTTCGCGTTGAGCACCTCGTGCGGGATGCCGCGCCTCTTCAGCTGTGCGGCGAGGATCTCGGACTTCTCGACGGAGGTGGTGCCGACGAGGACGGGCTGGCCCTTCTCGTGCTTGTCGGCGATGTCGTCGAGGATCGCCGTGTACTTGGCCTCGACGGTCCGGTAGATCTGGTCGGCGTCGTCGGCGCGGGCCGTCGGCCGGTTGGTGGGGATCGGCACCACGCTGAGTTTGTAGATCTGGTGGAACTCGGCGGCCTCGGTCATCGCGGTGCCGGTCATCCCGCCGAGCTTCTCGTACAGGCGGAAGAAGTTCTGCAGGGTGATCGTGGCGAGGGTCTGGTTCTCCTCCTTGATCGTCACCCCCTCCTTCGCCTCGATGGCCTGGTGCAGACCCTCGCTGTAGCGGCGTCCGGCGAGGATGCGGCCGGTGTGTTCGTCGACGATGAGGACCTCGCCGTTCACGACGACGTAGTCCTTGTCGTTCTTGAAGTGCTCCTTCGCCTTGAGCGCGTTGTTCATGTGCCCGATGAGGGGTGTGTGGTCGGACTCGTAGAGGCTCTCGATGCCGAGCTGGTCCTGGAGGAACTCCACTCCGCGGTCCAGGATCGCCACGGTGCGTTTCTTCGGGTCGTACTCGTAGTCGTGGGTGGCCCGCAGCCCGGCGAGGCGGTCCTTGTCGGCCGGCGTGGTGAAGTTCTCGTCCTGGACGGCGACTCCGCGCATCCGGGTGACCATCCGGGCGAACGCCTCGTACCAGTGCGTGGGCTGGTCGGCCGGGCCGGAGATGATGAGCGGGGTCCTGGCCTCGTCGATGAGGATCGAGTCGGCCTCGTCGACGATCGCGAAGTGGTGTCCGCGCTGGACCAGTTCGTCCTTGGACCAGGCCATGTTGTCGCGCAGGTAGTCGAAGCCGAACTCGGTGTTGGTGCCGTAGGTGATGTCGCAGGCGTACTGCGCGCGCCGCTCGGCCGGCGTCGACTGGGTCTTGATGACGCCCACGGTCAGCCCGAGGAAGCGGTAGGCGCGGCCCATCCAGTCGGCGTCGCGCTGGGCGAGGTAGTCGTTGACCGTGACGAGGTGGACTCCCTTGCCGGTCAGGGCGTTCAGGTAGACGGGCAGGGTGGCGACCAGGGTCTTGCCCTCACCGGTCTGCATCTCGGCGATGTTGCCGAGGTGGAGCGCCGCGCCGCCCATGATCTGTACGTCGAAGTGGCGCATCCCGAGCGTGCGGCGCGCGGCCTCGCGCATGGTGGCGAAGGCCTCCGGCAACAGGTCGTCGAGGCTCTCCCCGGAGTCGTACCGCTCCTTGAACTCGGGGGTGAGGGACTGGAGTTCGTCGTCGGTGAGCTGCTCGAAGTCCGCTTCGAGGGAGCCCACCTGTTCGGCGACGCGCTCCAGTCTGCGCAGGATTCTTCCCTCACCGGCCCGCATGATCCTGCCGGTGATGTTGTCGAGACCGAGTACCGGCACTGGAATTACCCCCACTGAATCACCGTGATCGCCCGCGATCACCGCGATCACCGCGATGATTCACCGGCTCGCTGAATTCACCCTTCACAGACTCGCGTCCACGAGCATGCGTATCCAGCGGTTGGCCCGCTGCAGAATGTGGACGCCTTGTTGATTCGCCTTGATCACCTCGCGCAGTACGGGGTCCTTGGCGTACTCCACCGCGCCGCGGAAAAGCTGCTGGATCACGGGCCGCTCGCCCGGCCGTCCGGCGTCGAGCAGGGAATCGACGTCCCGCAGGTCGATCCTTCGGACGGTCAGCGGGCCGAAGGAGGCGACCGACGGCCGTGGTTCCTCGTCGAGGAGAGCGAGCGCGCAGTCGTTCAGCAGGACCGCGAGCGCGTCCCGGTGCGGCTCGAAGGACTCCGGCGCGCTCTGGCTCAGCTTGTCCGCCAGCGGGCGGACCTCGTCCCGCACCGTCCGCAACGCCCGTACGAGTTCGGTGTCGTCCAGTTGTCGTCGGGCTTCCCCGCGAGCCCGCGTCAACTGGACAGAAATCCCCTGACTGTATTCTTCCCCCACACCGTGGCGCATATCCTGCCCCCGTTCGCCATTCCACTCATTGTTGACGCACAACTTCGGTGCGGCAAGCAGCAGAATGACGACGGGGACAGCAGTGTGTTTCTGGGAAAAAGGTCAACGGATGGGGCGGTGGACATTCTCCTTCTCGGATGCTCCGGGTGTCGCGTCGGCGATCCACGGGCCATCGCCCGACGGGTCGACGATCCCGTCCTCCAGCCAGGTGTAGGCGCCGCCGAGCACACCCTTGACGACCTTGCGGTCGACGTCGTCCGTGTTGGACCACAGGCGGCCGAACAACTCCTCCACTCGGACCCTGGACTGGCTGCAGAAGACGTCCGCGAGCTGATACGCCTCACGGCCGTGCGCCTCGGTGGTGCGCAACAGTTCGGCGCGGACGCAGGCGGCGCTCATCGCGAACAGTTCGGCGCCGATGTCGACGATCCGGCCGAGGAAGGCCTGCTTGGTCTCCATCCGGCCCTGCCAGCGGGACATGGCGTAGAAGGTGGACCGGGCGAGCTTGCGGGCGGCGCGTTCCACGTATCGGAGGTGGCCGGACAGGTCGACGTGTCCGGCCGGGTGGAACTCCCCGTACGAGCCCGGGAGTTGGCCGGGGCCCGCGACCAGCTTGGGGAGCCACTTGGCGTAGAAGACCCCGGCGCTCGCGCCCGCCTTCGCCTTGTCCGAGAGGGACTTGTCCGGGTCGATGAGGTCACCGGCGACGGAAAGGTGGGCGTCGACCGCCTCCCGCGCGATCAGCAGGTGCATGATCTCCGTCGAGCCCTCGAAGATGCGGTTGATACGCAGGTCGCGCAGGATCTGCTCGGCGGGGACGGCCCGTTCGCCGCGGGCGGCGAGCGAGTCGGCGGTCTCGAAGCCGCGGCCACCGCGGATCTGGACCAGCTCGTCGGCCATCAGCCAGGCCATCTCGGAGCCGAACAGCTTGGCGAGGGCGGCCTCGATACGGATGTCGTTGCGGTCCTCGTCGGCCATCTGGGACGACAGGTCGAGGACGGCCTCCAGGGCGAACGTGGTCGCCGCGATGAACGAGATCTTCGTGCCGACGGCCTCGTGGTGGGCCACCGGCTTGCCCCACTGCTCCCGCACGGCCGACCACTCGCGGGCGATCTTCAGACACCACTTGCCGGCACCGACGCACATGGCGGGCAGCGAGAGCCGACCGGTGTTGAGCGTGGTCAGGGCGATCTTCAGCCCGGCACCCTCCGGACCGATGCGGTTCGCGGCGGGCACCCGGACCTGGTGGAAGCGTGTGACGCCGTTCTCCAGGCCGCGCAGCCCCATGAACGCGTTGCGGTTCTCGACGGTGACGCCCTCCGAGGCGGCCTCCACGACGAAGGCGGTGATGCCGCCCTTGTGCCCCTCGGACTTGGGCACGCGCGCCATCACGACCAGCAGGTCGGCGACCACGCCGTTGGTCGTCCACAGCTTCACCCCGTCGAGGACGTAGTCGTCGCCGTCCCGTACGGCACTGGTGGCCAGGCGTGCCGGGTCGGAGCCGACGTCCGGCTCGGTGAGCAGGAAGGCGGAGATGTCGGTGCGGGCCAGCCGCGGCAGGAAGGCGTCCTTCTGCTCCTGAGTGCCGAAGATCTTCAGCGGCTGCGGTACGCCGATCGACTGATGCGCGGAGAGCAGTGCGCCGAGCGCCGGGTTCGCGGAGCCGACCAGGGCGAGCGCCTTGTTGTAGTAGACCTGCGTCAGGCCCAGGCCGCCGTACTTCGTGTCGATCTTCATGCCGAGGGCACCGAGCTCCTTGAGCCCGTTGATCACCTCGTCGGGGATGCGTGCCTCCCGCTCGATGCGCGCGGAGTCGATCCTGGTCTCGCAGAAGTCGCGCAGCTTGGCGAGGAACTCCTCGCCCCGCTGGACGTCCTCTTCGGCGGGCATCGGGTGGGGGTGGATGAGGTCGAGCCGGAAACGGCCGAGGAACAGCTCCTTGGCGAAGCTGGGTTTGCGCCAGTCCTGCTCCCGCGCGGCCTCGGCGACCTGACGGGCCTCACGTTCGGAGACAGCAGGCTGGGTGACAGCAGGCTGGGTGACAGCGGGCTGGTGGGGTGTTGCGGACAAGAGGCTCACCTCGCCGCGAATAGGGATCTTGGTCCATTACGTTACTGACCGGTGCTACTCGATCGTATGTACCCGATTCCGGACCCCGTCACCAGTCCTCGCGCACCATTGGGCCGACCGGGCGGCCAGGTTGGGAGGGCAGACCCGCAGGGCCGCCCTGGAGGGGCGCGGGGAACTGCGC
>NZ_LIPP01000376.1 GCF_001418335.1 Streptomyces aurantiacus | reverse complement strand
GTCCCCGCCCCGCCGTTCACGGTCCCCGCCCTGTCGGCTGCCGCCCTCATGTCGTCGGCCGGTGCCCCCATCCCGTCGACCAGCGTGTTCAGCAGGGCGCCGAGCAGAGCGCGCTGTTCGGCCGTGAGGGGGGTGAGGATGTCCTCCGCGGCGGCCCGGCGTGCGCCGCGCAGTTCCCGCAGGGCCTGGCGTCCGTCGTCCGTGAGCTCGATGCGGATGACCCGCCGGTTGGTCGGGTCCGGTACGCGCCGTACCTTGCCGCTCGCCTCCAGGCCGTCGACCAGTGTGGTCACGGCCCGGGGCACCACCTCAAGACGCTCGGCGAGGTCGGCCATGCGTGGCGGTGAGCCGTAGTGCGCGAGGGTGCGCAGCAGCCTGGACTGCGCCGGTGTGATGCCGAGCCCCCGCGTCTCCAGGTGGTGCTTCTGGATGCGGTGCACACGGCGGGTCAGCCGCAGCAACTGCTCGGCGAGCAGGCCGTTGCTGTCGGCGTCGGGGGTGTCCATGACGGGAACAATATCAGGACCTAGTTCATTGTGAGTATAGGTAACAATGAGCTATGCTCCATCAGTCCTCTTCCTCTCACATCCCGTAGGAGCCCATGCCCCGCGACGACATCAACTGGACACCGCCACCCGTCGAGGCAGGACAGCCCCGGCAGGTGCGCCGCATCCTCACGCTCTTCCGTCCCTACCGCGGGCGACTGGCCGTCGTCGGCCTGCTCGTCGGCGCCGCGTCCCTGGTCTCGGTCGCCACGCCCTTCCTGCTCAAGGAGATCCTGGACACCGCCATCCCGCAGGGCCGCACCGGCCTGCTGAGCCTGCTCGCGCTGGGCATGATCCTCAGCGCCGTCCTCGGCGGCGTCTTCGGTGTCCTGCAGACCCTGATCTCCACCACGGTCGGCCAGCGCGTCATGCACGACCTGCGCACCGCCGTCTACGACCGGCTGCAGCGCATGTCGCTCGCCTTCTTCACCAGGACACGTACCGGTGAGGTCCAGTCGCGCATCGCGAACGACATCGGAGGGATGCAGGCGACGGTCACCTCGACCGCCACCTCGCTGGTCTCCAACCTCACCAGCGTCGTCGCCACGATCGTCGCGATGATCGCCCTCGACTGGCGGCTGACCGTCGTCTCGCTGCTCCTGCTCCCGGTGTTCGTGTGGATCAGCCGCCGGGTCGGCAACGAGCGCAAGAAGATCACCACCCAGCGCCAGAAGCAGATGGCGGTCATGGCCGCCACGATCACCGAGTCGCTCTCCGTGAGCGGCATCCTGCTCGGCCGCACGATGGGCCGCTCCGACTCCCTCACCCGTTCCTTCGCCGAGGAGTCCGAGAGCCTCGTCGACCTGGAGGTCCGGTCGAACATGGCGGGGCGCTGGCGGATGGCCGTCATCGGCATCGTCATGGCCGCCATGCCGGCCGTCATCTACTGGGCCGCGGGCATGGCGCTCCAGTTCGGCGGGGCCTCGGTCTCCATCGGCACCCTGGTCGCGTTCGTCTCGCTCCAGCAGGGACTGTTCCGGCCGGCCGTCAGCCTGCTGTCCACCGGCGTCCAGATCCAGGCCTCGCTCGCGCTGTTCCAGCGCATCTTCGAGTACCTCGACCTGCCCATCGACATCACCGAGCCCGAGCACCCGGTCCACCTCGACCAGGTCAAGGGCGAAGTGCGCTTCGAGAACGTCGAGTTCCGCTACGACGACAAGAGCGGCCCGATCCTCCAGGGCATCGACATCACCGTGCCCGCCGGCAGCAGCCTCGCCGTCGTCGGCAGGACCGGCGCCGGAAAGTCCACCCTCAGCCATCTCGTGCCGCGCCTGTACGACGTCACGGGCGGCCGGGTCACCCTCGACGGGGTCGACGTGCGCGACTTGGACTTCGACACCCTCGCGCGAGGAATCGGCGTCGTCTCCCAGGAGACGTACCTCTTCCACGCCACGGTGGCCGACAACCTGCGGTTCGCCAAGCCGGACGCCACCGACGACGAACTGCGCGCCGCCGCGAGGGCCGCGCAGATCCACGATCACATCGCGTCCCTGCCCGACGGCTACGACACGGTGGTGGGGGAGCGCGGGCACCGGTTCTCCGGCGGGGAGAAGCAGCGCCTGGCCATCGCCCGCACGATCCTGAGGGATCCGCCGGTCCTGATCCTCGACGAGGCGACCAGCGCCCTGGACACCCGCACCGAGCGCGCCGTCCAGGAGGCCATCGACGCCCTGTCGGCCAACCGGACGACGCTCACCATCGCGCACCGGCTGTCCACCGTTCGGGGCGCCGACCAGATCGTGGTCCTCGACAGCGGGCGACCGGCCGAACGCGGCACGCACGAGGAGCTGTTGGCGCGAGACGGGCGCTACGCCGCCCTGGTCCGCAGGGACGCCCAACTGGAGCCAACAAGATGAAGATATGTCGAGTTTATGTCGATATGCGGGTTACCGTGCCCGCATGGAGACCTACACTTCGTCGACCTCGCCCACTCCGCCGACTCCACCGCGGAGATCGATCCGACTGACCCGCCGGGGCCGGACCGCCCTCATCGCGACCGGCGCCGTCGTGGCGGCCACCGCCGTGGCGGTGCCGCTGCTGAGCACGGACGCCAAGAAGGAACCCCAGGCCCTGGTCATCCCGGAGGGCTGGCGCTCCGGCCAGGTGTACGAGGCCATGGACAAGGCCCTCGCCCTGCCCGCGGGCTCCAGCAGGAAGTCCCTGGAAAAGGCGCGTCTCAAGCTGCCGAACGACGCGAGCGGCAACCCCGAGGGCTATCTCTTCCCGGCGACCTATCCCATCGACAAGAAGTCGACCCCGTTGTCCCTGCTCTCCTACATGGTCGACACGGCGAACAAGAAGTTCGGCGGCGGAACCGTCACGGCCGGGGCCGAGCGCAACGCGATGAACGTCTATCAGACCGTCACCGTCGCGAGCATCGTCCAGGCGGAGGCGGCCACCAAGGCGGACATGGGCAAGGTGGCCCGGGTGATCTACAACCGGCTCGACCGGGGCATGCCGCTGCAGATGGACTCGACCATCAACTACGCGCTGAACCGCAGCACGCTCCGCACCAGCCGGAACGACACGCAGCTGGAGAGCCCGTACAACACGTACGCGCGGATGGGGCTGCCGCCGACACCGATCGCGAACCCGGGCGAGGAAGCCATGCGTGCCGCGGTCACGCCGACCCAGGGCGACTGGCTGTACTTCGTCACCGTCAAGCGGGGCGACACCCGCTTCACCGCCGACTACGACGAGCACAAGAAGAACGTCGCCGAGTTCGACCACGCCCACAAGACGGCCTCGGCGTCGTCGGGCTGAGCCGGTCCGCGGTCATGGTGTGGCATGTGTGCATGGGCGGTAGTACGTGCAGGCACCTCTCGAATCACGCCCGTCAGCCGGCGGCCTCCAGCGCGACGGGCACTTCCCGCGGAGTGTCCGCCAGCAGCCGCCTGATGTCCCGTACCGCCGCCCGTCCGGCGCGGTTGGCGCCGATGGTGCTGGCCGAGGGCCCGTACCCGACCAGGTGGATCCGCGGATCGGCGACCGCCCGGGTCCCTTCGACACGGATGCCTCCGCCGGGCTCGCGCAGTCGCAGCGGGGCCAGATGGTCGACCGCCGGGCGGAAACCGGTCGCCCACAGAATGACGTCCGCGGCCACGTGGCGCCCGTCGTCCCACTCCACGCCGTCCGGAGTGATCCGGTCGAACATCGGCAGCCGGTCCAGGACCCCGTCCGCGAGGCCCTGCCGGATCGCGTCGTTGAGCGGCAGCCCGGTCACCGACACCACACTCTTCGGCGGCAGCCCCTGGCGGACCCGCTCCTCCACGAGGGCGACAGCCTCCCGGCCCAGGTCCTCGGTGAACGGCCCCTCCCGGAAGACCGGCGGCCGGCGTGTCACCCAGGTGGTGCCGGCCGCGTACGGCGTGATCTCCAGCAGATGCTGCGTACCGGACGCTCCGCCGCCCACCACGACGACACGTTGACCGGCGAAAGCCTGCGGGCCGGGATAGCGGGCGGTGTGCAGCTGCCGCCCGCGGAAGGTGTCCTGACCGGGGTAGCGCGGCCAGAACGGCCGGTCCCAGGTGCCCGTCGCGTTGATCAGCGCCCGCGTCGACCACGTACCGTCCGACGTCTCTACGAGCAGTCGGCCCGCGTCGCCCTCGCGCACGGCCTTCACGTCGACCGGCCGACGTACTCGCAGGTCGAAGGCGCGCTCATAGGCGTCGAAGTACTCGGCGACGACCTCGGACGACGGCCGCTTCGGATCGGCGTCCGTCAGCTCCATGCCCGGCAGCGCGTGCATGCCGTGCACCTTGCCGTACGTGAGGGACGGCCACCGGAACTGCCAGGCGCCGCCCGGCCGCGGTGCGTGGTCCAGGACCACGAAGTCCCGCTCCGGCTCGAAACCGGTGCGCCGCAGGTGGTAGGCGCTGGACAGCCCCGCCTGGCCGGCGCCCGTGACGACGACATCGACTTCCCGTACCTGCGCTCCGGTGTTGTTCACGCTTCTACCAACTCTGTCGGCGACGCGGATCTTCCCGGTTCCCGGCAGCGCCGTGCGTGGGCGTGCAGGTCCGCGAGGGCGCCGCCGGGGTGGTTCAGGCGGCCTCGGCGGTGGCCGTGTCGGAGCCCAGGCGTGCCAGTAGTTCGGCGCGGAGTTCGGTGAGCCGCGGGTCGGTGATGTCGCGCGGGCGGTCCGGCTCGACCGTGGTCTCGTACGCGATGGCCCCCTCCTCCATCACGAGGACGCGGTCGGCGAGCAGCACCGCCTCCGCCACGTCGTGCGTGACCAGGACGACGGCGCAGCCGCGGCGCTGCCACAGCTCACCGAGGAGCCGCCGTGCCTCGGCCCGGGTCGGTGCGTCCAGGGTGCCGAACGGCTCGTCGAGCAGCAGGAGATCGGGGTCGCGCACCAGGGCACGGGCCAGCGAGGCACGTTGGGCCTCACCCTCGGAGAGCGCCCTGGACCGGGAGCCGGCGCGGTGGGTGAGACCGACCTCTGCCAACACCCGTTCGGCGACGGCGCGTTCGGGCTTGCCGGGCAACCCGAGCAGGACGTTGCGCCACACCTTCTGCCAGGGCGTCGGACGAGTCGCCTGGAAGGCGAAGGCCTTGCGGCGCGGGACGAGCACCGTGCCCGTGATGTCACGGTCGAGCCCGGCGAGGATGTGCAGCAGCGTGGACTTGCCGCA
>NZ_LIPP01000375.1 GCF_001418335.1 Streptomyces aurantiacus | reverse complement strand
ACCCCCGTTGCGCAGTTCCCCGCGCCCCTAAGGACCCAGCCCCCAGCGGAGCTGTCGGGTGGCTGTCGGTGGTTTGTCGGTGGGGGGTGGGAGGTTGGTTCCATGACGCGAATCGACAAAGATCCCCGGCCGGGGGGCAACGGCACCGGCGCCCACGCCGTCACCGTGCGGGGGCTGGTCAAGCACTACGGCGAGACCAAGGCACTGGACGGCGTGGACCTGGACGTGCGCGAGGGCACGGTCCGCGGTGTGCTCGGCCCGAACGGCGCCGGCAAGACGACCCTCGTACGCATCCTTTCCACCCTCCTCGTCCCCGACTCGGGCCGGGCCACGGTCGCCGGCTTCGACGTGGTGCGCCAGCCCCGCCGGCTCCGCCGGGTGATAGGCCTGACCGGCCAGTACGCCTCGGTGGACGAGAAACTCTCCGGGCGCGAGAACCTCTATCTGATCGGCCGGCTCCTCGACCTGCCCCGCAAGGACGCCCGTGCCCGTGCGGACGAGCTGCTTGAGCGCTTCTCGCTCACCGAGGCGGCCAAGCGGCCGGCGAGCACGTACTCCGGAGGCATGCGCCGCCGCCTCGACCTCGCGGCGTCCATGATCGGCAGCCCGAGCGTCCTCTTCCTGGACGAGCCGACGACCGGCCTGGACCCGCGCACCCGGTTCGAGGTGTGGACCGAGGTCAAGCGGATGGTCCGGGACGGTGTCACCGTCCTGCTCACCACCCAGTACATGGAGGAGGCCGAGCAGCTCGCGAACGAGCTCACGGTCATCGACCGCGGCAAGGTCATCGCGAACGGCGGCATCGACGAGCTGAAGGCGCGGGTCGGCGGTCGCGTGCTGCGCATCCGCCCGGCCGATCCGCTGGAGCTGCGCCCCACGGCCACCGCGCTCGACGACTTCGGCCTCACGGGTCCGGGCAGCGCCACGGTGGACCCCGCCACCGGCACGGTCGTCGTGCCGATCCTCAGCGACGAGCAGCTGACCGCGGTGGTCGGCGCGCTCACCGCCCGCGGCATCACCCTCTCCGACCTCGCGACCGAACTGCCCAGCCTGGACGAGGTGTTCCTCTCCCTCACCGGCCACCGGGCCACCGACCCGAGCGACCCGACCGATCCGAGCGACCCCGGCGCCTCCCAGGACGTCCCGGCCGGCCGCTCCTACGAGGAGGCCGCCGTATGAGCGCCACCGTCATCGACGCCCCCGCGGCGCTCACCACCGACGACGCGCCCCGCATCGGCCTGCGCGCCCATCTGCGGCACATCAGCGCCCTCGTCCGCCGCAACGTGCTGTGGATCCGCCAGGACCCGGAGTCGATGTTCGACGTCATCCTGATGCCGATCGTGTTCACGCTGCTCTTCGTGTTCGTCTTCGGCGGCGCGATCGCCGGCAAGGGCAACCAGGACGAGTACGTCAACTACGTGGTCCCCGGCCTGATGGCGATGATGGGCATGAACATCGCCATGGGCGTGGGCACCGGCTTCAACCAGGACTTCCAGACGGGTGTCATGGACCGCTTCCGGTCCCTGCCGATATCCCGCGCCTCGGTCCTGATCGCCAAGATCTCGGTCGAGATCGGCCGGCTGCTGCTCGCCACGGCGATTCTGCTCGCGGTCGGCTTCCTGCTCGGCCTGTCCGTGTCCAACGTCCTCGGCCTGTTCGCCGCCATCGGCCTGGCCCTGGTCTTCGGCTCCTCCATCATGTGGATCTTTCTGACCATGGGCGTGGTGATGAAGAACGCCCAAGCCATCCAGGGAATGGGGTTCCTCGTGCTGATGCCCCTGCAGTTCGGCTCTTCGATCTTCTCGCCGCCGTCCACCATGCCGGGCTGGCTCCAGACGTTCACCGACTACAACCCGCTGTCGTCCCTCGCGGACGCGGCCCGGGGCCTGATGAACGGCGGACAGCCGGTCGCCCACGACGTCCTGATCACCCTCGCGTGGTCGGTCGTCATCACCGTGGTGATGGCCCCGGTCGCGATCCACAAGTACCGCACCAAGAGCTGAGATGACCCGGAGCGGGCGTCAGAGCAGGGCGGTGGCCTCCTCGAAGGAGAGGCCGCCGCCTTCCGCGTACGCGGTGTTGTACGCCGTGTCGTCCAGGACCTCGCGCACCGCCGCCTCGGCCTGCGCCCGTATCTCGCGCTCCATGACGACCCGGAAGTGTCCGGGCGGGAGCAGCGCGTCGGCGGCGCCGAGGCACCGGGCGGCGTCCGGGGCGCGCCGGCCGCCGTCGACTCCGGCCAGTGCCACGGCGGCGGTGGTCAGATGCGCGGAGGGCATGTGCGGCGAGATCATGTGGGTCAGCGGGTCCTTCCCGCGCTCCAGGGCTCCCCGTATCTTCCCCACCGCCTCGTCGTACAGGCCCTCCTTCGAGTCCAGCCAGGCCTCCACGCCGAGGACGTACCCGTCGAAGACCACGAAGCGCAGGGCGCCGAAGTCGTCGCGCAGCCGCCTCAGCTGTTCGCGGGCGTCGGCGACGCGGTCGCTGCGGCCGAACCACACCGCCAGGAACAGCCGGGCCGCGGGCATCGCCTCGTTGTGCGTGCCGTCGCCCCGCTCCAGGACGTCGTGCAGCAGCCGCTCGCCCCGCTCGCTCTCGCCCGCGTCGATGAGCACGCCGCCCAGACGGCTGCCGAGGACGGCCGCCTGGGCGCGGGCGCCCAGGCGTTCGGCGTGGGTGATGGCCGTCTCGTAGTCCGTCGCCGCGAGCTGGTACTCGCCTCTGCGTTCATGGGCCTCGCCCCGCGCGGAGAGGGCCTCGGCGGCGCCCCAGGCGTCTCCGAGGCGGACGAAGAGCTCCAGCGACTCGTCGGCGTCGCGGGTCGCGTCGCCCGCCCAGTCGGCGCGGTTGGCGAGGACGTTGGCGCGCATCTGCAGGGCGACGGCCAGCTCCCATTCGTAGCCGAGTTCGCGGCAGGCCTCGACGCTCGCGTCGACGACCTGGTGCAGCCGGTCCATGTCGCCGGTCAGCAGTATGGCGAAGAACCAGAGGTAGCCGGGGTTGCGGCAGACCTGCGGGAAGCCGGGCTCGTAGGTCTCGGCGACGGCGCGCATCTTGGCGTCGGCCTCCGGTGTCTGCCAGGACTCGATCTCCTGCTCCATGCAGGAGAGATGGAGGAGGTGGACGCCGCGCCGGGCCTCGGCGAGGACGTCCGCCCTCATGGGCGGCGGGTTCGCGGTGCAGGACTCGTACAGCGGGACGGCGCGCTCGGCGGGCGGCGCGAACGGGTCGGGGCCCAGGGCGATGGTCTCCCGCGTCCAGTTGCGGGTGACCAGGCGCAGGTCGCGGATCTGCCAGTACCAGGCGAGCGAGAGGACGAGGCAGAGCGCCTCCTGCTCGTCGCCTTCGGCGATGGCGTGCTGCAGCGCGGCGCGCGTGTTCTCGCTTTCCAGCTGGAACAGGTCGATGGCCTCACGCTGGCCGGGTCCGCGCAGCAACGGGTCGGTGGTGCGGGCGAATTCGCGGTAGTACGTGAGGTGGGCGCGCTCGGTCGCGGCGCGCTCACCGCACGCGTCGAGCCGCTGCCCGGCGTACTCGGCGACGGTCTCAAGGAGCCGGTAGCGCATCGCGCTCTCGCCTCTGCTCTCGCCGTTGCCCTCACCATTGGCATTGGCATTGGCATTGCCGTCGCCCTCGCGCTCATCCCTTCCCTCGTCCTTTCCCTTGCCCGAAGGGGCGGCGACCACAAGGGACTTGTCGACGAGCGAGCCGAGCGCCTCCAGCGCGGCGGGTCCGCAGACGGCCTCGGCGGCGGCGAGGTCGCAGCCGCCGGCGAAGACGGACAGCCGCCGCAGTACGTCGCGTTCGTCCTCGTCCAGAAGGTCCCAGGACCAGTCGACGACGGCCCGCAGGGTCTGCTGGCGCGGCAGGACCGTACGGCTGCCGGAGGTCAGGAGACGGAAGCGGTTGTCGAGGCGGTCGGCGATCTGGCGCGGGGTGAGCATCCGCAGCCGGGCGGCGGCGAGTTCGATGGCGAGCGGCAGTCCGTCCAGGCGCCGGCAGATCTCGGCGGCGGCCTCCGGATCGTCCTCGACCCGGAAGCCGGGCCGGGCGGCGGCGCCCCGGTCGGCGAGCAGCCTCAGCGCGTAGGGCTCGGGCAGCGGCTCGACCGGTCTGAGCAACTCCCCCGGCACACCGAGGGGTTCGCGGCTCGTGGCCAGTACGGTCAGTCCGGGGCAGCGTTCGAGCAGTTGCTCCACGAGCCGGGCCGCGGCGTCCACGACGTGTTCGCAGTTGTCGAGGACGATCAGCATGCGGCGTTTGGCGCAGTGCTCGGTGAGCCGTACGAGCGGGTCGTCGTGCCGTTCGGTGACGACCCGCAGCTCCTCGGCCCCGGCGCCGCGCAGCACGGTCTCCCGTGCCCCGAGTGCGGTGAGGACGGCCTCGGGGACGGCCTCGGGGTCGTCGACGGGCGCGAGCTCGGCCAGCCACACCCCGTCGGGCAGGGACGCGGCGACGCTCTCCGCCGCCTCCTGCGACAGCCGTGTCTTGCCGGCGCCGCCCGGCCCGAGCAGGGTGACGAGCCGCGCCGCCGCGAGGTCCCCGCGGATGGCCGCCAGGTCGGTGTCCCGGCCGACGAAGGAGGTGAGCCGGGCCCGGAGATTGCCGAGGGGCGCGGAACGCTCACGCGACGCGGAACGGGAGCCGGAGCCGGAGCCGGAGCGGGAGTCAGGCACGGGCACGGAGCCGAATTCGGGCTCGGCGTCGTGCCTGTCGGGGGCGCCCCGCAGCAACTGCGCGTGCAGCGACCGCAGTTCCGGCCCCGGGTCCGTGCCGAGACGGTCGGCCAGGAGCTGCCGTACGGCTTCGTAGCCGGCCAGGGCCTCCGCGGTGCGGCCCGCGTCACGCAGGGCGCGCAGGCGCAGCAGCTGGAGGGGCTCGTCCAGGGGGTGGGTGTCGCAGAGGGCGGTGAGGTCGGGCAGGGACTGTTCGGCGTGGCCGAGGGCGAGCGCGGCGGTCAGGCGGGCGCGCCGGGCGTCGAGGCGGCGGGACTCCCAGCGGGACGACTCGGCCGTACGGTCCGGGAGGTCGGCGAGGGCGGGACCCCGCCAGAGGGCGAGGGCGTCGTCGAGGATGACGGCCGCCTTGCCGGGATCGCCGTCGGCCAGCGCGCGCGAGCCCTCGCCCGCGAGCCGTTCGAAACGGTGCAGGTCGACGTCGTCGGCCGCCGCGCGCAGCCGGTAGCCGCCCTCGTCCGAGCCGACCGCGTCCGCGCCGAGGGCCCTGCGCAACCGTCCCACCAGGGCCTGCAGCGCGCCCGGGGCGTCGGCCGGAGGGTCGGCGCCCCACACCTCGTCGACCAGCACGGCGGCGGACACGGTCCGGCCGGGGCGCAGGGCGAGGACGACCAGCAGGGCGCGCAGCCGCGCCCCGCCGACCGGAACGAGGGTGCCGTCGGTACGGAGTGCCTGGGTGGTGCCGAGGATGCGGTAGCGCACGAAGACCATTGTCCCTGTTGGCGAGACGAGAATGGAAAGGGCCGCAGGAACCTGCGGCCCTCCCCAGGACGTTCCCCCCACACCACCGGTACGGTCTACCCGGCACGCCCAGCCCTTTCGAAGATTCCAGGGAGTCCCACCCCATGACCACCGCCACCAACCGGCACAGTGACCGGCGGATCAGCCCCGTGTTCCTCGGGATCGTGGCCGTCGCGGCGGTGACCGGCTGGGCCACCTGGACAGGCTTCGCCGAGCAGCCGGGCGTCGCCGTCTTCCTGTTCGTGACGGCCGCGTGGATCGTCTCGCTCTGTCTGCACGAGTACGCGCACGCGCGCACGGCCCTGCACAGCGGCGACATCTCGATCGGCGCGAAGGGCTATCTGACCCTCAACCCGCTGAAGTACACGCACGCGCTGCTCAGCATCGTGCTGCCCGTCCTCTTCGTCATCATGGGCGGCATCGGTCTGCCCGGCGGCGCGGTCTTCATCGAGCGGGGCCGGATCCAGGGCCGCTGGAAGCACAGCCTGATCTCGGCGGCGGGGCCGCTGACGAACGTGCTGTTCGCGGTGGTCTGCACGGCCCCGTTCTGGCTGGACGCGCTGGACGGCGTACCGGCCGACTTCCAGTTCGCCCTCGCGTTCCTGGCGCTGCTCCAGGTCACGGCCGCGCTGCTGAACTTCCTGCCGATCCCGGGCCTGGACGGCTACGGCGTCATCGAGCCCTGGCTCTCGTACAAGATCCGTCGTCAGGTGGAGCCGTTCGCGCCGTTCGGGCTGCTCTTCGTCTTCGCGGTCCTGTGGATCCCGGAGGTGAACGGCCAGTTCTTCGACGCGATCGACGCGCTGCTGCGGACCCTCGGCATCGACGAGATCAGCACGTACTGCGGGCAGAACCTCTACCGGTTCTGGACGGAGACCGACCAGTACTGCTCGATCAACCAGTGACGGACGACGACGCCCTGCGCCGCACCCGGTCCCGGCGCAGGTAGTACCAGGTCATGTTGGACGACAGGCCCGCGAGCAGTACCCACACGATCCCCAGCAGGCTGCCCCGGCTGAAGGAGACGACGGCCGCCGCGACGGCGAGGACGCAGACGACGAGGGCGTAGAGGGCGAGTCGGGACATGGGTGTCGGCTCCTGTCGGGGAACTCCGGGAGTCCGGCGGAACTCGGCCGGAACTCGAAGGGGGACACTGCTCGGCTCCAGTGTCCCCCACGTCCGGAGCGCGCCCGCACTCACTCCCGTACCGCGCTCCGCACGTCGGTCGTACGTCGGTCGTACGTCCGTACGTCGTCGGTCACACGTCGGTCACACGTCGGTCAGGCGCAGGCCCGCGTGGGCCTTGTAGCGGCGGTTCACCGAGATCAGGTTCGCCACCAGCGACTCGACCTGGTGGGCGTTGCGCAGCCGTCCGGAGAAGATGCCGCGCATGCCCGGGATGCGGCCGGCCAGCGCCTGGACGATCTCGACGTCCGCGCGCTCCTCGCCGAGGACCATCACGTCGGTGTCGATCTCCTCGACCTCCGGGTCCTGGAGCAGCACGGCCGACAGGTGGTGGAAGGCGGCGGCGACACGGGAGTCCGGCAGCAGGGCGGCGGCCTGCTCGGCCGCGCTGCCCTCCTCGGGCTTCAGCGCGTACGCGCCCTTCTTGTCGAAGCCGAGCGGGTTGACGCAGTCGACGACGAGCTTGCCGGCCAGTTCCTCCCGCAGCGACTCCAGGGTCTTGCCGTGTCCGTCCCACGGCACGGCGACGATCACGATGTCGCTGCGGCGGGCCGTCTCGGCGTTGTCGGCGCCCTCGACGCCGTGTCCGAGCTCGTCGGCGGCTGCCTGCGCGCGCTCCGCGGCCCGCGAACCGATGATCACCGGCTGGCCCGCTCGGGCCAGCCGGTAGGCGAGGCCCTTGCCCTGCGGACCGGTGCCGCCGAGCACGCCGACGACGAGCCCGGAGACGTCGGGAAGGTCCCAGGGGTCCTTCGCGGGAGCCTTCTGTGCACTGTCAGTAGAGGTCATGGGCCGACTTTACGTGCGTGATTCCCCTGTTCGCCGCTCAGGTGAGGGCTGTCACGGGGACGCGTCGGAAGGTGATCGTCTCGTACGCGCCGAAGTCGCCCGTCTCGTAGAGGAGCCCGACCGTGCCGTCGTCGACGCGCACGAGATCGGAGTACGCGGCGGGCAGTCCGTCCACGGTGTACGCCGTCCGCCAGGTGACGCCGTCGTCGGTGCTGGCGCGGATCGTCATCAGGGCACGGAAGCCGGGATCGGCGGGGCCGGAGTAGAGGAGGACGTCGGGGTCGCGGAGCTGGAGCACACAGCCCTCGACGACGGGACCGGTGAGCCCGGCCTGCGGGCGGAAGGGTCTGACCAGGCTCGCGCCGCCGTCCCGCGAGTAGGCGTCGGCGCGGGTGCCGGGGGCGGTGGAGTCGGTGCGGGTGTTGAAGTAGACGCGGCCGTCCGGGAGTTCGGCGCCGGTGGTCTCGTTCACGTTGACGTAGTTGTCGGGGTTGTCGTCGACGTACCCGAGGCGCCAGGTCTCGCCGCGGTCGTCGCTGAGCAGACAGTGCCCGCCGTTGTACGTGCCCTCGGTGCCGTTGTCCGTGCCGGTCGGCGGGAGGGAGTGGTTGGCGGGTACGACGACCCGTCCGGTGGTGAGCTGGAGGGCGTGGCCCGGGGTGGTGGCGTACCAGCGCCAGGCCGCCCTCTTCGTCCGCTCGGTGATGTCCCTCGGGCTCGACCAGGTGAGCCCGTCGTCGTCGCTGTGCCCGATCCAGACGCGGCGTCCGTCGGCGGCGCTCACCTTGCCGCGGCGGATGGCGTCCTCGGTGGCGAGGGCGGCGTTGCGGACGTGGACGAGCAGGATTCTGCCGGTGTCGAGGACGACGGGGGCCGGGTTTCCGGCGAGTGCGTCGCCGTTCGAGGCGGCGACCTGGAGCGGTCCCCAGGTCAGTCCCCCGTCCGTGGACCGCTTCAGCACGATGTCGATGTTGCCGAAGTCGTCGCGGGAGCCGACCCTGCCCTCGCAGAAGGCGAGCAGGGTTCCCGCCGCGGTGGCGACGACGGCCGGGATACGGAAGCTCGCGTACCCCTCCTGTCCGGCGCGGAACGGCACGGACATCTCGGTGACGGCCATCTCGCTGACGATCTCGCTGCTGGTCATGGAAGCCTCTCCTTGCCGGTACGGGTGAGCGGGACGGTCGACCACTCTGCCCAGGTTGGGCAAATGCACGGTGAACTCCGGCTGACGGGCGGCCGGTTGCGGCGGACCTGTTGACGGCCCGCTCAACTGAAAAAGCGTTTGTCCGTGGCGGGCCGGCCACGGACCATGTCCCGTCGTGACGAAGCAGACGGAAGAGACGGAACAGACGGAGAAGGCGGAACCCGGCGCTGAGGGCGAGGGCGGAAGCGGGGCCTCGTGGGTGCGCGCGCTGCTGCCCGATCTCGCGCCGTGGCGGACTTCTCCCGACTTCCGGCGGCTATGGGTGGCCGGGCTCGTCACCAACTTCGGCAGCTTCCTGACGTTCGTCGCGCTGCCCGTGCAGATGAAGGAGCTGACCGGTTCCGCGGTGGCCGTCGGTGCGATCGGTGCCGTGGAGCTCCTGCCGCTGATCGTGTTCGGGCTGTACGGCGGGGCCCTCGCCGACGCCCTGGACAAGCGGAAGCTGATCCTCTGGACCGAGGCGGGGCAGGGGCTGCTCTCGGCCGTGCTGCTGGTCAACGCGTTGCTGCCGGACCCTGTGGTGTGGCCGCTGTACGCCGTCGCCGCGTTCTCCTCCGCACTCGTCGCGGTCCAGCGCCCGGCCCTCGACGCGCTCACGCCGCGCATCGTCCGGCACGAGCACCTGCCGGCCGCCGCCGCGCTCAACTCGCTGCGGTGGACGGTCGGCGGGGTCGCCGGGCCCGCGGTCGCGGGGCTCGTCGTGGCGTACGCCGGGCTCGGCTGGGCCTATGCCGCGGACCTCGCCACGTTCGTGGTCTCGGCCGTCCTGGCCGTGGGGCTCGCCGCGTCGCCCGCCGCCCACGAGGCCGCGAAGCCGTCGCTGCGGTCGATCGCGGAGGGCGCCAGGTACGCGTGGAGCCGCAAGGAACTGCTGGGCACGTACGCCATCGACCTGGCCGCCATGTTCTTCGCCTTCCCGCTCGCCGTACTGCCCTTCCTCGCGGACGAGCTGGACGCCGAGTGGTCGCTGGGGCTGATGTACGCGGCGCTGCCCGCCGGGTCGCTGCTGGTGAGCCTGACCAGCGGGTGGACCTCGCGGATCCGTCGGCACGGGCGGATGGTGGTGCTGGCGGCGGCGTTCTGGGGGCTCGCGATGGTGGCCGCGGGTGCCGTGCACGACGTCTGGCTGGTGCTGCTGTTCCTGACCCTCGGCGGCTGCTTCGACATGGTCAGCGGGATCTTCCGGGCGGCGATGTGGAACCAGACGATTCCGGACGAGCTGCGGGGCCGGCTGGCCGGGATCGAGCTGCTGTCGTACTCGGTCGGGCCTCAGCTGGGGCAGGTCCGTGCCGGTGGGATGGCCGCGTGGCTGAACGTACGGGCGTCGGTGTGGGCCGGGGGCGTGCTGTGCGTGGCCGCGGTGGGGGCGTTGGCGTTGTGCCTGCCGAAGCTCATGACGTACGACGTGCGGACGAACGAGCACGCGGTGCGGATGAGGGAGTCGCGGGAGTCGCAGGGGTCATAGGGGTCGCGGGGGTCGTAGAGGTCGCGGGGGAAGGCTGCCACCGGGTCTCAGGTGTCGGGCTGAGGGTCGTGAGGGCTGAGCGCGCGGTTCTCGGCGTAGGACGCGAGGCGATCGGCGAGCGCGCCGACGAGGTCGCGCAGCTCATCGGGGCGCTCGATGACGAACGGCCGGTCGAGTGAGGCGAGTACCGCAGGCAACCAGTCGAGCCGCTCCGCCCGCAGTTGGACGCGCAGCCAGCGCTCGGCCGCCGGGTCGTCGCCCGCCCGGTCCTCACCCGGCGTGGGCACGTCCTCCAGGTCCTCCAGGATCGCGACACTGGCGGGAAGGCGGGCGCGGATCTGCTCGGCGGTCCCCTGGATCCGCAAGGTCACCTCGTGCCGGTACGCGGCCGTGGCGAACCCCGACAGCACCCGCTGCACCGGATCAAGACCCACGGGCGCCTCGAACGAGCCGGGCAGCGCCCTCGCGTCCGCGATGCGATCGAGCCGGAGGGTTCGGTCCTCGCCGATCCCGGGGTCCCTGCCCGTGACGTACCACCGGCCCGCGTGAGCGACGATCCCGTACGCGTGCAGCGTGCGCTCGCTGCGCCGGGCGTCGCGGTCGGTGTACCTGACCGAGAGCGGCCGGCGATGGCGTACCGCATCCGCGACGGTGAGCAGGACCCCGGCGTCCGGGGCGGGGGCGGCGAACTCACCGGGCCGGTCCGTGAAGGCGAGCGATTCCATGAGGGTGTCGAGCCGGCGGGCGAGGTGCTTGGGCAGCACCCGCCGGATCTTGGCCGATGCCGTCTCGCTCGCGGTGTCCCCCGCCGTCGTCAGCCCGGCCCGGCGACCGGCGACCAGGCCGAGCAGCACGGCCAGCGCCTCGTCGTCGCTGAGCATGAGCGGGGGCAGACGGTATCCGGCGGCGAGCCGGTACCCGCCGTAGCGGCCGCGCACCGACTCCACGGGCACGTCGAGGTCGATCAGCTGGTCCACGTACCGGCGCACGGTGCGCCCGTCGACGCCGAGCCGGTCGGCGAGTTCGGCCATCGTCCGCGTACCGCCCGACTGCAACAGCTCCAGGAGGGTGAGCACACGGCCGGTGGGTCGGGACATGCGCTCAGCCTATGGCGAATACCGGGCCGATTCTGTCCACTATTTCTCCTAGCCTGCGAGGTGCAGCGACATCAACCACTTCACGGCTTCACGGCTTCACGGCTTCAACGATCAAGGAGATCACCATGGATTTCGTCTCGATCCGCATCATCACCGGTGACGTCACGCGCCTCGTCGAGTTCTACGAGCGGGTCACGGGGGTGCGGGCGGTGTGGGCCACCGAGGACTTCGCCGAGCTCAAGATTTCCAGCGCCACCCTGGCGATCGCCGGCACGCGTACCGTCCCGCTGTTCGCCCCGGGCTCCGCCCGCCCGGCGGCGAACCACAGCGTGATCACCGAGTTCCTCGTGGACGACGTGGACCTCGTGCACAAGAACCTGACCGGTCTCGTCACCGACTTCGTCACCGAGCCCACCACGATGCCGTGGGGCAACCGGTCGCTGCTCTTCCGCGACCCCGACGGCAACCTCGTCAACTTCTTCACACCCGTCACCGCGGCGGCCGTCGAGAAGTTCGCCGCCCGGTGACGCCAAGCAGGGTGGTAAGGCCCTGGAGAGCTAGTCGTCGTCCGAGCCTCGCGCCGCCGAGTCGTGCCAGCGGGGGTCGGTCTCCCATTCGAGGTTGCGTTCGCGGGCCGTGTCCATCGCCTGCTGGGCCTCCGTGCGGGACGCGTAGGGGCCGAAGCGGTCCTTCGCGGGACACTCGGGGCCCTCCTCGACCTTCTTGTGCTCCAGGCAGTAGTACCACTCGCCCGGTTTGCCGACCGTCCGCTTCTTGAACAGGGCCATGACCAGCTCCTCTCGCCACCGATATGTTCCCCCATCCCCGCTGGTTAGACTCGCTGGCATGTCTGGCCAGTCGCTGCTCGCCCCAGGGGAGCTGTCCCCCATCCGTTCCGTGCCCGGTAACATCCGCCGCCCCGAGTACGTCGGAAAGCCCGCGCCGACCCCGTACACCGGTCCTGAGGTGCAGACGCCCGAGACGGTCGAGGCGATGCGTGTCGCCGGCCGGATCGCCGCGCAGGCCATGGCGGAGGCCGCGAAGGTCATCGCGCCCGGTGTCACCACGGACGAACTGGACCGGGTCGCGCACGACTACATGTGCGACCACGGCGCCTACCCGTCCACGCTCGGCTACCGCGGCTTCCCGAAGTCCCTGTGCACCTCCGTGAACGAGGTGATCTGTCACGGCATCCCGGACTCCACGGTCCTGCGGGACGGCGACATCATCAACCTCGACGTGACGGCGTACATCGGGGGCGTGCACGGCGACAACAACGCCACGTATCTCGTCGGCGACGTGGACGACGAGTCGCGGCTGCTGGTCGAGCGGACCCGCGAGTCGCTCGACCGCGCCATCAAGGCGGTCAGGCCCGGCCGGCAGATCAACATCATCGGCCGGGTCATCGAGTCGTACGCGAAGCGGTTCGGGTACGGGGTCGTGCGGGACTTCACCGGGCACGGCATCAGCTCGTCGTTCCACTCCGGGCTGATCGTCCCGCACTACGACAGCCCGCACGCCACGACCGTGATCCAGCCCGGGATGACGTTCACCATCGAGCCGATGCTGACGCTGGGGACGTACGAGTACGACATGTGGGACGACGGGTGGACCGTCGTCACGAAGGACCGGCTGCGGACCGCGCAGTTCGAGCACACCCTGGTCGTCACGGACAGCGGGGCCGAGGTTCTTACGCTGCCGTAGCCTCCGGCCGTTCACGCCGCCTGTTCACGCCGCCTGTTCACGCCGTCCGTTCACGCCGTCCGCTCGTCCAGAGCGGGCGGCGTTTTTCTTGTGGCAGGTGGGGCGGTGGGGATTCGAGGTACGGTTTTACCGACAGCACGTCGGAAACCCATTGACTTAGGTAAGCCTAACCATAGAAGATTGGCCCGGTTCCCGTCTCCTTCCTTCGGCCCCGGAGGTCCTCATGAACTCGTCGAGTACGTCGAGTACACCGTTCTCGACGCTCATCCGCACCGCGTCACACGAGCAGCACGTGGAGGCGGAGACCTCGACCTTCATGAGCGACCTGCTCGGCGGCAGGCTCGGCGTGGACGCGTACGCGCGCTACACGGAACAGCTGTGGTTCGTGTACGAGGCGCTGGAGTCGGGTGCGCGTGAACTGTCCTCCGATCCGGTGGCGGGCCCGTTCATCCAGCCCGAGCTGATGCGGCTCGCTTCCCTGGAGCGGGACCTCGCCCATCTGCGGGGTGCGGGATGGCGCGACGGCGTCACCGCGCTGCCCGCGACGCGGGAGTACGCGGCGCGGGTCGCGGAGTGTGCCCGGACCTGGCCCGGTGGATACGTCGCGCATCACTACACGCGCTATCTCGGCGATCTGTCCGGCGGGCAGATCATCCGCGACAAGGCGGAGAAGACCTGGGGGTTCGCGCGCAAGGGGGACGGGGTCCGGTTCTATGTCTTCGAGGACATCGGGAATCCGGCGGCGTTCAAGCGGGGGTATCGCGAGTTGCTCGATGGGCTTCCGGTTGACGATCTGGAGAAGCAGCGGATTGTTGCTGAGTGCAAGCGGGCGTTTGCGTTGAATAGTGGGGTGTTTGGGGGTTTGGGGGAGGAGTTCCGCATCAGCGCGTGACCGTTCCACTGGGGTTCGCCGGTTTCGGGTGCGGGTCCCGTGCGGGTGCGTTTTTGGGTGCGGGTCGGTGGGGGCTGGTCGCGCAGTTCCCCGCGCCCCTAAAAGACTAAAGATTGCGCAGTTCCCCGCGCCCCTGAAAGCCGAAGGCCCGCGCCGTGCCGACCGCGCCCTCAAAGACAAAAGATTGCGCAGTTCCCCGCGCCCCTGGGTGGGACGGCGCGCAGCCCCTCCCCAAGGGGCGCGGGGACGTGCGCGCCCAGCCCCCGCCGGCCCTCCCTCTTATACACATCT
>NZ_LIPP01000374.1 GCF_001418335.1 Streptomyces aurantiacus | reverse complement strand
CCCCCGGCGGACCCCGCACCACCCCCGCGCCGTGCGGACGGCAGCCACTCCTCCTTGCCGAACCGCACCCACAGCCACCCCATCGCCACGGCGGTGGCGAGCGAGGCGACGAGCCGGGCGCCGACCATGGCCGGATCCCCCGGGAAGGCGATGGAGGTGGCGACGAGGACGACCGGGTTGATGGCGGGCGCGGACAGCAGGAAGGCCAGCGCGGCGGCCGGCGCGACCCCGCGCCGCATCAGGCTGTCCGCCACGGGCACGGACGCGCACTCGCATCCCGGCAGCACGACCCCGGCCGCCCCCGCGACCGGTACGGCGAGCGCCGGGTTCTTCGGCAGTACGCGTCTGAAGACCCGCTCCGGCACGAACGCCCCGATGGCCGCCGACACGACAGTGCCAAGCAGCAGGAAAGGGATGCCCTGGACGGCGACGGCCGTGAACACGGTCCACCAGGCGGCCATCGCGGGGGTGGCGAGATCGAGCGCCAGCATCGGCCCCAGCACGGACCCGACCGTGGCGACGACGATCAGCGCGCCCCCGCCGACCACCACGTACACCAGGGCACGGGCCACCACGCGCGCCCCGTCACCCACCACACTCCGCTGATTCTCCACAGTGCGAGCAGGCTAACGGCCCGCTCTGTGCCCCGACTGGGAGACCCCTGTCAGCAGGGCGCGACGGAGGCGTCCTCAAGGGGCGCGGGCCCCTCACGGGGGCGGAGCCCTCAGTGAGGCCCCGCGTTCGCCGCGCTCACCAGCGCGGAGAACGCAACAACGGCAGCGCCGAACGCCGCGATGAAACGAGCCGGTACATAGCGCGCGGCAATGCGTCGGAACACGGCGACAACCTCGCATCGTCAACGTAGGCCAGCGTATTAAACCTGCTTCATCGTGTGCTTAATGCGCCGCTTAACCTAGGGCGTGTTCGGCCCCGGGGCAAGGCGGCATTGAGCCGATCGACGCCCCGACCGGACCGCGTAACCCTCCTGTTTTCAACAGGAAGTTGGATAGCGGAGGGCTGTAAGTCGGCTTACTGGCATGCTTACGCCATGGCCGAGCGCGACGACCCGGGAATCATCGGGCGCAGAGTGCAGCAGCTGCGTACGGAACGCGGGCTGACACAGAAGCAACTGGCGGAACCCGCCTACACCCCCGCGTACGTCTCCACGCTGGAGGCGGGACGCGTACGGCCCTCCGAGGAGGCGCTGCGGCACATCGCCGAGCGGCTCGGGGTCGCGTACGAGGAACTGGCCACCGGGCGCCCCGCCCGCCTGGCCACGGACCTGCGGCTGCGGCTCACGGACGCCCAGCGGACGCTGGCGACCGGCGAGGCGGAGATCGCCGCCGAGCAGTACACCGCGCTGCTCGCGGAGGCGGAGTCCCACGGCCTGGAGGCCGAGTGCGCGGCCGCGCTGCTCGGGCTCGGCGAGTGCGCCCTGGACACCGGGGACCTGACGACGGCCCGGGAGCGTTTCGAGCAGTCGGAGAAGCGCCTGGCGGACGCGCCACTGCCCGTCCGGGTCCCGGCCCTGCGCGGCCGGGCGGTCTCGCACTACCTCGCGGGCGAACTGCGGTACGCCTGCTACCTGCTGGAATCCGCCATCGACGAACTGAACCGGGGCGGACTGCACGACCCGGACGCCCTGCTGCTGCTCTACTCGGCGGTGATCGCGCCGTACATGGACATGGGGGCGCACGCGCGGGCGGCGCAGGCCGCGGAGTTCGCGCTCGCGCTGGCCCCGCAGGTCGGCGATCCCGCGCTGCTGGCCCGTATGCACCGGTCCGTCGCCCGCACGATGATCGCCGAGGGGCGAATGGCCGAGGCCGACGCGTCCCTGGGCAAGGCGGCGGAGCTGTACCGGCAGCTCCAGATCCGTACCGAGCTGGCCAACTGCCACTGGATGCGCGGGTACTTGTACGCCCAGAACGGTGATCTGGAGCGCGCCGAGAGCGAGTTGCGCGAGGCGCAGGCGATGCACTCCGCCCAGCGCGCCGCGCTCTACACCAGCCAGGTCGCGGTGGAACTGGCGGACGTGCTCCACCGGCGTGGAAAGTCGGACGAGGCGGCGACGCTGCTGCACGGCGTCCTTGGCGACCTGAGCTCGGAGCGCGGCGCCGTCCACTCCGCGGGCGCGCACCGGCTGCTCGGCATCATCGCGGAGGACGGCCGGGACACCGAGACGGCCGAGGAACACTACGTCCGCGCGCTGAGCCTCCTGGAACGGGCGGGCGCCGCGGGAGATCTCGCCGATCTGTGCAGGCTCCTCGGCGACCTGCTCCGGCGTACGGGCCGGATCGACGCGGCCCTGGACGCGTACCGCACGGGCCTCGGCCACCGCACCGCACCCGGCACGACGACCCTGGGCCCGGCACCGGCACATCCACCCCTGTGACCCATCCGACCGGCCCCGATGTGATGGAAACCATCCCGAAAACCGCCCCTCGTGCCGCCTCCCCGCCTCTACGGTGGACGGATGTCCCCCCTGGCCGAGATCACCCGCAGGTACGCGCCGCGCTTCGCGGAGTTCGCGTTCGAGCCGGCGTTCACGGCCGCGGTGGACCAGCACGTGGCGGAACTGCGTGAGCGGCTGGCAGCGTCGGACCCCGGTCTGGTCCCGGCCCCGCCGGACCGCGAGATCCTCACCGACTACGCCCTCGGCTTCCTGGACGGGCTCACGGAGACGGACTGGCGCGAGCCCGTGGGCCACGACTACGCGGTGTGCCGCCTGACGGCGATCAGCTGGCTGGTGAACCTGCACAGCCTGATCCCCCCGCAACGCGACCCGGGGCGGTAGGGCGTCCGAGGGGCGCGGGGAACTGCGCGACCAGCCCCCACGCACCCGCGGACGCAGACACACCCGCAGCCACAGCCGCGGGACGCAGCCGCAACCCGTCACATGTCCATCGTCGAACCGGACCCGGTACCCCGCTCGGAACGCTCCCGCGCCGGCTGTCCGCGCAGAGCGTCACCGCGGCCCGACTGGTACGCCGACATGCTGTCCTTCGCGTGCACCGACTCGCGCTCCGCGGTCGTCAGCCAGCGCTCCCAGCGCTGCCGCATCGGCTCGATCATGCCGCCGCCCACACCGACGATCAGGATGCCCGCCACGGCCGCGAGCGCCGCGTACAGGACCGGCTGCGTGACCGCCGTCGCGATGCCCGCCTGGCCGAGGGCCGCGATCACGCCCAGCGCGAGGATGCAGGCCCACACCATGGTGGCCACCGTCTTCCCGTACGAGACGGACGACAGGGCGCTGCCCACGATGGAGCGGACCGCGTTGGCGATGGCCATCGCGATCACCACGAGGACCACGGCGACGATGCCGCGCGGCAGCCAGGCCACGATGCCGTTGATCATCGCGCTGACGGGGTTGGCGCCGAAGACGCCGAGCGCGAGCTGGAGGACGATCAGCATGAGCGCCACGTACACGATCTTGCAGAGAATCCCCGTCATGTCGTACGAGGACTCGCGCAGCAGCCGCTCCGTGCCCGCGCGTTCCGACAGGCGCTCGGAGCCGACCTTGCGCAGGACCCGGTCCAGGACCTTGGCGATCATCTTCGCGATGATCCAGCCGATCACCAGGACCACGAGGAACCCGATGAGTTTGGGGACGAACGTCGCGATCTTCGACCAGGCGTCGTCCAGACCCTGGGTGAAGTTGATGGCGAGGGTGCTGGCCATGCGGCACTTCCTTCGATGGGTTTCGATGGGTGTCGTGTCGTCCCCCTCCCTCGTGGATAGCAGCGCCACCGGGCCACGACCGCGCTGAATGCCCCCATACGAGTGACACGCGCCGCCTACGCTGCCCTCGTGACCTCTTCCGCCGCGCGCACCACGCAGGACCTCACCGCCGACCTCCCCCTCCCCGCGCTTGAGGACCTCTACCAGGACCTCCACCGGCACCCCGAGCTGTCGGGGCGCGAACACCGCACGGCCGGCGTGCTCGCCCGGCGCCTGCGCGCGGCCGGGTACGAGACGGCCGAGGGCGTCGGCGGCCCAGGTGGCCCCGGCGTCGTCGGGATGCTGCGCAACGGCGACGGGCCGACCGTCCTGCTGCGCGCCGACATGGACGCGCTGCCGGTCACCGAGGAGACCGGGCTGCCGTACGCCTCCGAGACCCCCGGTGTCATGCACGCCTGCGGCCACGACCTGCACATCACCTGGCTGACCGGCGCCGCCGACGCGCTCGCTGCCGGGCGGGACGCCTGGTCCGGCACGCTCCTGGTCGTCGGGCAGCCCGCCGAGGAGACCGGCGAGGGCGCGGCGGCCATGGTGCGGGACGGCCTGTACGAGCGTTTCCCGCGCCCCGACGTCCTGCTCGCCCAGCACGCGGCTCCCGGTCCGGCCGGGCTGTACGCGCACTCGCCCGGCCTGATCATGTCGGCCGCCACGGACGTCGACATCGTCGTGCACGGGGTGGGCGGGCACGGCTCACGGCCCGAGGCGACCGTCGACCCGGTGGTGACGGCCGCGTACATCGTGACGCGGCTGCAGAGCGTCGTCTCGCGCGAGATCGCGGCCCGGGAGTCCGCGGTGCTGACCGTGGGGCGCATCGAGGCGGGCACGCGGCACAACATCATCCCGTCCGAGGCGCGCATCTCCCTCAATCTGCGCACCCAGTCCGCCGAGGTGCGGGAGCGGATGCTCGCCGCGATCCGGCGCATCGCGGCGGGCGAGTGCGCGGCGGCGGGCTGCCCGCGCGAGCCCACCGTGACGCTCGGCGGGAGTTTCCCGGTGACCGTGAACGACATGGACACCGACCGCCGGGTGGCGGCCGTGCACGGCGAGGTCTTCGGCGCGGGCACGGTCCTCGACTTCGGGCCCGTCATGGGCAGCGAGGACTTCCCGTTCCTCGCCGAGGGCGGGCTGCCCTACGCGTACTGGTTCGTGACGAGCACGCCCGCCGAGGTGTGGGACGCGGCGGCGGCCACGGCCGGGGGCGATCTCATGGATCAGCTCGCCGCGGTGCCCAGCAACCACAGCCCGCACTTCGCACCCGACCTGGCGACGGTCGGCCCCGGCGTACGGACCCTGGTGTCGGGAGCCTTGGAGATGTTCACCCCGACCACCCGAACCACCCCGACCACCCCGACCACCCGGTAACGGCTGCCGCCCACCGGTACGTACCGCCTGTCACACCTGCGTCTGGAGCCGGCTGAGGTGCCGTTGGACGTCGTCCAGCGCGCCCTGCCTGCGCCCCGGCACGCGCAGCCGCAGGCCGGCCAGCGCGGGCCCGAGCTCACGGGCGCGCGTCGAGTCGCCGATACGGCCCCACTGGTGGTGCGCCCGGTCGACGGCCGCCTCGACACCGGGCGCGTCCGGGGACTGCCCCGCCGTCAGCCGCGCGTCGGCGACCCCCAGCCAGATCCGGCAGCTCAGCTCGGCGTCACCCGCGAACATGGCCAGGTCCGCCCGTACCTCCATCCAGTGCACGACCTCGTCGGCCCCCGGCCCGTACGCCCGCAGCGCCGTCAGCTCCCACCGCTCGGCCAGCGCGGCGGCCTCGGTGTGCCGGCCGCTCTGCACGGCGGCGGTGATCTCGGCGTGCGGATCGGCGGGCGGGACGAGCGGGACGGGAGGAGCCGCCTGTACGGGCACGGGTACGGGCACGGGGAGTCGCCTCGGGTCGAACGCGAGCACCAGGTCCCGGCGGGCGGAGTCCGGGTCCTCCCCGTACGACCGGGTCAGCGCCTGCTGGTGGAGCTGCGCGAGCGGCGGTCGGTGACCGCTGCGGAGAATCGTGGCGAGGGACTTCATGTACGTGGGCGCCGCCACGGAGCGGCGCGGGAGCGGCGGGGTCACCCTGCCGTACAGCGCGACGCCCGGCCCCACCGTGAGGGGCCGGGCGGCCAGGTGCTGCCAGGTCTCCGCGTCCGTGTGCAGGTCGACGAGGAGGGTCGTGCTGTTCGGGGCGCGCAGGCGGAGTTCCTCGCGGATCCAGTGCCAGGGGAAGCCGGTGTAGCGGACGGTCGCGGGGGTCGTCCGGGCGAGCGCGACGTGCGGAAGCCGCTGGCGGCGGTCCAGTTGGAGCTGCCCGGTGAGGAAGACGGTGAGCGGTCCCGGTGCCGTCGCAGCGGCACGCAGTCGGGTCAGGACGGCCTGCGGCTGCAGGGGGTCGGCGAGTTCGACCACGTGCGCGGTGTCCGTGCCGGAGAGCACGGCGGGCGCCACCGCGGCGAGTACGGGGAGTACGGACGCGGCGTCCACGAGGCAGCCCTTGCCCGTCGGCGACGCCGCGATCAGCAGTACGGTTCCGGGCATCGCCGACTCCATCGCCGCCTCCATCGCCGTCTCCTTGCCTTCGATCACCACGGCAGCACCGTAACCGGTGCGGCTGCAAAGGCTGTTGGAGTGGGGCCAAGAGGGGCGAGTGGTACCGGTTTGTGCCGCCTCCACGGTGTTCCGGGTCGCGTCTCAGGTGCGGGCCGGGCGTACCGGGCGGACCGCGAAGATCGTCGTGTCGTCCCCGAGGCGGTCCGTGCTGTGGCGGAGGGTGCCCTCGCGGACCAGTTCCACCAGGCGGCGGGGCTGGGTGAGGGCGGGGTCGGCGAGGACGGCGCGGGCGACGTGTTCGTGGAGGGGGAAGAAGGCGCCGCCGGCGCCGCGGGCCTCGGTCACGCCGTCCGTGACGAGGAGCAGGGTCTCGTCGGGGTCGAGGGGCACCCGGCGCACCGGCGGAACGCGCGCCCCGGACTCCGACCCCGACCCCGACTCCGACTCCGCCCCTG
>NZ_LIPP01000373.1 GCF_001418335.1 Streptomyces aurantiacus | reverse complement strand
CAGTCGAGTACCGGACGAACCCGTCGGCACGCCCCGCCCGCGCATCCGGGGCGGGGCGTGCCGACGGGTTCGTCCGGTACTCGACTGCTCGACGGCTCGGTATCGGCGGCTCAGGTGTTGACGGCGGGAACCAGCCCCATGACGGGGGCGGCGAGGTCGGTCACCTGGTGCAGTTGCCCCAGTTGGCGGAGGCCGTTCAGGTTGTGGATCCCCTCGGAGATCTTCGGCATCTTGTTCCTGTGCTCGACGGGGAGGTCGCTCACGGCGATCGAGTCGAGCTCCGCGAGCAGGTCCAGTTTTTCCGTCCGGGGAACCGTGGCAGCGCCCGCGGACGGTACGGCAAGACCCGTGACGCTGATGGCGAGGCCAACGGCGGCGACAATACGTCGTGTTGAGATCATGCTTTCAGCAACGGTGACAAGCAGCCCACGGACACGGCCCCGCCCGGTCCCTCACCCGGGAGGCGCATCGGTACGGCCACGCGCCCGGCCGAGCAGGACCGGTCGGGTCCGCGACCGGCCCCCAGCCGGTCCGTAGCCCGCCCGCGGCCGTCACCGGCGTCCGATCAGCGGATCCACGCGTTGTAGTCCATGACGTCGCCCGCCTCGACGCCCCACTCGGGGTCGTCGGCGGTGGCGGTGCTCTCCAGGCCGAGGACGGCCCCGGTGGCCGGGTCCATGATCAGCATCCGGCGGTATCCGGTGCCCTCGTACACGTACGCCTGACCGAGCCGGCCGAGGCGGTCGGTCACCTGGCCGACCGACCGCAGCCCCTCGGCGTCCGCCAGAAGCCGGGCGAGCGCCGCGTTCTCCCGGGCGCCGAGGGTCCAGGTGTTCAGCAACTCCCCTGTGGCGTCCAGCAGTTCGGGGGTGGTCAGCGGGGTGTCGGTGTGCTGCGCCTCCCGCAGATAGGCGCGCAGCCGACCGGCGTCGCGCGGGGGCGGCGACTGGGGCGGGGCGTCGCTCCAGCTCGGCGGGTAGGTCTGCTCGCTGATGACGTGTCCGTCGTCGACGAGGCGCGGACCGTCGTCCCCTTCGGAGAGGACCGGCCGGCCGGGGTGGCGCGGGTCGGTCGCGACGACCAGCTCGGTGTGGCTGTCGTCCGCGTTCCAGCGCACGGCGCGCTCCACGGGCAACGTGATCGGAGGCTTGTCGTCCGACATGCCCATGCTCCACGACTGCACATGCGTGCCCTTGAGCAGCCGGGGCGAACCGTCCGCCGCGTCCCGCTCGGCACGCTCGGCCAGCCGGTCGAGGGGTACGGGGGTGGAGTCGGCCCGGACCACCAGCGGGCGGGGCGCGGCCACCGCGGGGGTGGTGCTCGGGCCCGCGAGGAGGAGAGCGGTGGCGGTCACGGCGAGCACCGCGGTCGTCGCGAGCGCCCAGACGAGCCGCGTACGGCGGGACCGGGGGCCTCGCGCCGGCCGGTCGGGGCTCGTAGGCCCGGGACCGGTACGGCCGGGACTCGTACGGCCGGCTTTCGTACGACGGGGATCCGTGCGGCCGGGACTCGTACGGCCGGGCAGGAAGCGGCTGTGGTGCCTGCGGTGCTCTCCGCCCGCGCTCGCCATGAGCCGGTCGAGGCGGTCCTCGGCCTCGTGGTCCAGCGGGCCTTCGCCGAAGCGGGAGCCGTCGGAGGGCACCGGGTTGGCCCGGCGCAGCAGTTCGAGTTCGTCAGCCATGGCCCTGCTCCTTCGGGGTGTCGCGACGGGGCGTCTCGGTGCCCGGGGACCCGGCGCGTGGGGCGCCTGTGCTCGGGGCACCTACGCCGGAGGTCCCCGTGCCGGAGGCCGCGGCGCCGTGGGACACGGTGATCCGCATGCGGTCGATCTCGGCTCTCAGGCGGTGGCGGGCGCGGTGCAGCCGCATCGCCGCGGCCCGGCTGCCGCAGCCGAGTGCGACGGCGACCTCGTCGACACCGAGTTCCTCCCAGGCGGTGAGCCGCAGGACCTCCTGGTCGGCCGGGGAGAGCCTGGCCAGCGCGTCGTGCACCCAGTCTGCGGGCTGCTCGGCGCCGGGGCTCTCCACGATCTGCCTGCCGTGCGCGCTCTCGTCGTTCCCGAGCCGGTCCACCAGTCGCCGGCGGCGCCCGTAGCCGCGTACCGCGTTGGAGAGGCAGTTGCGTGCCACGCCGTACAGCCAGGGAAGGGGGGACGCGGGCAGGTCGGACCGGCGCCGCCAGGCGACGGTGAAGACCTCCGCCACCACTTCCTCGACCTCGCTCGTCCGGCCGTCCAGTCGCCGCGCGACATAGCGGCTGACCGCCCAGTAGTGCTCGCGATAGGCAGCGGCGAATATCTCGTCGTTGCTCATGTTCCGTAGGTGTCCGGCAGTCCCTCGATCGTCACACCTGTTTCGGTGATCCTTGTCGCCTCGCTCAAGTGTGACGTGGGGAGGTCCCGCGGACACAGGCGGGGCATGGAGAGCAACACTGTCACCCCGGCGCTCGCGCCCTCACGCGCGGGCCGCCGTCCCGGATCCGCCGCCGTCCGCTGGCTGACCACCACGGACCACAAGACGATCGGCACGTTGTACCTGGTCACGTCGTTCGCGTTCTTCTGCATCGGTGGCGTCATGGCGCTGCTGATGCGTGCCGAGCTGGCCCGTCCCGGCACGCAGATCATGTCGAACGAGCAGTTCAACCAGGCGTTCACGATGCACGGCACGATCATGCTGCTGATGTTCGCGACCCCGCTGTTCGCCGGCTTCACGAACTGGATCATGCCGCTGCAGATCGGCGCGCCGGACGTGGCGTTCCCGCGGCTGAACATGTTCGCGTACTGGCTGTACCTGTTCGGC
>NZ_LIPP01000372.1:8458-8629 GCF_001418335.1 Streptomyces aurantiacus | reverse complement strand
CCACGCGCGCGTGCCGCCAGGGCCTCGCCCGGGTCGCCGGCCGCCTCGTACAGCTCGGCGGCGCGGGCGAACAGGTCCACGCCCTCGGGGCCGAGGCCCATCGCCCGGTGATCGGTCATCTCCGCACGGTCGCGCGGAGTCAGTGCTGTGTCATCGTCGCCCCCGGTCGCC
>NZ_LIPP01000372.1:0-8393 GCF_001418335.1 Streptomyces aurantiacus | reverse complement strand
CACCGACGGCACGCGCCGCGCGTATGCCCAGCGGCAGGCGCTCCACCAGCGGCGGCTGGTCCATGCGCTGCCGGATGCGCTCGCTCACGTACGTCGTGCCGTTGCGCTCGTCGAAGCGACCGGCCAGTGCGAGGGCCTCCACGCGCGCGTGGGCGGCGAGTTCGCCCGCGGTCCAGACGCGGCCGGCCGGCCCCGGCACGGTCCGCGCGCCGAGCCCGAGGGCGGTCAGCCGGTCCGTGAGCAGGGCGACCACGGCCAGGAAGTCCATCCGGCTGCGCGGCTCCCCGCTGTCCGTGAAGTACGCGGGCCGCTCCGCGAGCAGCTCCAGGGCACGCGCCTCGTTGCCGGTGAGGACGCAGAATTCCACATGGTCCGCGTACGCGCCGCGCATGCTTTCCATGGAACGGACGAGCCGGAAACCGCGCAGATGGTGGGCCCGTGCCTCGTCCGGGCGGTCGAGGCGCAGCAGGGGCAGCAGCGAGGACGCGAGGACGGCGTGCGGTTCGTGGGCGCACGTGTACTCGCCCTCCAGGACCGGCCGCCACAGCTCCAGCGCCTCGGCGTCCGCGCCCCGCTCGACCAGCCACCAGCCCTGGTCGTGCAGCTCGCAGGCATGGCAGTCGGCCATGCTGTCGCGGTCCGCGGCCAGCCACGCCGTGTACGCCCGCCCGGCCCGCTCCAGATCCCCGATGGAACGGGCCACCGTGAACTCGGTGCTGCGAACGGCCCGTTCGGAGTGACCGGCGAGCCGGTAGCGGTGCTCCATCTCGCCGAGCCACTTCTCGATGGAGGCGAGCGGAACGTGCGGCTGGCCGACCATGCCGGAGGAGACCCACTTGAAGACCCAGTGCAGCGAGTGGACCTCGTACTCGTCGAAGTCCTCGGGCCGTTCGTCCCACATGCGCAGCAGGCGCGCGAAGGGGACGAACATCCGGTCCTTCTCGGAGCTGTAGTTGTAGACCTTCAGCTGATGGCCGAGCGCCTCGATCACGGCGAGCGGGATGTTCAGCTTCTCGGCCTCGACGAGCAGTTGCTCCGCGCGCGCGTTGCGGGCGGGGCCCTCCGGCTGCTCGTAGTTCTCCTGCATCGCCCGGCGCAGCGCGTCGAAGTCCATATTCATGTCCATGTCCATGGGATGGCTCATCAGTGGCCCTCCTCCGGGGAGTTGCTGTGAGTGGCCCACTCCAGGAGGCCTATGAACGACCGGTTCAGGAGCGCCGAGTCCGCGGGCCGCAGCGGACGCTGCGCCATCAGCAGGGCCTGTCCGTAGAGCGACTCCGTGGCCGTGCCGATCAGGTCCCGGTCGTCGAGCGAACTGATGCGCCGGATCAGCGGGTTGAGATGGTTGAGCACCAGACGCGCGCGCGGGGCGCTGCCGCGCAGCGAGCCGAGGATGCCCGCCCACAGGTCGTCGGCCTGCTCCTCGGCGTCCGCGCGGGCCTGCTCGTGGCGGGCCGACCGGTCGTCCAGGTGCAGCGCCGGCACGGAGAGCGGATGGAAGGCGCGCAGGACGACATCGCACCCCAGGGGGTCGAGTTTCGCCCGCGCGGCTCCCAGGAACGCCGAAAGGGCCAGCTCCTCCGCAGGGTCGACCGCGTCCAGATGCGCGGTCACCGTGTCGGCGTCCAGCTCCGCCACGACCGTCCCCGGCCGCACCGTGGGCAGCGCCTCGACCAGTTCGCTGTCGTACGTGTAGCCGCCGTTGACGACCCCCACGCCCTGGGCGGACGCGATCGGCGCGACCTGGCGGTACTCCTCCACCGTGCGCGTGAAGTGCACCACCGGATGCCGCTGGGCGAATTCCTCAAGGGACAGTCGGCCGTCGGTGGTCTCGAAGGGCAGCCACGGCAGCATCGTGCGCAGCATCTCGCTGTCGTGCCGCGCCAGGGACTTCACCCCCAGGTGGTGCACCGACAGGAAGGCCGCGAGGCGCTCCGGATCACCGGCGGCGAGTCCCGTCAGCCAGGCCCGGATCCGCTCGCCCAGCGCCTCCCTTACGCCGGCCAGGGTCTCGTCCTCGTACAGCGACTCCCGGGACGCGGTGGGCCGCAGGCTGTCCGTGTCCAGGACGCAGCGCACGAAGAACGCCCAGTCGGGCAGCAGCTGTTCGGCCCGTTCGGTGAGCAGCATGCCCTTCAGGTGCACGCGATGTCCGGCGCGCTGGGCGGGGCTGACCGCGGACGGCAGCACGTACGCCACCCCGCGGATGCCGGCCAGCGGCACGTTCAGCTCGATCGAGTCCAGCGGGGTGAACCCGAACAGGGTGTGGCAGTGCCGGGCCAGCGCGACCCTGCGGCCGGCGGGACTTGGGTACGAGCGGTCCCAGGGCGCCGGGAGATCCGTCACCGCCTCGTCGCCCACCCGTACGTCGTACGGCAGCAGCGAACCGAAGTCGCGGGCCAGCGACAGCACCCGCTCCTCGGCCAGCCAGTCGGCGGCGCCGGGGCGGGCCTCCAGGTACACCGTGGTGCCCGGTTCGGCACGGGCCTCGGGCGGCAGCGTACGGACCCGGTACGAGCCGTCGTCGGTCGCCGTCCACTCCACGGGCGGCGCGTCGGGCGTACGGGCGCTGCGGCTGACCACCCGGATGCGCTCGGCGACCACGAAACAGGCGAGCAGGCCGATACCGAACTGGCCGAGGAAGTCGGAACGCGCCGACTCCAGCCCTGCTGCCCCGTCGGCCCGCTTGGAGCTGCGGCCGATGGTCGCGAGGAGGCTGTGCACGTCCGTCTCGGTGAGCCCGATCCCGGAGTCCTCCACACGCAGGGTGCCGCCCTCGGCGAACAGCCGTACCAGGGCAGGCGCGTCCGGCTGCTCGGTGCGCCGGGCGGTGATGGCGTCCACGGCGTTCTGCAGCAGTTCGCGCAGGTAGACCTTGGGACTGGAGTAGAGGTGATGGGAGAGAAGGTCCACGAGGCCGCGCAGGTCGACCTGGAACGTATGAGGTGACGGGGATGCCTGGGATGACTCTGAGGTCTGTGATTCCATCGTCGCTGCGCCGGTGGGGGGACGTGCGACGGCGCGGGGTCGGGCGGTCCCGGAGGAGAGGTGACCGCGAACAGGGCCGGAGCCGGACATCCTAGGCCGCGAACGAGCCGTCTGACCAGCGGATTTCCGAGACATCTAGGGCATTGTCAGTGGTGTGGTGTGCAATGGATCTCGTGCCCGTGCTCGATGAACCACTGAAGAAGACGCTCGGACCCGCCACCGCGAAGGTGATGGCCGAGCATCTCGGCCTGCACACCGTCGGCGACCTGCTGCACCACTATCCGCGCAGGTACGAGGAGCGCGGGCAGCTCACCCACCTCGCCGACCTGCCCATGGACGAGCACGTGACGGTGGTCGCCCAGGTGGCCGACGCCCGCCTGCACACGTTCGCCTCGCCCAAGGCGCCGCGCGGCAAGGGGCAGCGTCTCGAAGTGACCATCACGGACGGCAGCGGCCGGCTCAAGCTGGTCTTCTTCGGCCACGGCGTGCACAAGCCCCACAAGGAGCTCCTGCCCGGCACGCGCGCGCTGTTCGCGGGCAAGGTCTCCGTCTTCAACCACCGCCTCCAGCTGGCCCATCCGGCGTACGAGCTGCTGGGCGGGAAGGACGCCGCAGAGGAGGCCGCCGAGACGGTGGACACCTGGGCCGGCGCGCTGATCCCGCTCTACCCCGCCACCGCCAAGCTGGAGTCCTGGAAGATCGCCAAGGCGGTGCAGACCGTGCTGCCGCACGCCCAGGAGGCCCTCGACCCGCTGCCGGAGCCGCTGCGGGCAGGACGGGGCCTGATCTCCCTGCCCGAGGCCCTCCTGAAGATCCACCGCCCGCACACCAAGGCGGACATCGAGGACGCCCGCTCCCGCCTCAAGTGGGACGAGGCGTTCGTCCTCCAGGTGGCCCTGGCCCGCCGCCGCCACGCCGACGCCCAACTGCCCGCCGTGGCAAGGAGGCCCAAGAAGGACGGCATGCTGTCCGCCTTCGACGCCAAGCTCCCCTTCACCCTCACCGAAGGCCAGCAGAAGGTCACCAAGGAGATCTTCGACGACCTGGCCACGGAACACCCGATGCACCGGCTGCTGCAGGGGGAGGTCGGTTCCGGTAAGACCATGGTGGCCCTGCGCGCCATGCTGACCGTGGTCGACGCGGGCGGGCAGGCGGCCATGCTCGCGCCCACCGAGGTGCTCGCCCAGCAGCACCACCGGTCCATCACCGAGATGATGGGGGAGCTGGCCGAGGGCGGAATGCTCGGCGGGGCCGAGAACTCCACGAAGGTGGTGCTGCTCACCGGCTCCATGGGGGCGGCAGGACGCCGTCAGGCGCTCCTCGACCTGGTCACCGGCGAGGCGGGGCTCGTCATCGGCACGCACGCGCTGATCGAGGACAAGGTGCAGTTCCACGACCTGGGCCTGGTCGTGGTGGACGAACAGCACCGGTTCGGCGTCGAGCAGCGCGACGCCCTGCGCGGCAAGGGCAAGCAGCCGCCGCACCTCCTCGTGATGACCGCCACGCCCATTCCCCGCACGGTCGCCATGACCGTCTTCGGCGACCTGGACACCTCGGTCCTGGACCAGCTCCCCGCCGGACGCTCACCCATCGCCAGCCATGTCGTCCCGGCCGCGGACAAGCCGCATTTCCTCTCGCGCGCGTGGGAGCGCGTGCGGGAGGAGGTGTCCAACGGCCATCAGGCGTACGTGGTCTGCCCCCGCATCGGGGACGAGGACGACGCCCCGAAGAAGTCGAAGAAGAAGCCGTCCCCCGAAGACGCGGCCGAGGCCGAGAAGCGCCCGCCCCTCGCCGTCCTCGAAGTCGCCGACCAGCTCGCCAAAGGCCCGCTCCAGGGCATCGCGGTCGAAGTGCTGCACGGCCGTATGCCGCCGGACGAGAAGGACGCCGTGATGCGCCGCTTCGCCGCAGGGGAGACCCACGTCCTGGTCGCCACGACGGTCATCGAGGTCGGGGTGAACGTGCCGAACGCGACAGCGATGGTGATCATGGACGCCGACCGGTTCGGAGTGTCACAGCTCCATCAGCTGCGCGGCCGCGTCGGCCGTGGCTCCGCCGCGGGACTGTGCCTCCTCGTCACCGAGATGCCGGAGGCGAGCCCGGCCCGGCAGCGGCTGACGGCGGTGGCATCCACGCTCGACGGCTTCGAGCTCTCCCGCCTCGACCTCGAACAGCGACGCGAGGGCGATGTCCTCGGCCAGGCCCAGTCGGGTGCCCGCACCTCGCTGCGGATGCTCGCCGTCATCGAGGACGAGGAGATCATCGCCGAGGCCCGCGAGGAGGCGACCGCGGTGGTCGCCGGCGACCCGGACCTGACCCACCTCCCCGCCCTGCGCACGGCCCTCCAGGCGCTGCTGGACGACGAGAGAGAGCAGTTCCTGGAAAAGGGCTGAGCCCCTCGGGCGCGGGGTCCCCCGGGGGTTCTCGCCCCCGCCGCCCCTACCCTTCCCGTCACTACTCGGGGGCCAGCCCCCGAACCCCCGCTCCTCAAACGCCGGAGGGGCTGACATACCAGCCCGTCCGGCGTCTGAGGACGAGGCCGTTCAGGCCGACAGCGGGGGTCTGGGGGCGCAGCCCCCAGAAAGGACGGGAAGGGTAGGGGCGGCGGGGGCGAAAGACCTACTCGACGACGAGCTCGACCGGGATGTTCCCGCGGGTCGCGTTCGAGTAGGGGCACACCTGATGCGCCTGCTCGACCAGCTTGCGCCCGGTCGCCGCGTCGACCGACTCAGGCAGCTCCACCCGAAGGGTGACCGCGAGCGCGAACCCCTCCCCCTGCTTGCCGATCCCCACCTCCGCGGTCACCGCGGCGTCACTGACGTCGACCTTCGCCGCACGCCCCACCAGGGCGAGCGCGCTGGCGAAACAGGCCGAGTAACCGGCGGCGAAGAGCTGCTCCGGGTTCGTGCCCTGACCGTTGCCGCCCATCTCCGTCGGAATGCCGAGCTGCAGGTCGAGCTGCCCGTCCGAGCTGTAGGCGCGGCCGTCACGGCCGTGGGTGGCGGTGGCGACCGCGGTGTAGAGCGCGTCCATGGAAACCATCCCTCTCAAGATCAAACCAAAACCTGTGGTCGGCGGGGCCCTGGTTCCGGGCCGCCGCACCACGTAAGTACAGCACACAATTAAATTGTGCACAACTGAATGGCGTGGCCGGGGTTACCCTGGACCCATGACCACGACGCCCGCACCCGATTCCGCCATGGAGGGCTTGCGCGAGGAGGACTACCTCCGCCTCGACCAGCAGATCTGCTTCTCCCTGCACGCCGCCTCGCGCGCCTTCGGCGGTCTGTACCGCGTCATCCTCAAGGACCTGGGGCTCACTTACCCCCAGTACCTGGTCATGCTCGTGCTGTGGGAGCACGGCGAGCTGCCCGTGAAGAAGGTCGGCGAGCACCTGCGGCTCGACTCCGGGACGCTGTCGCCCCTGCTGAAGCGGCTGGAGACGGCCGGACTCGTACGGCGTGAGCGCAGCGCCCGGGACGAGCGGTCCGTGCTGGTCGGCCTCACGGACGAGGGCGTGGCCCTGCGCGAGCAGGCGTTGCGCGTGCCGCGCCGGATCTCCGCCGCGACGGGCTTCGACGTGGCCGAGATCCTCGACCTGCGCTCCCGCCTCGACAAGCTCACGGACGCGCTGGACGCGGCGGCCCTGGAGGAGACTCCGGACCACGAGTGACCACGCCGCATCACCGGGCGCGCCTGTGTCTCACGCCGCCGGTGGCGGTCTGCGCACGTACAGCCGCAGAACCGACCCCTTCCGTACGAACTCCGCCCGCGGCACGAACTGCTCGCTCACCACGGCGAGTTTGACCTGCTCGGCCGGCTCCGGCGGATACCGGGCGGGCCTCAGCGCGTACGGCTCGGCGACCACCCACAGGCGGTCGAGTCCGTCGAGTCTGCGGCGCAGTTCGCCGGGGCCGACCTCGCGCCCGTAGAGGGTGCCGGAGACGGGTCCGGGCTCCCGCAACGCGATGTCCCGCACGCCCTGGAAGCCCTTCGGGTACGCCACCGCCGTACGCCTGACGACCGCCGGGAGGAAGAGCACGGGGTCGCCGGGGCTCATCCGCCGGGCGGCCACCGCGGAGAGGGCCGCGAGGTCGTCGGGGCGGCGGGCAGGATTCCGGTCCTCGCGCAGGACGGGGAGCTGCGACACGAAGGCGAGGGCGATGGCGAGCACCCCGAGGAGCGTGGCGACGCCTCGCGCGGCGGCCGGGGAGCGCAGGTGGGCCCCCGCCGCCCCGGCCAGCCGGTCCGCGCCCGCCGCCGCCAGCAGCGGTGCCCCCGCGAGCGCGTACAGCACGTAGCGGTCGTGGAAGAGCGGCCAGTGGCGGGACACCGCGAGAAGGATCGCGGGCGGCACGAGCAGCAACGGGAGGGCGACCGCGGGAAGGGAGAGTTCGCCGCGGCGGGCGAGCGGGGAGCGCAGTGCGAGGGCGATCAGCAGCAGGTACGGGCCGAGGACCAGCCGGGTCGGCCCGGCGAAGGAGCGCAGGAGGTCCTCGACCGTGCCGCTGCCGGGCGGTCCGAGCCAGGCCACCTGGTCCGACTGGCCGCTGGAGACCAGGGCGAGCGGGAGCAGGACGAGGAGTACGGCCCCGGCGGCGCGGGCCCAGTTCCACCACACCCTGCGGGGCATCCGGGCGAGGACCAGGGTGACGGCGTGCGCGAGGAGGAGCAGGACGGCCAACTCGTGGAGCAGGACGGTGACGGTGACGACTCCCCCGTACGCGCACCAGTACCAGTACCGGTGCCGGTGCCGGTGCCGGGCGGGCGCGTGTCGGCCGGGCCCACGCGCGCGTGACCCCCCGTCGCCCCTGGAGGCGTCCGTCGCCCGTACGAGGAGCAGCGTCGCCCCCGTGGCTCCGGCGGCGACCAGGGCGTACGACCGGCCCTCCTGCGCGAAGTGGCCGGCCATGGGCGTCACCGCGTACAGCAGCCCGGCCCACAGGCCGACCCGGGGGCGTGCGAGGCGGGCCCCGAGGGCCCCGACGAGCCCCGCTGTCACGGCGGCCGCGCAGAGCGAGGGCAGACGCAGGGCGACCTCGCCGGAGTGGACGGCGAGTACGGGGTGCATGAGGAGGTAGTAGAGGCCGTGCACCACGTCCACGGAGTGCAGCAGATGCCAGATCTGCGGCAGCGAGCGCCGTGCCACCTGAACGGTGACCGCCTCGTCCCGCCACATCCCACCGCGGTCGATGCCCCAGAGCCCGATCCCGGACATGACGATCGTCGGAACGAGTACGGCGACGAGAGTTGAGGGCTGCGGACGCTTGACGACCATGAGCCATAGCTTGTGCTATTAAGTAACTTTTACGAGCGATTGACTCGTCATCGGACGGTATAGACATCGACGCGGCTTACGATCCTGCGAGTGAAGCCCCGGATGACGCCCCGCCTTCCCCTCTTCC
>NZ_LIPP01000371.1 GCF_001418335.1 Streptomyces aurantiacus | reverse complement strand
CGCCGGTCCCGCCCGTCCCGCCGGTCCCGGAACAAGACCCGGCCGGCATCCCGTTGCCCCCGTCCCCGAAGCTGGGGCCGGAGTAGCCAGGCACACCGATCGGCGGCGCTGTTACGACAGCAAGTGGTCCAGGCAGAGGTTCAATCCGGCCTCCAGGTGTTCCGCCGAGCCGGTGGAGAGCAGGACCGTGACGCCGCCCTGGACGGCGGCGATCACTGCCGCGGCCGTGCGGTCGGGGTCCAGCGACGGGTTGGCCTCGCCGGCCGCTTGCGTGGCCTCGATGCCGGCGCGGACGCATTCCTGCCAGCGTCGTATCAGGTGCGCCGACACGGCCTGCGCCGCCGGGCTGTACCGGCCCACGTCGGCGATCAGTACCCCGAGCGGGCAGTGCAGCCCCTGGTCGCGGTAGAGGCCGACGACCAGGTCGCGCCACGCCTCCCAGGCCGCGCGCGAGGTGAGTTCGCTCAGGTACGGCTCCTGGTCGTCGAAGACGCGCTCCGCTTCATGCTCGGCAACCGCCAGCAGAAGCTGTTCCCGGCCTTCCGGGAAGTAGTGGAACATCTGCCCCTTGCCGGTGTCGCTGCGCCGGCACACGTCGTCGAGCGTGGTGACGTTCGTGCCGCGCTCCCGGATCTCGGCCGCGGCGGCTTCCACGATGCGCAGGCGGGTCGCGGCGCCCTTCCTCGTGCCCTTCCTCGCGGTCACGGACAAAAGTGTACTTGCAGGTACATTTTTTGATATCTACCTTCGGCCGCATGAGAGCGATAGTGGTCAACGAAGCAGGGGGACCGGAAGTGCTGCGGCTGCGCGAGCGGCCGGCACCTCGTCCGGGTCCGGGAGAAGTCCTGGTCGACGTCCGCGTGGCAGGGGTGAACTTCTTCGACACCGCGATCCGCAGACAGGCCCTGGCCGACGTGCCGGGCGCGGAAGGCGCCGGCGTGGTGGCGGAGACCGGCGAGGGCGTGCACGGGTTCGCCCCGGGCGACCGTGTCGCCTGGTTGTCGATCAACAGCCACAGCAGCTACGCCGAGCAGATCGTGCTCCCGGCGAGCAGTGTCGTCGCGGTGCCCGACGCCATCGACGACGAGACGGCCGCGGCCGTGCTGTTGCAGGGCCTGACCGCGCGGCACTTCGCCACCGTGTCCCATCCGGTGCGGCCGGGGGACGTCGCGCTCGTGCACGCCGCCGCCGGCGGGGTCGGGATGCTGCTCACCCAGGTCGTCAAGGCCCGCGGCGGCACCGTGATCGGCCTGGTGTCGCGGCCGGAGAAGGCCGGGCTCGCCGCCGACGCCGGCGCCGACCACGTCCTGGTCTCCACCGGTGGCGCGTTCGTCGAGCCGGTGCTCGGCCTGACCGGCGGGAGCGGAGCGCACGTGGTGTTCGACGGTGCGGGCGCGACCACGTTCGCCGCGTCCCTCCAGGTGCTGCGCACGCACGGCACGCTGGTGTTCTACGGGCCGCTGATCGGGGACGTGCCGACCATCGCGATGAACGACATCCCCCGCAGCACCCGCATCACCTACGGCGTGACCGAGGACTACATCCGCACACCCGAGGAACTCACCGCGCGCGCCGCCGAGTTGTACGCGCTCGTCGCGAAGGGCGAGTTGGTCGTCCGGATCGGCGGCCGCTACCCGCTGGCCGAGGCCGCGAAGGCCCACGCGGACATCGAGTCGCGTACGACCACCGGCAAACTCCTGCTGATCCCATAACTGATCCCGTAACTGATCCCGTAACGGAGGACCGGTCGTACGGCCCGGTGGCCGGCGACGACGCCGGGGTGAGCCGGGGGAGGCCGGCACTCGGTCGAGGGGCAGTGGTCCGTCCTGGCTGCTGCCCCCCGACCGTTCCCACCCGGCTACCAGGGCAGTTCGCCGTTCTCGTCCTGGAACGTTCCGGTAGGGCCGTCCGCGTCGAGAGTCGCGAGGTGCACGACGACCTTGGCGCTCTCCTCCGGCGCCCTTCCGATGCCGAACGCCGCGGTCATGTCGGTGGCGGTGGTGCCGGGTTCGACCGCGTTGAACTTGATGCCCGGCTGGGACTTGGCGTACTGGACCGTGAGCATGGTGGCCGCCGACTTGGACGCGGAGTAGAGCGCCAACGGCAGGTTGAACTCCGGCCGGTCCGGGTTGGTCACCGCCCAGAACGACCCGGCGCTGCTGGAAACGGTGACCACGGTCGGGTTCGGGGACTTGCGCAGCAGGGGGAGCGCCGCCTCCGTGACGCGCACGACTCCCACCGCGTTGGTGTCGAAGGCCCGGAGCGCGGTGGGGCCGTCGGTGACGCCGGCTCCCAGGACGCCGGCGTTGTTCACCAGGACGTCGAGCCGGCCCTCGGCCGAGTCGATCGTCGCCAGCGCGCTGGTCACCGACGCGTCGTCGGTCACGTCGAGTTGTACGAATCGTGCGCCGAGCGCCGCCGCGGCCTTCTCGCCCCGCTCGGCGTCACGAGCGCCGATGTAGACGACGTGACCCAACTCCGTGAGCTGCCTGGCCGTTTCGAAGCCGATGCCCTTGTTGGCCCCGGTGATCAATGTGATGGGCATGTCTGTCCTCATGAGTCGTATGGCCCGAGTGGGCCATTGGTGATGTCCTGGCTGTGGTTGCCGACGCCGGTGCCTGTGCCGGAGGTCAGCCGGTCAGTTGCCGGAGAAGTTCGCCGGCGTCGTGCAGGGCGGTCATGTGCACGAACCGCCCGTCGCGGACCTGGTAGATGGCGTACTCGACGATCTCGAACGAGGCGCCGGTGGGAGCCACACCGAGCCACTCCTTCACCGGAGTGCCCGTGTTGATCAGCCGGGCGGCCAGCCGGTCGCCGTCGAAGAGCAGTTCCTTGAGCTCCCAGTGGAGGTCCGGAACCGCGTCCACGTCGTGCTTCTGCACCGCGATGAGATCGTCCCGGGTGGCCGGCTCACCGTTCAGGGTGGTCCGGTCGTTGATGTACTTGTCCATGCCGTCGAACTTGTGGGCGTTGATTTCCTCGACGTAGCGCAGGTAGAACGCGCGCAGCTCACTGTTGGACATGAGGTGACCTTTCTGTCTCAGATCTGGTTCAGGCCGCCGTCGACGTACAGGCTCGAACCGGTGGTGAAGCTGCTCTGGTCGGAGGCGAGGAAGGCCACGGCGGCGGCGATCTCCTCCGGGCGCCCGAGCCGGCCCAGCGGCACACGCGTCGCCAGTTGCCGCGTGAACGCCTCCGGGTCGGGGTTGACACCCAACAACCCCGGGGTCTCGGTCGGGCCCGGCGTGACGGTGTTGACCCGGATGCCGCGTTCCTTGAGTTCGTTGGCCCAGGTCCGGGAGAACGACCGGGTGGCGGCCTTGGTCGCCGCGTACACGCCGAACGCCTCATCGCCGACGTCCCCGTTGGTGGAGCCGTTCAGGATGACCGAAGCGCCGTCGTTGAGCAGCGGCAGCGCCTTCTGAACGGTGAACAGCATGCCGCGGACGTTGATGCCGAAGTGGGTGTCGAAATGCTCTTCGGTGATCTGCCCCAGCGGTGCGAGCGAGCCGATGGAGGCATTGGCGAACAGGACGTCCAGTCCCTGTCCCCGGCCGCGGATCGTCTCGTAGAGCCGGTCCAGGTCGGCCAGGTTCCCGATGTCGCCGGTCACCCCGGTGGCCGCTGAACCGATCGCTTCGACGGCCGCGTCCAGTTCGGCCTTGCGCCGGCCCGTGATGAACACGTGAGCGCCCTCCGCCGCCAGTCGTACGGCAGTGGCCAGGCCGATTCCCGCGCTGCCCCCGGTGACGAGCGCGGTCCTGCCCTCAAGCAGCCCCATGCGAGTAGCCCTTTCGATTTCTGCAGCGATCGCTGCGGAAGTCGAACGTTAGCACTTCTGCAGCGATCGCTGCAGAAGAGGTAGGCTGTGGGGGTGGAGACGAGACAGAGCGCCGGTGCCCCGGCCGGCCGACCGCGAGGATTCGACACCGACGAAGCTCTTGAGCGCGCCATGCTGGTCTTCTGGAGGCACGGGTACGAGGGGGCCAGCACGGCCGGCCTGACGAGCGCGATGGGCATCTCCACCACCAGCATGTACGCGGCCTTCGGCAACAAGGAGAAGCTGTTCCGCAAGGTTCTGGAGCGCTACACCGAAGGCCCGAGCGCGTACCTGGCCCGGGCCATGGAGGAACCGACCGCCCTCGGCGTCGCCACCGCGATCCTGGCCGGCACCGTTCGGACCACCACCGCCCCGGCCGGTCCCCACGGGTGTCTGGGCGTCCAGAGTGCCCTGGCCACCAGCGACTCCGGGCAGGAGGTCTGTGACCTCCTCGCCGCCTGGCGCAACGACGGCTACTCCCAGGTCCGGGAGCGGTTCCAGCGGGCCGTCGACGACGGCGACCTGCCCCCGCAGACCGATCCGGGGCTCCTGGCCCGCTACATCACCACCCTCGCCCACGGCATCGCCGTACAAGCCGCGAGCGGGATCGGCCGCGACGAACTCCAGGAGCTGGCCGACGCCGCCCTGCGCAACTGGCCACTCTCCTGAGACTCGGCCTCAGCCGTGGCCTCTGCCTCAGCCGTGGCAAAGGGCGATGCCCGGGCCGGTCCTCGCGGACCGGCCCGGGCATCGTCCTACGTGCCGAGCAGGTTGAACTGGTCGAACGGGCGGGCTGATCAGACCAGGTCGAAGCGGTCCGCGTTCGAGACCTTGACCCACGCCGCGACGAAGTCCTTCACGAACTTCTCCTTCGCGTCGTCGCTCGCGTAGACCTCGGCGAGCGCGCGCAGCTCGGAGTTCGAGCCGAAGACGAGGTCGGCACGGGTGCCGGTCCACTTGACCGCGCCGGTGGCGGCGTCGCGGCCCTCGAAGACGGTCTGGTCCGCGGAGGTCGAGCTCCACGCCGTGCCCATGTCGAGCAGGTTGACGAAGAAGTCGTTCGTCAGGGTGCCCGGGGTGTCGGTGAAGACGCCGTGCGACGACTGCCCGTGGTTCGCGCCCAGGACACGCAGGCCGCCGACGAGGACGGTCAGCTCGGGAGCGCTCAGGCCCAGCAGGTTCGCCTTGTCGATCAGCAGGAACTCGGCCGGCAGCCGGTTGCCCTTGCCGAGGTAGTTGCGGAACCCGTCGGCGGTCGGCTCCAGGGCGGCGAACGACTCGACGTCCGTCTGCTCCTGCGTCGCGTCGGCGCGGCCCGGCGTGAAGGGGACCTCGATGTCGAAGCCGGCGTCCTTGGCGGCCTTCTCGACGCCCGCCGCACCGGCGAGCACGATCAGGTCGGCCAGCGAGATCTGCTTGCCGCCACTCTGGGCGGAGTTGAAGGACTCCTGGACGCCTTCGAGGGTGCGCAGCACGGAGGCGAGCTGGTCGGGGCTGTTGACCTCCCAGGCGCTCTGCGGCTGCAGGCGGATGCGGGCGCCGTTGGCGCCGCCGCGCTTGTCGCTGCCGCGGAAGGACGAGGCCGACGCCCACGCGGTGGACACGAGCTCCGAGACCGTGAGGCCCGAGGCGAGGAGCCGGCTCTTGAGGTCGGCGACGTCCGCCGCGTCCACGAGGTCGTGCGTGACCTCCGGGAGCGGGTCCTGCCACGACAGGGTCTCCGCCGGGACCTCCGGGCCGAGGTACAGCGACTTCGGGCCCAGGTCACGGTGGGTCAGCTTGTACCAGGCGCGGGCGAAGGCGTCCGCGAACTGGTCGGGGTTCTCGTAGAAGCGGCGCGAGATCGGCCCGTACGTCGGGTCGAGCCGCAGCGCGAGGTCCGTCGTCAGCATCGTCGGGGCCTGGCGCTTCGACGGGTCGTGCGCGTCCGGGATGGTGTCCGCGCCGGCGCCGTCCTTCGCGACCCACTGGTTGGCTCCGGCGGGGCTCTGCGTCAGCTCCCACTCGTACTCGAACAGGTTCTTGAAGAAGCCGTTGCTCCACCGGGTGGGCGTGCTCGTCCAGGTGACCTCAAGGCCACTGGTGATGGCGTCGCCGCCCTTGCCGGTGCCGTACGTGCTCTTCCAGCCGAAGCCCATCTGCTCCAGCGGGGCGGCCTCGGGGTCGTCGCCGACGTTCTCCGCCGGGCCCGCGCCGTGGGTCTTGCCGAAGGTGTGACCGCCCGCGATCAGGGCGACCGTCTCCTCGTCGTTCATCGCCATCCGGCGGAACGTCTCACGGATGTCGCGGGCCGAGGCCAGCGGGTCCGGGTTGCCGTTGGGGCCCTCGGGGTTGACGTAGATGAGGCCCATCTGGACGGCGCCGAGCGGGTTCTCCAGCTCGCGGTCGCCGGTGTAGCGCTCGTCGGCGAGCCAGGTGGTCTCGGGACCCCAGTACACGTCCTCGTCGGGCTCCCACACGTCGGCGCGTCCGCCGCCGAAGCCGAAGGTCTCAAAACCCATCGTCTCCAGGGCGACGTTGCCGGTGAGGATCATGAGGTCGGCCCACGAGATGCTCTGGCCGTACTTCTTCTTGACCGGCCACAGCAGCCGGCGGGCCTTGTCGAGGTTGCCGTTGTCCGGCCAGCTGTTCAGGGGGGCGAAGCGCTGCTGACCGGCGCCGCCGCCGCCACGGCCGTCGCTGATGCGGTAGGTGCCCGCACTGTGCCAGGCCATCCGGATCATGAGCGGGCCGTAGTTGCCGAAGTCGGCCGGCCACCAGTCCTGCGAGGTGGTCAGGACCTCGGCGATGTCCTGTTTGACCGCGGCGAGGTCGAGGCTCCGGAACGCCTCGGCGTAGTCGAAGTCCTCACCGAGCGGGTTCGCCACGGCGGGGTTCTGGGCGAGGATCTTCAGGTTGAGGCGCTCGGGCCACCACTGGCGGTTTCCGCCGCCCTGGGTCGGGTGCGCGGCGCGACCGTGCGCGACCGGGCAGCCGCCCGTCTCCTCCGGCTTCGGGTCCGTGACGATCGCGTCATGGTTGTCGGTCATGGGGGAATCCTTCCGAACGGGGTGAATCACATGCTCAGGAACAGGAGGGGCACAGGCCCCAGTAGATGACCTCGGCCTCGTCGACCGAGAAGCCGTGGTCCTGCGAAGCGGTGAGGCAGGGGGCGTGGCCTGTCGCACAGTCGACGTCGGCCACGACACCGCACGACCGGCACACGAGGTGGTGGTGGTTGTCCCCGACCCGCCCCTCGAAGAGGGCCGGGCTGCCGGGCGGTTCGATACGGCGGACGAGCTTGGCCGTGGTCAGCGCGTGGAGAGCCTCGTAGACGGCTTGAAGTGAGATGTGGCCCACCCGCGCCCGTACCTCGGAGGCGATCGCCTCGACACCGAGGTGATCGCCGTCCCGGACGGTCTCCAGCAGCGCCACGCGGGCGGCCGTCACCCGCAGGCCGGCACCGCGCAGCTCGTCGGCGGTGGTCGGGGTGCGGGGCGTGGGCATGGGGGCCAACCTACTTTCATAAACACGAACAGTTCAAGTAAACGAATGATGCAAGTTTTGGTGGGCCGAGTTGGCGGAGTGTTTGCCGGTTCTTGGCCTCATGACCTGGCCGGACGGTACTGCCGAAACGCACCCTGCCCCGTGCCGCTACCGTGTCGCATTGGGCCGAACAGGTGACCATGCGCCACAATGGCCGGGCAGGCAATCAGGACGATTCAGGGCGGGGGGAGCCGGTGAACAGCCACGACGTCACCGATGAACAGTGGGAAGGGCTCGCCCAGGTCGTTCCTTTGCGTGGCCGGGACGCCTGGCCGTCGGCGGTCGGCCACCGGGCGATGCCGGAGGCGGAGACCGAGGCGCGGCGCCGCTTCGTGGTCCTGCGGATCAACATCTTCGCGGACGCCCGTGAGGTCGCCGAGACCCTGATGGCCGGTATCCCGGTCCTCCTGGACCTCACCAGCGCCGAGACGGACGTCGCCAAGCGCGTACTCGACTTCAGTACGGGTGTCGTCTTCGGTCTGGCGAGCGGGATGCACCGGGTCGACCGGAACGTGTTCCTGCTCACGCCGCCGGGAACCGAGGTACAGGGACTGATGGAGGGCGCGGGCATCCCCGGCGTGTGAGCGTCGGTACGCCCCCACGTCGGCCCCGAGGAGCCGGTCGGAGTCCGGTCCGAGTACGACCCCATGGTGTGAGGCGATTTCCGTCGGCACCGTGACCGGGTCCCCCGATCGTAGGAAGCTCCGCGGGCGAAACGGTTCGGCCTCGGGGCGCGGCCCTACCGTCCGGATATGACCGTGTCAGCTCGCGGGACCCGCGCGGAGACCGAGGCACGCTCCCCGGACCGGCCGAGCATCACCGAACTGCGCCTCTCCGCGTTCGCCGCGCACCGCGGCGCCGGATTCCCGCTCGGCCCCCTCAGCCTCTTCGCCGGCCCCAGCGGCAGCGGCAAGTCGAGCGCCCTGCGCGCGTACGAGGCACTGGCCCGGCTCGGCGGCGGCGCCGAACTGGCCGAGGTGTTCCCGGACCCGGCCGCCTGCGTGCCCGAGCGGGCCCGGCCCGACGCCCAGCGCCGCCGTGGATTCCGCATCGGCTGCACGGCGGACGGTCCCCAGGGCCCCGTACGACTCGATGTGGCCGTGCAGGCCGAGCCCGAACTGCGCATGGTGGGCGAGCGGTTGACCGTCGGCGGACTCACCCTGCTGGAGACGGCCCTGCGTGATCCGAGCCGGCGTACGGTGCAGGCGGCCTGGTACACGGCGGGCCTGGCCCCGGTGACGCGGGCGCCGCTTCCCGGTGACCGCCTCGGCACCGCGCTCCTGCCGCTGCGCGTCGCGGGCAAGACGGACGGCCAGTGCCAGGTCATCGCCGCGGCCGAGCAGATGGTGGTCGCCCTGCGGTCGGTGTTCGCCTGCGACCCGCTGCCCCGCGCCATGCGCACCGCCATGCGCACCGCCGTGCCGCTCGGCGCGGGCCGCCTGCTGCGTGGCTGCGACAACCTCGCCGAGGTCCTGTGGCGTACGCGCTCCGAGTGCGGGCGGCGGCACGGGCTGCTGGTCGACGCGGTGCGGGCGGGATGCGCGGGTCCTGTCCACGACGTCCTGGCGGAGTCCACGACCGGTGGGGCAGGGGGCGCGGTGCTGGCACTGCTCGACCGGGGCGACGGTCCCCGGACACCGCTCGGGCGGCTGGGAGACGGCGAGCTGAGGTATCTCGCGCTGGCCATGGTGCTGCTCACCGGGCCCGGTGTCCTCGAAGTCGACCCGGCGGGGGAGGTGCCCGCGGCGCTGCAGACACTCACCGTGCTCGCCGACGGGTTCGACCGCGACCTGGACGTACGGCAGTTGGGGCTGCTCGTACGGCTGGCCGCCCGCATGTGTGAACGCGGGCACATCCGGCTGGTGGGGGCCGTGAGCGACGCGTCCTGGGCGGCGGGGGTGGGCGGGGTGACGGTGGTAGACCTGAGTCGTGACCGAACTTGATGTGGCGACACTGCAGCGCAGACTGGCCGCGTTCGCCGCGGCGCGGAACTGGGGGCCGTACCACACGCCCAAGAACCTCGTCGCCGCGCTCAGCGTGGAGGCGTCCGAACTCGTCGAGATCTTCCAGTGGCTGACGCCCGAGGAGTCGGCCCGGGTGATGGACGACCCGGAGAAGGCTCCTCGTGTGGCGGACGAAGTCGCGGACGTGCTCGCGTACTTGCTCCAGCTGTGCGAGGTGCTCGGGGTCGACCCGCTCGCCGCGCTCGACGCGAAGATCGACCGTAACGAACGGAGGTTTCCGGTGGCGGAGTGACCCGGCAGGCCCCGCCGCACCTGGCCGCCTCCGCCATCGGCTCTGCCAACTTCACCAACTTCACCAACCCCGCCAACTCCCGGGCTGTGCGCAGGAGTTGGGACCAAGACTTCCGATTATCACTCTCCGTAGTTGTTGATCTGTCAGTTTTCGATTCCGTGTCCCCAGATTTCAGACTTCCTCTGGCTTTTCGTCCCGAGGCGGCTCACTCTGGGTAGTGGCAGGCGGAGTTCGGGCAGGCGTGTGCACAGCGCGTCGGGACAGACAGGGACAGCGCATGGATGCGGTGCGGCTCATCGGCGCGAGCAGGTGTGCCCTGCTGAAAAGCGGCGACCCCTCCGAGACCATGACCGAGGCCTGGCAGGCCCACGCCCTCGCCCAGGCGATAGGCAGTCGACTGGCGGTGTCAGGACCGCCCGAACTGCGGGGCGAGGCACTGGGCCTGACGGAGCTGGCCGGTCGGGGATGCGGGGTGCTGGGTGCTCCGGCGTTCGACATCGGCAGTCTGCGGGCCGCGCAGCTCACGGGGCTCGGTGATGCGCGTCGGGCGCTCCTCGATCTCGGGGGACTGCTCGGCGAGGTCGGGATCGCCCTCGTCGGCGTCGCCTGCGCGGCGCCGGACGAGGCGACGTACTGGCAGTGCATGGAGGCCATCGACGCGGCGGACGAGTCCCGCGACCGGGTCCTGGAAATGCTACGAAGACTCGCGGTACGGGATCAGGGTGCGACGGCGGGGTAGCGGGGTAGGGCGTCGACGCGATGGGG
>NZ_LIPP01000370.1 GCF_001418335.1 Streptomyces aurantiacus | reverse complement strand
GCCCCCGCCGGACGGCCCTCCCACCCATGTGGCCCGGCAAATATGCGCTATGTGCGCTCTGCACCGATATTGGGCGCAAAGGTACCGGCTCCGGCGGAGCCGCAGCGCACCGATGAGGAGGCACTCCATGCGTGGAGCCACGCACGCCAGATGGGTCGTATGCGCGACGGCGGGGGCCCTCGCCGCGACGGCCTGTGGGGGAGGCGGGGACGGCGACAGCGGCGGCGGTGGCGACGGCTCCGGGGTTCTCAGTTCCTCGTGGGGCGACCCGCAGAACCCGCTGGAGCCGGCCAACACCAACGAGGTGCAGGGCGGCAAGGTGCTCGACATGCTCTTCCGCGGTCTCAAGCGCTACGACCCCAAGTCGGGCGAGGCCAAGGACATGCTCGCCGAGAAGATCGAGACTTCGGACTCGCGGAACTTCACCGTCACCGTCAAGAAGGACTGGACGTTCAGCAACGGCGAGGTCGTCACCGCCAAGTCGTTCGTGGACGCCTGGAACTACGGCGCGAGCCTCAAGAACAACCAGAAGAACGCGTACTTCTTCGGGTACATCGACGGCTACGACAAGGTCCACCCGGAGGACGGCGGCAAGCAGACGGCCGACACCCTCTCCGGTCTCAAGGTCACCGGCGACCACACCTTCACGATCAAGCTCAACCAGAAGTTCTCGACCTTCCCCGACACCCTCGGCTACGCCGCCTTCGCGCCGCTTCCCAAGGCCTTCTTCGACGACCACGCGGGCTGGCTGAAGAAGCCGGTCGGCAACGGCCCGTACACCGTCGACTCGTACGCCAAGGGGTCGGCGCTGAAGATGCGCAAGTGGGACAAGTACCCGGGGGAGGACAAGGCGGAGAACGGCGGCGTCGACCTCAAGGTCTACACCGACAACAACACCGCCTACACGGACCTGATGGCCGGCAACCTCGACCTCGTCGACGACGTGCCCGCCTCCCAGCTCAAGAACGCCAAGAGCGACCTCGGCGACCGGTACATCAACACGCCCGCCGGCATCATCCAGACCCTCGCCTTCCCGTTCTACGACAAGAAGTGGAACAAGAAGGGGATGGAGAAGGTCCGTACCGGCCTGTCCAAGGCCATCAACCGCAAGCAGATCACCGAGACCATCTTCCAGAAGACGCGGACCCCCGCCACCGACTGGACCTCGCCCGTCCTCGGCGAGGCCGGCGGCTTCAAGGAGGGGCTGTGCGGTGACGCCTGCGACTACGACCCCGCAGGGGCCAAGAAGCTGATCAAGGAGGGCGGCGGGCTGCCCGGCGGCCAGGTCAAGATCTCGTACAACGCGGACACCGGCTCCCACAAGGAGTGGGTGGACGCCCTCTGCAACTCCGTCAACAACGCGCTGGACAACGACAAGGCCTGCGTCGGCAACCCGGTCGGCACCTTCGCCGACTTCCGCAGCCAGATCACCCAGTCCAAGATGTCGGGCCCCTTCCGGGCCGGCTGGCAGATGGACTACCCGCTGATCCAGAACTTCCTGCAGCCGCTGTACTACACCAACGCCTCGTCCAACGACGGCAAGTGGACCAGTAAGAAGTTCGACGACCTCGTCGACAAGGCCAACGCGGAGACCGACCAGGCCAAGGCCGTCGACCTGTTCCAGCAGGCCGAGGAGGTCCTGCGGGACGACATGGGCGCCATCCCGCTCTGGTACCAGAACGGCAGCGCCGGCTACTCGGACCGGATCTCGAACGTGGCGCTGAACCCGTTCAGCGTGCCCGTCTACAACGAGATCAAGGTCAGCTGACACCCGCGGGGGCACCCACCCGCCGACAGGGGGCGGGTGCCCCCGGTGAGTGCCCCCGCCTACCTCCGGAGCCCCCATGGGACGGTATGTGATCCGGCGTCTGCTGCAGATGATCCCGGTCTTCATCGGCGCCACCCTGTTGATCTTCCTGATGGTGAACGTGATGGGCGACCCCGTCGCGGGCCTGTGCGGCGACCGGCAGTGCGACCCCGCGACAGCGGCCCAGCTGCGCAAGGAGTTCGGCCTCGACAAGCCCGTGTGGCAGCAGTACGCGACCTACATGGGCAACGTCTTCACCGGCGACTTCGGCACCGCGTTCAACGGGCAGAAGGTCACCGAGCTGATGTCGACCGCCTTCCCGGTCACCATCCGGCTCACCGTCGTCGCGATCCTCTTCGAGATCGTCATCGGCATCCTGCTGGGCGTCGTCACCGGACTGCGCCGCGGCCGGCCCGTCGACACCGGCGTCCTGCTGGTCACCCTCGTCGTCATCTCGGTGCCGACCTTCGTCACCGGTCTGCTGCTCCAGCTGCTGCTCGGCGTCAAGTGGGGCTGGATCAGCCCGTCCGTCTCCTCGGAGGCACCCTTCGACGAGCTGATCGTGCCGGGCCTGGTGCTCGCGTCCGTCTCCCTCGCCTACGTGACCCGGCTGACCCGGACGTCCATCGCCGAGAACCGGCGTGCCGACTACGTCCGTACGGCCGTCGCCAAGGGCCTGCCACGGCGCCGCGTCATCACCCGGCACCTGCTGCGCAACTCGCTGATCCCGGTCGTCACCTTCATCGGCACCGACATCGGCGCGCTGATGGGCGGCGCGATCGTCACCGAGCGGATCTTCAACATCCACGGCGTCGGCTTCCAGCTCTACCAGGGCATCCTGCGCCAGAACACCCAGACCGTCGTCGGCTTCGTGACCGTCCTCGTCCTCGTCTTCCTGGTGGCCAACCTGCTGGTCGACCTGCTGTACGCCGTACTCGACCCGAGGATCCGCTATGCCTGAGCCGCCCGTGCCACCCGAGCAGCCCACACCGCCGCAGCGGCCCCTGCGCTCCATGCCGCCGGGGCCGCACCTGTCCGGCGGAGGCCGCGCCCCCGAGGACGGCGCCATCGCCGCGACGGGCATGGGAGGCGCGATGGACCTCGCCACGGAGGAGGGCGCCTCGCTGGGGAAGCCGCCGGGCCCCGACGCGGGCGGCCCGCAGGACAGACCCCGCTCCCTCTGGTCCGACGCCTGGCGCGACCTGCGCCGCAACCCCGTCTTCATCGTCTCGGCGCTCGTCATCCTCTTCCTGGTCGTCATCTCCCTGTGGCCCTCGGCGATCGCCTCCGGCAACCCCCTCAAGTGCGACCTCGCCAAGTCCCAGGAGGGCTCCCAGCCGGGACACCCCTTCGGCTTCAACGGCCAGGGCTGCGACGTCTACACCCGTACGGTGTACGGGGCCCGGGTCTCCGTCACCGTCGGCGTGTGCGCCACGCTCGGGGTGTCGATCCTCGGCTCGGTGCTCGGCGGACTCGCCGGGTTCTTCGGCGGGGTGTGGGACGCGATCCTCTCCCGTATCACCGACGTCTTCTTCGCGATCCCCGTCGTCCTCGGCGGTCTGGTGCTGCTGTCCGTCGTCACCAGCTCCACGGTCTGGCCGGTGATCGGCTTCATGGTGCTGCTCGGCTGGCCGCAGATCTCCCGTATCGCCCGCGGTTCCGTCATCACCACCAGGCAGCACGACTACGTCCAGGCCGCCCGCGCGCTGGGCGCCTCCAACTCCCGGATGCTGCTGCGGCACATCACGCCCAACGCGATCGCCCCGGTCATCGTCGTGGCGACCATCGCGCTCGGTACGTACATCTCGCTGGAGGCGACCCTCTCGTTCCTCGGTGTCGGGCTGAAGCCGCCCACGGTGAGCTGGGGCATCGACATCTCCTCGGCGTCCCAGTACATCCGCACGGCGCCGCACGCCCTGCTGTGGCCGGCCGGGGCGCTGGCCGTCACCGTCCTCGCGTTCATCATGCTCGGCGACGCGGTGCGCGACGCCCTCGACCCGAAGCTGAGGTGAGTGACGTGCTGCTCGAAGTGCGCGACCTGCACGTGGAGTTCCGGACCCGGGACGGGGTCGCCAACGCCGTCAACGGCGTCACCTACAGCGTGGACGAGGGCGAGACCCTCGCCGTGCTCGGCGAGTCCGGCTCCGGCAAGTCCGTGACCGCGCAGGCCGTGATGGGCATCCTCGACACCCCGCCCGGGAAGATCACCGCGGGCGAGATCCTCTTCCGTGGCCAGGACCTGCTGAAGTTCAAGGAGGAGGAACGGCGCAAGGTCCGCGGCGCCCAGATGGCGATGATCTTCCAGGACGCGCTGTCGTCCCTGAACCCGGTGCTCAGCGTCGGCGCCCAGCTCGGCGAGATGTTCACGGTCCACCGCGGCATGTCCAGGAAGGACGCGAAGGCGAAGGCCGTCGAACTGATGGACCGGGTACGCATCCCGGGCGCCGCCTCCCGCGTCGGCGACTACCCCCACCAGTTCTCCGGCGGTATGCGCCAGCGCATCATGATCGCGATGGCGCTGGCCCTCGAACCGGCCCTGATCATCGCCGACGAACCCACCACCGCCCTCGACGTCACCGTCCAGGCCCAGGTCATGGACCTGCTCGCCGAGCTCCAGCGCGAGCTCGACATGGGCCTCATCCTCATCACCCACGACCTCGGCGTGGTCGCGGACGTCGCCGACCGGATCGCCGTGATGTACGCGGGCCGGATCGTCGAGTCCGCCCAGGTCCACGACATCTACAAGGCCCCGGCCCACCCGTACACGAAGGGCCTCCTGGAGTCGATCCCCCGGCTCGACCAGAAGGGCAAGGAGCTCTACGCGATCAAGGGCCTGCCGCCGAACCTGCTGCACATCCCACCGGGCTGCGCCTTCAACCCCCGCTGCCCCATGGCCCAGGACGTCTGCCGCACCGACGTACCGCCGCTGTACGAGGTGACCGGCGCCGGCCCGGACCGCAGGAGCGCCTGCCACTTCTGGAGGGAGTGCCTCGATGGCTGAGATGAACGCCCCGGGCGGCGAGCCGATTCTGCGGGTGCGCGGCCTCGTCAAGTACTACCCGCTCACCCAGGGCATTCTGTTCCGCAAACAGGTGGGCGCGGTCAAGGCGGTCGACGGCGTCGACTTCGACCTCGGCGCCGGGGAAACCCTCGGCATCGTCGGCGAGTCCGGCTGCGGCAAGTCGACGGTCGCCAGGATGCTGGTCAACCTGGAACGGCCGACCGCGGGCGAGATCCGGTACAAGGGCGAGGACATCACCAGGCTGTCGGGCCGCGCCCTGAAGGCCGTACGCCGCAACATCCAGATGGTCTTCCAGGACCCGTACACCTCGCTCAACCCCCGGATGACCGTCGGCGACATCATCGGAGAGCCGTACGAGATCCATCCCGAGGTCGCGCCGAAGGGCGACCGGCGTCGGCAGGTCCAGGACCTGCTGGACGTGGTCGGACTCAACCCGGAGTACATCAACCGCTATCCGCACCAGTTCTCCGGCGGCCAGCGCCAGCGCATCGGCATCGCGCGCGGACTCGCCCTGCGCCCCGAGATCATCGTCGCGGACGAGCCGGTGTCGGCCCTCGACGTGTCCGTACAGGCGCAGGTGATCAACCTGATGGACAGACTCCAGAGCGAGTTCCACCTCTCGTACGTCTTCATCGCGCACGACCTGTCCATCGTGCGGCACATCTCCGACCGGGTCGGTGTGATGTACCTCGGCCGGATCGTCGAGACAGGCAGGGACGCCGAGATCTACGACCATCCGACGCACCCCTACACACAGGCGCTGCTGTCCGCCGTGCCGGTCCCCGACCCGGAGGCCCGTGAGCACCGGGAGCGGATCATCCTCTACGGCGACGTGCCCTCACCGGCGCACATCCCCTCGGGCTGCCGCTTCCGCACCCGCTGCTGGAAGGCCCGGGAGCGCTGCGCCCTTGAGGTCCCGCTGCTCGCGGTACCGGCGGAGTTCCGTTACGAGTCCGGACCCGCCGCACACGACTCGGCCTGCCACTTCGCGGAGGAGAAGCAGGTCGTTCCTCCGGAGGAGCCACCGGAGGAACGGCCGGAGGAGCGGCCAGAGGAACGGAAATAGGATGACAAATGCGTGCCAACTTCGTTAACACGCAGGCAACTTGGCCGACCCGGCTCCGATATACGGACGCGTCAGTCTGTGCAGCGTACGGCCGTGCGGGTGCCGTAGACCGGCCGGGGGCGCCATGTCTCCCGGCCGGTCGCCATTTCCAGTCGATCACGCGCCCGCGGTGCTACGACAGTCCGAGTGACCGCTTGAGGAAGTCCACCTGGAGCAGCAGCAGGTTCTCGGCGACCTGCTCCTGCGGGGTCATGTGCGTGACCCCGGACAGCGGCAGCACCTCGTGCGGTCGGCCCGCGGCCAGCAGCGCGGAGGACAGCCGCAGGGAGTGCGCGACCACCACGTTGTCGTCGGCGAGACCGTGCACGATCATCATCGGCCGGGCCGGTTCGACGGCTCCCACGAGGCCGTTGTCGTCGATGAGCGAGTTCGCGGCGTACACCTCGGGCTGCCGGTTCGGATCACCCAGGTACCGCTCCGTGTAGTGGGTGTCGTAGAGCCGCTGGTCGGTGACGGGCGCGCCCACCACGCCCGCGTGGAAGACGTCGGGGCGGCGCAGCACGGCGAGCCCTGCGAGATACCCGCCGAAGGACCAGCCGCGGATCGCCACCCGGGTGAGGTCCAGCGGGAAGCGCTCGGCGAGTGCCTGGAGCGCGTGGACCTGGTCGTCGAGGACGACCGCCGCCAGATCGTCCTTGACCGCCTTCTCCCAGGCAGGCGAGCGGCCCGGCATCCCGCGCCCGTCCGCCACGACGACGGCGAACCCCTGGTCGGCGAACCACTGGGGCGTGAGATACGCGTTGTGCGCGGCCAGCACACGCTGCCCATGCGGCCCGCCGTACGGGTCCATCAATACCGGCAGAGGACCGTCGGTGTAATCGGTGGGAAGCACAACGGCGCACGGCACCCGGCGCTCACCCGCTTCCGTGAGGTGCACGCGCGGGCTCATTCGGGGGTGCTCGGCGTACGAGGCCACGGTCACCGCCGCCGTTCCGCCCCCGGCCCGGCCGCTCCCTGACTCCCGCCGGTCGCCGTCGCGCACCACCTGGACCTGGGCGCCCGGTCGGTCGGGCACGGCCGACACGAGCACGGTCACACCGCCGGCGCGTACCGCCGAGTGGACGCCGGGCTCCTGTGAAATCCGCTCCACGCCCAGGTCGTTGACCCGGTAGACGTGGATTTCCCCGGTTTCCACGGCGGCAGCGGCGGTGCCGGCCGACGCGGAGACCAGCACGTCGTCGTCCGACACGTCCAGTACGGCGCGTACGTGCAACTGGGGTCCGGTCAAGGGTCGTTCGCCGACCGCCAGCACGCGCGCCCCGCCCTCGTCGGCGATCCGTACGAGCTGTCCGCTCGGGCTCCAGCTGGGCACACCAGGGAAAAGATCAAGCCATTGTGGATCTTCGTCCGCGTGGACCATCCGGGTCGCCCCGGTGTCCGGGTCGACGGCCAGATAGAGCTGGCTCGCCTGGTCCCGGGCCTGCACGAGCAGGAGCGGGGCGCCGGCCGCCGACCAGTGCACTCGCGCCAGATAGGGGTAGCGCGCCCGGTCCCACACGACCTCCGTGCGCCCCCCGTCCAGGCCGACCACGAAGAGCCGTACGTCCGCATTGTCCGTTCCCGCCGCCGGGTACGCGACCTGCTGCGGCTCCCGTTCGGGATGCGCGGGATCGGAGATCCACCAACGGCGTACGGGGGCGTCGTCGGCCCGTGCGACCAGCAGCCGGTCGGACTCCGGGGACCACCAGAAACCGCGCGAACGGTCCATCTCCTCGGCCGCGACGAACTCGGCGAGCCCGTAGGTGACCGTGTCCGACCGGTCCGGCTCGGGCTCCGCGAGGGCCCTGTCGTCCTCGCCCTCGGCGCCCACGACACGCAGGGCGCCCCCGGCGACGTACGCGACGAGCCGTCCGTCGGGGGACGGGCGGGGGTCGAGGACCGGACCGCGAACCCCCAGCTCACGTGCCGTGCCGGCCCTCAGCTCGGCGGTGAAGAGCCGCCCCGACAGGGCGAAGGCCGCCAACTCCACGGCCGCGTCCGTGGCATAGCCGACGATGCCCGCGCCCCCCTCGCGGCTGCGCTCGCGCCGGGCCCGTTCCGCCGCCGGGAGCCGCTCCGAGGACCCGCCGAGCAGCGCCCCCGGGTCGGCGGCCTGCCGCTCCTTGCCGGTCGCCACGTCGAGGACCCACAGCTGGTTCGCCCGGTCGGTACCGGAGGAAGAGCGCAGAAACGTGACACGTGAACCGTCGGGCGCCACGGTGAACGCACGGGGCGCGCCGAGGGTGAAGCGCAGCGTGCGCGCCTGCCGGCGTGGGAAGGAGAGAGGCTCGGTCGTCATGCCCCGACCATATTGGCCATGCGCCCCCTTGTGCGGCCGTGCGCCGATCAATGCGCGCGCACGAATAGTTATGATCACTAGCGCTGTGTGGGTATCAACCTGCTGGTTGCTGTACGGATTCGCTACCCCGTTGTTCGACTTTTGTTCGACCCCGCCCCCGTGTCCCTGGGAACCTTGGAGGTGAGCCGCCGTGGCACTTTCGATTTCGGCGGTGGTGCTACTGGCAGTCATCGTCTTCATCCTGATCAGGAAGTCAGGATTGAAGGGGCCGCACGCCATCGTCTGTGTCCTGTTCGGCTTCTACCTGGCCAGCTCGACGATGGCGCCGACCATCAGCGACCTGACCACGAACATCGCAGGCATGATCGGGGACATCAAGTTCTGACTCCCCGCCGGACGGCGGGCTCCGCGCCGCGGGAGGCCGGGGCCCGCCGTCCGGCGTCCCGCGGCCGGTACTCCGGCTCCTTCGCGGTGGGCGCAACGGACTCTGGCGGCCCGTCGGGCGACATCATCAGCGATCTACTTCCAGACCGTGGCGATGGTTGCCTGCCGTACCTCGTCATCGTCCGACGGCCAGAAGGAGACGGTCCATGGCCTGCCGGCATGCCGCGCTGGTTCTCCCAGGGCATAGCCCACCGGCTCGACTTCCCCGGAACGACAGGCCCAGTTGGCGCGCTGACCGTCAATGACAAAGGTGGCGCCTCCGAGCGACATGCACCGGAGCATGGCGTCCGGGCGACGCGGGTCGCGCAGTTCCAGGGCCCAGGGAGTACGGACGTGGATGTATTCGGCGCCGCTGAGGTCAGGATCGGGGTCGCGGACGATCCGGATCTCTTGATCCCATGGCGACGTCAGGCAGTCGGCGCTGCCGTGCCGGGGGTCGGGCCAGCAGGACTTGTAGATCACGCTGCCCTCTGCAAAGCAGGTCAGCGTCTCGGGGTCAGAACTCAGGCTCCCCACGTTGCATTCACCAGGTGAGCGTCCCGCGATCCGGTACTCGGCGGCGAGTGTGCCGTCGGGGTGCCGGAGATGCATCACTCGTACGTCGGTGCGGGTGACGGGGGGAGGCTTTCCGTCTGCCGTGACCATGCGGATGACGCCGTCGGCCGCTCCGGTAAGGAGAGTCGTCGCCAATCCGGTGAGAACAGCTGTCGTTACACCGATGGTCCAGAACAACAACGGCCGCGGGCGTGGCGGATGGACGCGTACTGGACGGTGTCGACGCGGTGGGGCAGGCACCCGGTCAGCTTGCCTCCCACGCGCGAGGACGCAGGCGGGGACAACGGTGATTCACACGTCAGGGTTATCTCTCAGCCCTTCGACGCGTGTGGCATGAAGGCGGCCCAAGTGGTAAGCGAGAAGGCCAGGTGGGGACCGGCCGTGTCCTTGGAGTCGCGGACGTGGATGGTGCCGGGGGTGGTGGCGAGTTCGACGCAGGAGTCACCATCGGGGTCGCTGCTGTAGCTGCTCTTGAACCACGTCAGGTTGGATGCGTGCTCGGGTGTTTGCAGCAGGCCGCTGATGTTGCTGCACTCGTACACCCCGATCTCGACCGCCTTCGCCTCCATCAGCGCCAAGTCCCGTACCTTCTTCGGGTACCGGACCTTCTTCACGTCCTCCTTCATCGCTGAGAGCAACCCACCCGCCCCCAACACCTCGTCCGCCTTGTCCAGGTACTCGGGCTGGGGGATGCGCTTCCCGCCCTCGATCTTGTAGACCATGTCCTCGCCGTACCCGACGGCCACCCCGAAGTCGGCGGCCCGCATCCCCACCGCCTCGCGCCGCAGCTTCAGTTGCCGACCCACGGTGGCGACCACCGCCACGCCCCAGTCGTCGTCCGGGTCGACCTCCCAACCCGGCTCGTCCGCCCCGGTCTTGAGCCGTCCCTCGCCACTGTCCGCGTACATAGCTCACCTCTCCGCTCATCCAATTCACCGCACAAGGCCTGAGCGCCAACCGCCGAGCCCTGGCGCTCTGGAGGAGCCTGGTGGACGTGGACCTTCCCTTCTACAAGTCATCGCTGTCGGAAGAAATCCGCGACGGGCGTGACCAGGAACGCGCGGAAGCTCGCATCCAGGCCGCCGCTGAGAACATCCTGATCGTTCTCGACGCGCGCGGCTTCGTTGGACCCGGCGAAATTCGCGAACGCGTCACAGCCTGCGACGACCCCGAGCTCATGCGTCACTGGCTCGCCCGCGCCGCCACCGTCTCCTCCGCTGACGAGATCTTCTCGGAAGCAGACGCCTGACCGACCCGAAGCAGACGCCCGGCCCGGATGGGCGGGCGTCTGATCGGGGGTGTACGGGTGCCTCGTAGGGTGGGGTCATGACCGAACCACCTTCCTTCGGTGTCCAGCCGGAGGGACCACCCTCGCGCTCGGCCGGGCGGCTGCTCCTCGTGCACGCGCATCCGGACGACGAGGTGATCAACAACGGCGCGACCATGGCCCGGTACGCGGCCATGGGCGTCGAGGTCACGCTCGTGACCTGCACACTGGGCGAACAGGGCGAGGTCATCCCGCCCGAGCTCGCCCATCTGTCGGGCGAGGAACTCGGTGAGCACCGCCTGGCGGAGCTGGCCGAGGCCATGCGCGTGCTGGGCGTGCGGGACGCGCGTTCCCTCGGTGGCGTCGGCCGGTACCAGGACTCCGGGATGATGGGCCTCCCGGAGAACGACAACCCGCGCTGCTTCTGGCGGGCGGACGTCGACGAGGCCGCCGCGGACCTGGTCCGCGTGATCCGCGAGGTGCGCCCCCAGGTGCTCGTCACCTACGACCCGAACGGCGGCTACGGCCACCCGGACCACATCCAGGCCCACCGCGTCGCCATGCGGGCCGCCGACCTGGCGGCCGAGCCGGAATTCCGGACGGATCTCGACCATGACCTCAGCCTCGGCGAACCGTGGGCGATCGCAAAGATCTACTGGAACCGCGTACCGCGTTCCGTCGCCGAAGAAGGCTTCGCCCGGCTGAAGGGCGTACTCGAAGAACTGCCGTTTCCCGCCTCCGCCGAGGTCGACGACGTGCCGGGCGTGGTGGACGACTCCGTGATCACCACGGAGATCGACGGCACCGCCCAGGCCGCCGCCAAGGCCGCCGCGATGCGGGCCCACGCCACCCAGATCGAGGTCGCCGAACCGTGGTTCGCCCTCTCCAACCGGCTCGCACAGCCCCTCTTCCTCATGGAGTACTACGAGTTGGTGAGCGGCGAGCACACCGGAGCCGTACGAGAGAGCGGCACGGCACGTGAGACCGACCTGTTCGCAGGAGTTGCAGGAGTTGCAGGAATTGCAGGCATTACCGAGGGCGGTAACCGATGAACGTGGCGGACAAGTCGAACGCCGGCAGCATGCTCGCCCAGCCCCTGAGACCGCCCTCGGCCGTCCGGATCGTCGCCCACGTGGGACTCTTCGTGCTCGGCGCCGTCGTCGCGGTGGCCGGCGCGCTGATCCAGCCGGGCTGGTTCCCGGGCGGGCTGCTGCTCGCGCTGGCCGGCGCGGGCGGGCTGTTCCTGGGGGGATCGCGGGCGACCGGAAACCGGGCCGGGGCGGTCACACCCGCGGCCGGCTGGATGCTCGCCGTCATCCTGCTCACCGCCAGCCGCCCGGAAGGCGACTTCCTCTTCGCCGCGGGAGCCGGCTCGTACCTCTTCCTGCTCGGCGGGATGGCTGTCGCTGTGATGTGTGCCACCCTTGGCCAAGGGTG
>NZ_LIPP01000037.1:40901-82925 GCF_001418335.1 Streptomyces aurantiacus | reverse complement strand
TCCCACCCATGTGCCGGCACCGCGGGAAGCCGCCGGTTCGACCGCCGGTTCGACCGTGGGTCCGGCCGCCGCGGCAGCCGGCAAGGTGTCCGTCAGCGTGGCCGCGACGTCCGTGCCGGGCGCGGGAGGCCGGGGCCGCAAGCTGAGTTGCACGGTCGCCCTCGCGGTGGCGGGAGCGCTGGCGGCGGTGACGTTCGGCTCGGTGTTCGTGTTCGACCTGCTGCCGGGCAGCGACTCGGAGGACAGCGCCGACGCGGGAGCCGCGGACCCGGGGCCCGGGGCCGGCGCGCGTTCCGCCGTGCCCAAGTCCTACCTCGGCACCTGGGAGGGCGACGGCTTCGCCCTCGACGGCAAGCTCCCCATGGGCACGTTCCGCGTCACGGTCCACCAGGCCGGGAAGGGCGACCGGCTCGGCACCTTCCGCCAGACCGACCTCATAGGCGGCACCTGCGAAACCGACCTCTTCCTCAAGAAGGTCGCGGCGGGCCGACTGGTCGCCACGAGCGTGGCAAAGCCGTCCACCACGTCCAAGTGCACGACGGGCCGACACGAGGTCCGCCTGACCCCGACCGACACGGACCTGCGCTACGAGACTGACAACGCGGAGGCGGGGGACCCGGTGGCCCGCATGTCCAAGGTCGAGTAGCCGGGCGGGGGGGGCCGCACNNCGTCAACACGTCAACACGTCAACACGTCAACGTGTCAACGGGACTCCTACAGCGGCACGGTGACCGTGACCGTCTCGCCGTTCCCCAGGTGCAGCATGCCCTTGCCGGGGGTGACCGGTCCGCCGACCATGCTGCGGGTCGTACGGATGCCGATCAGTTCGCCGGCGCCGGAGTCCTGCGGGGAGAGCAGGAGACCGCGGCGGCCCTTCTTGGCCTCGACCTGCCAGCCGGAGAAGCCGCTGCACACCTCCTCCTCGTCACCGCCGATGACCAGGGCGAGACCGCGGTCGGCGCCGCGCTGGACGAGGCGCTTCAACTCGCGCTCGCAGTCCGCGTCCTCCAGGACCTCACCGTCGTCGACGATGACCACGACGGGTTCCTCCGGGCTCGCCGACTCGATCGCCTCGTTGAAGTCGTCGCTCTCGATGTCGTCGTCGGTGAAGACCTTCAACACGCCGTCCTGGCCGTCGAGTTCGCGCAGCGGCGACGGGCGCGGGGCCGCGATGACGAGGCGTACGCCCTGGAGGAGGTACGAGCGGGCGAGGTTCAGCAGTGCCGTGCTGCGGCCGGACTTCGCCGGACCCGCGACCACGAACGTCGGCACCCCTTGCGAGAGGTCCGGGCCGAAGGCCATGACGTCGTCGCCGCCGATGCCCGCCAGGCCCCACATGCGGGACTGCGCGACCGCCGGGTCCCGCATCTCCCAGGCCTCGGTGAAGCCGATCCGGGAGGGCAGCGAGTCCACCCTGAACGGCCCCCGCGCACGCGGGACTTCGGCGTCACGAGCCGCGGCGGCCTCGCCGATCACGGCGAGCGCGGCGGCCTGGCCCTGCCCGGTCACGTCGTCGGAGAGCAGTGCGAACTGTGTCTCGATCGCCGACTCGTTCTTGAAGCCGCGTCCGGGCGGGATCTCCTCCGGTACCTTGCGCGCGTTGATGCCGAGCATCGTGAAGTCGGAACGGTCGGCGAGCCGCAGACCGTACTTCTCCTCGGTGAGCGAGGCCATCCGGCCGAGCAGCACCTGCCGGTCACCGGTGACCACGAGGTGGATCCCGACGCTCGCGCCCTCGCGCATCATCGTCTGCAACTCGTCCGTCAGCTCTCCGTGGTTGTACTCGCCGAGCGTCGGCAGCCAGCCCTCCCACCGGTCGAGCAGCACGACGATGTGCGGCAGGCGCTCCTCCTCGGTGACGGACGCCCGCTGCTCGCCGATGTCGGCGAACCCCTTGTCGGACAACAGGTCCTGGCGTCGGGTCAACTCGCCCTTGAGGCGGGTGACCAGCCGTACGGCCCGCTCCGTCTGGTTGCGCGCGACGACGGCCCCGCAGTGCGGCAGCCGCGTCAGGGCGTTGAGCGCGCCGTTGCCGCAGTCGATGCCGTAGAGGTGCACGTCCGCCGAGGAGTTGGTGCGGGCGAGGGAGCCGGCGAGGGTCCGCAGGATCTGCGAACGGCCACTGCGGGGCGCACCGCCCACGATGAGGTGCCCGAAGGAGGAGAAGTCGACGAGCACCGGACGGCGTGCCTGGTCGGCGGGGATGTCCTCGACGCCGAACGGGGCCGGGGGCAGCTTGCCCGGCGCCAGGGCGGCGACGGCCGGTACCTCGACCTCGTCGAGCAGCAGTGTCTCGGAGAGCGCGGGCAGCCACGGGCTGTGCTGCGAGGGGATGCCGAGTGAGGTGTTGGCGTCGCGAACGGCGTCGACGAGCACCTTGAGGTCGGTGATCTCCTCTTCCTGGCGCGCCTCGACCTTGGGCTTGACCAGTGCGGACCGTCCCAGGTCCGCCCAGCTGAGCGGTCCCGCCCAGGGCGCGAGCAGTTGCGGGTCGGCGGCTCCGGGCCGCCGGCCGCCCACGCGGCCGGACTGGAAGGGTACGAGCGAGGCGTGTCCGAGCCGGACGTACGCGCGGCCGGGTGTGTTCTTGGAGATGTGCCCGGCCTCGGGCGAGTCGATGACGTCGCTCGACTCGCCGCCGTCCGTCACCCGCAGTGCGATACGGAGGTTGGTGTTGGCCCGGATCTCGGGCGACACGACACCACTCGGGCGCTGGGTGGCGAGCAGCAGGTGGATACCGAGCGAACGGCCCCGCTGGGCGATGTTCACGAGTCCCGTCACGAAGTCGGGCAGGTCGCGCACCATCGAGGCGAACTCGTCGATGACGATGAGGAGTCGGGGCAGCGGCCGGTTCGAGGGCTCGCGGCGTACGAGGTCCTGGTAGTCCTCGATGTCCTTCGCGTCGGCGGCGGCCAGGATGTGCTCGCGCCGGTGCAGTTCGGCGCCGAGGGACTCCAGGGCCCGCTCGACGAGGTGGGCGTCGAGGTCGGTCACCATGCCGACGGTGTGCGGCAGGTTGACGCAGTCCTTGAAGGCGGCGCCACCCTTGTAGTCGACCAGCACGAACGTCATGTTCTCCGGCGTGTTGGCCACGGCCAGCGCCGCCACGATGGTCTGCAGCAGCTCCGACTTGCCGGAACCGGTCGTTCCGGCGATCAGGCCGTGCGGTCCGTCCCGCCGGATGTCGATGCCGAAGGCCCCGTCGTACGACTCACCGACGACGGCCATCGTCGACTGCCCACCCATGCGCCAACGGGCGGAGATCGCGTCACTCGTCGGCGGCTCCAGCTGGAGCACGTCGAGCAGCCGGCTGGAGCCCGGCAGCGCCGAGTCCTCCGTCTCGCCGCTGATGTCGCGGAGGGGGGACAGGGCGCGGGAGAGGCGGGCGCACCAGGCGGAGGACACGAAGTCCGGCCGTACGTTCCTGACCCGGGCCGTGCCCGTCTGCTCGACGCGCAGCCGCAGTTCGAGCGGCTTCTGGTCGCCCTCCTGCTGGTCGTCGGCCTCGGCGGTGTGCCAGGCCTGGAAGGAGGGGAAGCCGCCGGGGCCGGCCTGATAGCCGCGGCCGGCCGACGCGGCGGTTCCGCGTTCCAGATGCCCCTGTCCCTGGTGTCCCTGGTGTCCCTGGTGTTCTTGTGGCTTGGGCTCGGCGATGACGATGGCCTGGCACTCGCCGGGCAGGAACCGCTCCTCCGCGTCGAGGCAGATCGCGTACATGCTGACGGCAGGGCCCTCCCGCAGCAGTCGTACGACGCCGGGCATGGACCGCAGGCGCCGCGAGCCGTCCCAGACGACCACGATGTCCGGGTCGGTGAAGTGGGACTGGCGGCCGTTCTCCTTGGCCGCCTTCTGGCGGGCGTCCAGGAGCTGGGTCAGTTCGCCGATACGGGCGCCGACGGTCTCGGCGTCCGTACCGATCAGGATGTTGGTGTCCTGGGCGCCGGAGGGCCGGGAGTGCGGCAGCCACCGGACCCAGTCCCACGTGCTCTGGGCGCTGGTCTCGGTGAGGACGTAGAACTGTACGTCCAGCGGGCTGTGCAGCACGGCGCTCTGCGCCACGATCCACCGCCCGATGGCCTGCGCCGAGTCGCCGGGCCCCGCGATCCCGACGACCCCGCGCTCGCGCAGCGGTACGGCGACGGGGGCGTCCTCGATCTTCCAGGTGACCTCGCGCTTGTGGTCGTCCTGCTCGGGGTCGTCGAGCACGACCTCGGAGGACAGTTGCCCCGTGCCGACCCTGATGACCAGATGGTCGGCGTCGGTGCGGCGGCGCTCCCACAGGCGTGTACGGGGGCCGGTACTCATCGACAGCACGGCGGCCGGGTCGGGTACGGCCTGCCGCCGGTCGAGGCGCTCGTCGATGAGGGCGTCCTGCGCGTCCTTCTCGATCCGCTCCTTGTGCTCCTTGTACTCCTTGACCTGCTTGGCATGGGACTTGCGCCCGTGCTTCTTGTCCATGAAGTAGTTGCCGAAGAGGATGAGCGGGCTCAGCAACGCCATGATCAGGTAGTACCAGCGCCCGAAGATCATCACGGCCACGACGGCGCCGACGAGCGGGGTCAGTGCCATCAGCCAGGGCAGCGGCCGGGCCTCGAAGTCATGCGGCGGGGCGGGCAGCTTGAACCGGGTCTGGCGTTCCGGGGGCTGGAGCCGGGGCGGCCGGTTGTAGTCGAGGCCGGTCCCGTCCTCGGACCACTTCAGCGCGGCGTTCGGCGGGGTGTACCGGTCGAGTTCGAAGAGGGTGTTGCCGACGGCGATCTGGGCCCCGAGCGGCCAGTCCGTCCCCTTGACCGGCTCACCGTCGAGTGTGACGCCTTCCTTGTCCTTGTCGTCCCCGTGCAGGGCGACCTGGCATGTTCCGTCCGTTGCAACTGACAACGTGAGCGCTCGCGCGGCGAGCTCGGGGTCGTCGACGCGGACGGAGGAGGCGGGGCCGCTGCCGATGTCGTAGCGCCCGATGCCGAGCCGGTGCACGGAGCCGGCGGCGGGCCCGCCCGCCACGCGCAGTTCGACGAGCCCGGTCGGCTCGCCGGGCAGGCACCCGGCGGGGTCGTGCAGGCTGACGACGGCGCCCTCGCGCAACGCCGAGGTCCCGACGGTGGCACTCGGGTCGACGGGATGGCCGTCGACGTACGCGACAGGCGCACCGCCGCCGGGCTGCGGCCCATACTGCCCATGTTGTCCGTGCTGCCCGTGTTGCCCGATGGGGATGATCTGCGCCCCGCCGCTGTAGCCGACGTGTGCGGCCAGCTCCTTCGCTATGTCCCCCATGGAGGACTCAGGATCCGCGTCGAGCACCACGTCGGCGCTGGCGCCGCCGAGCGGATCGACGACGGTCAGAGTCAGGCGCACGATCGTCCTCCCCGAAACCCCTGGGCCGCGGTCCCCGACGGACCGCGCACCACAGTGACCACTGAACTGCTTGCGGGCTGCATGTCGGCCGCATGCCGGTCGCTGGTCGACCGTCGGCCGACCGCCGGTCGGCTGCCTGTCGAGCGCCTCATGCTGCCGAATACTGCCCAGTGACGATATCCGCTCCACCCTTCCCACAGGCAACGGCGTAGGTGCTGATTCCCCGAAGTCTCTTGCAGGATCCGGGGTGTGCGGCTGCAAGCGTCCTGCGTAAGCTGCAGGCTGAGCGGACGATCGCATCATCCGCAACGGGAGCCACGGGGGTTGGCCCTGCGGCAAGTCGAGTTGTTACGGAGGACGCCACATGGCCAAAGACGCAGATATCACATATGACGAGATGAACAAGGCAGCTACCAAGCTGACCGATGCGAAGGACAAGATCGACGAGAAGCTCGACGCCCTTGAGCGCTACATCCAGGGCCTCGTCAAGGACGGCTACACCACCCGCAAGGGCTCGCAGGCCTTCGAGGACGCCTTCACGGAGTTCAAGAAGGGCGCGAAGGACACGATCGAGGGCCTGACGGGCATGTCCAAGTTCCTCACGAGCGCCGCGAAGGCGTACCAGGACCTGGACGACGAGCTGGCCAAGGGTGTCAAGGGCTGAGGTTGCCTCCGGGTGACTTCGACTGCCTCTGGTGACTTGGGCTGCCGAGCAGCGGTACGGCGAGGGACTTGTGGCCCTCGCCGTACCGCTCGGTCAGGCGGGTGGCGTGTCCTCAGCGGCGGATGTCAGCCACAAGCTCCGCGCAAAGACGTCCACCTCGTCGAGGTGGGCCGCCAGCCAACCGGGATCGTCGGCCACTGTACGTACCGACAGGTCGATGCCGAACTGCTCGGAACGCCATGCGAAGTTGAGTGACATCATCAGCGCACCCTCGCGGGAGCCCCAGTACCGGAGGGAGCGGAGCCCTTCGCCCAGCCGCTCGGTGGTGAATGAGTCCACCTCGGTCGGGCGCACCGGGCTGTCCCGATCCGCCTGCACCGCCTCGCGGAGTTGCGCCAGACGGTCGCCCTCGGCGGGAACTGTGACGGCGAAAAAGGCCAGCGGGACGCGACGCGGGTCCGGTGCGTAGAGGAAGACCTGGTGCGCGGGAACCCGTCCGGGAATTCCTTCCGCCAGCATGTCCAGCCGCTTTGCCAGCGCGCGGATCTCACGCCGTTTGGGCCGTTTCTCGCGCAGCCGCCAGAGCATGTCCGCGTTCTTCTGTGCCCAGTCCTGACGTTCGTCGGAGCTGTCCCACTTCAGTGGCATGAGCAGCCATTCCGTGGGATCCGAATCGGTTTCAAGAAAGATCACGAATAGCTCCAGCGGAACGTGGTCATCACGGCATCGAAGAGTTCGACGAGGACTTCGGCGAACTCGCTGTGGGGGTTCCCGTCGGCGATGGTGCTGAAGCAGACTGTCACCCACTGGGCGACGCTGGATTCCGGGACCGGAAGCACATAGTCGATGCGGCGGGAGGAGTGCTCCACTTCCCGATCCGGGTCGGCGGCCACGGTCTTGTCCACGCGGACTCCGTCGGCTCCGTCGACGGAGACCGGCTCGCTACCCGCTCCGTCCGCAAGCAGGTGAGCAACGACCTGCCCGCTTCCGGTTCCTGTTCCTGGGCCGGTGAGCGCTTCCGAGACGACGATCGAGGCGGCGATGAGAGTGCCGTGAATTCGCTCCACCGGCAGGTAGAGCGTGAGCCCGTCTGCCTTGCGTGCCTGCTGCACCGCTTTGTTGAGTCGCTTCATCAGTTCCAGACGCGCCTTGATGACGTCGTCCTTGGGGATTTCCTCGGACAGCTGGCTCACGCCCCGGTCGACGATGCGCTTGACGGCTTCGGCCGCGCCGTCGCGCAGCGGGATCATGTCCCAGCCCGGCGGTGGGACCAGCCGGTAGCCGATTGGCATCGTGGACGTACGTACGTCGTCGGAGACCTCAGGCATGCCGGAACCTCTCCACCAGGACAGAGCCGGCCACCAGTACCGGAGTGACGAACGCACCGATGACGGCCGGCCAGAACCCTGTCACCAACGCCGGCAGCAGGAGAGCGACGGAGACGAGGAGGGCGTGGGTGAGGCCTTCCGGTCGCCGACTGTGCCAGGGATGCCGAATGAAGATCCAGAAGACTCCGAGGATGCCTGCGGACACCACCGCTCGCTCCGTCCAGACCCAGACGTGCACGAATGACTGTGGGCTCACGACGGCCAGCAGGAAGTACACGAGAATGAAGACGGCAGGAACGATGACGCACAGCCGCGCCGCTGCCACGACACCGCCGCCGAGGCGGGTCACCACTGACGAGGTGGGCGGTGATTGGTTGGGGGGCATCAGTTCTCGACCTTTGCTCGGGCGTCCTGACGGCCTACCAGTGCGTGTCGACGGGTGGTAGCCACGTGTTCGCCTTCCAGTCGTTGTAGGTCTCGCTGAACGGCTTGTCCGCGGTGCCCAACGCGTCGTGCGCGGCGGCGATGGCGTCACTCTGCCCGAGGCTCTTGTCGATGACGTCGGCGGCGGTTCCGACATACGCGCCGGCGAGGGACAGGCCGTACCCCGCATTCGAGCCGACACGTGCGACGGCCGAGACCGCCTCGGGGAATGCCTCCCCGTTCTTCGCGATGTTGGCGTACAGGCCGGCGGCCTCGTCATCGCCCAGGTGAGCGGCTTTCGCGAGCTTGCTGAGCTGCGGGGAATCCATGGACACCCGGCCCGCGTCGTCGAGGATCTTCTTGCGGACGAAGAGCCGCATCTCTTTGGCGAAGATCTTGGTCGCGTCGTCCGAGGATGTGGCGGCGAGCCGGCCGAGTTCGTCCATGAAGCGAGAGTTGGCTCGGATACCGTCCTTGAGCTTGCCCACACGGGACAGTGAGGCCGCCACCTTGGTGGAGGCGTTGGCGCCCTTCAGCAGGGACACCCCGAGCCGTCCCATACCCATGGTGACCAGACCGATGGAGTCCATGGCGACGTCCATCCAGCTGGCGTCGCCGGAGGCCACGAGGAGAACTCTGGTACCCAGGACGAGAAGTCCCGCGACCACCAGGAAGACTGCGATGTTGAGGCCGGGAACGAACATGGCGATGACGCCCACGATGGTTGCGATCCACCCCAGGACGTCAATGACGACCTTGATCCAGTCCGCGTTCTCGTGGACCCAGCCCTTGACGTTGTCCCACCAGCTGTCTTCGATGACGTCGTCGAGTTGATCGCGGATCTTCTTGGCGTAGTGACGCGCACGTTCGTCGCGATCGCCTGTGATGCGGTCGAGCTGGTCGCGGAATCCTTGCAGTGGATCTTGCTCGGTTCCGCTTTCGGACGGCTTGGCTGCCTTGTCGTCCGCAGATCCTTTTTTGGCTTTCTCCGCGTCGACCTCGTCCTGCTTCTCCTGGGCTTTGCGCAGAACGGCGTCGGCTTCGCCTTGGTAGTGCTCCAGGTCATTGGCCCAGTTGCTCAAATGACCGTGTACGCGTTCGTAGCGGCCGGCCACCTCGCGCAGATGCTTCTCCAGGGCGCCTGACTCATCCTTCAGCTTTGCGGCGAACTTTCCCTTGAGCTCGTCGTCGTCGCTGATTCCGCGCAGCAATCGGGACTGTTCACGGAGCGACTCCGCGACGCCCTTCATGTGCTTCACTTCAGCGCGAATCTCTTCGGCATCCCCGGGGACCGGGTCGGACTCTGCGAGCGGATGCCATTCACGCGGCCTGACTCTGGCTGGTGCGGCCACTGTTGCGTCTCCCCCTTGCTGAACTTGCCGAATCCGGTTCGCGGCTGGTGCGCTGGTGCAGGTCCGGGCGCACGACGGGCAGGAGTTTACTTCTTCTTGCCCTCTTGCAAGCCTTTGGCCAAGTCCCCGTCCAGTCCACCGAATCCATCGATGGTTGATTTGACCAGCTTGCCCACGGTATCAATGCTATTGATCATTTTCGCTCGGTAGTCGTCCCAGTTGTCCACAAATTCGTCCATGGAGTCTGCGATCTCACTACTGCCCCAGTGGGAGTGCATATCGTCGGCCCGGTTCCCGAGGTTGTTGAATTCCCTCTTTAGATTCTTGAGTCGGGACTCGGATTCCGATAGCAGCTCGGCATTGACCCTGAGGTCGGCATCTTTCCCCATTGGTAACGTACCCCCGTGACGTGAGTTGGTTCGGTAGCAACGGCTGGCGGGACGGCGAGACTTGCTCTTCCCGTTGCCCTGCACCGTACCGAGCGGACGTGGCAGGCTTGGCGGCAACGGGGACGACGGTATCTGTGAGGTGCGGGATCTCGCCAGTGCGGGCCTGGAGCGAAAGTGCAATGACCTCACCGGGTGAATGGCGCTCCCCTGGTTGACGCGTTCGAGCGGCAAGTCGGCCCTCCACCGGCGCCGACTTGGGTGAAGTGTTGGTGCGGGCTTTGTGGTCGAAGACTCACCGAATCATCAAATATGCCGTCTATGCGTCGGCTGAGGGACAGGGGGAGCCACCGTTGACCGGACAGACTGACGGAAAATTTCAGATTCGCGAGGGGGTCGGGCTCGCGGTCGGAGCGCTCGTGTTGCTGGGCATGGCCGCCGTGGGACTGTGGATCCTCGGAACCGGCAAGCGGTTTGTGCGGGAGACGGCGCCTGCCCTGCTCGACTGGCTGGGCGGTGCCTGGGGGCTCGGGTTCACCTTCGGGCTGGTCACCGCCTTCGGCGGTTTCGCTGGGCTGTGGTTCTGCGATCAGGCTACGAAGACGACCCGGTTGCATCGAGCGGCGCGCATCGTGGGCATGACGGTCTGCTGGGGCACGGCGTTCGGGGTGCTGATGTACCTGTTGGGATCTCTGCCGGGGAAGAACTGCCCTTCGTCCGAGGAGCATTGCTCGTACATTCCGGGCTCGGGCACCGCGCTTGTCGCTCATCTTCTGACAGCCGGGCTGGTCGGGTGGGCTGTCCATCGTGCGGTGAACTCGCGAGAGGAGAAGCGGAACGCACGTGAGCGGCAGCGGCTACGGAAGCTTCGCAAGAAGGGCAAGGGAAGGAGTCGGGCGGCTGCGCGGCGGAGCTGACCGGGCGGGTGTCTTCGTGAGCCTTGGCTTCGACTCTGCGCACGTCGTCGGCGGAGCCGACTGCCCTCCACTAGATCTTGTCAGGAACTGGGAGAGGCGATCGTGTTCGCGGACGGCTCCTCCATGGGATCCACGAAGGACACCGTCTGGAGGACCGCGGTCATCAACCCGTAGATCTCGGACCACTGGTCCATGGAAGCCGTGTAAAGGGTGAAGACCGCAGTGAACGGGCCCGTGGGGAAGGGGACATGGACCTGGATCTGACCGGTGACGAGCGACGTCTCCTCGCCGCTTGCCGTAACTTCCGGACCGAGGCTGTACTCGCGCACCGTGATGCAGGAGACCGCCGGACCGCACGGCAGGTCGAGCCAGATGGCGTCGTTGTACGGGTCGTTGGAGAGCGTCGCGAGAATGCCCTGAGCGATGACGTCCGGATCGGGTTCGGCCTGGTCCGTGGGGGCGATGGCTATGGAAAGGGCGCATTGGGCGACGCCGTCGGAAGGTTCGTGCCTGACCACTTCCCCGTCTGCGGCCCCTGTCTCTTCCGTCTCCTCCTCCGCCGTGGAGAACAGACCCATCGCGGCGTAGGAGACACCGGTGTCCCCCATGAGCTCGGCCACTGCCGCGTAATAGGGAGCGGCGGGCTCCCAGATGCTTTCGTCACCCCGGGAGTACAACTCCCTTACGAAGGACAGGGCGCGTTCGCTGCGTTCCTCGGCGGTGGCGGCGATGGGGAGGGCGAAGAAGCCTTCCGGGGCGAGGAACCAGAGGGGCGGGAGGGTCCCGTCGGCGGGGCTGACGTGCAGGGTGTTCGCGGAGTCGGCGGCGGGACTCATGTGAAGTGGCGGGCCATTCTGGTCGTGTGCGGCGAGTGTCAGGACAGGAAGTCTTCCGGGTGGTACTCCGTGAGTTCTAGTTCGTTGCCCTGTTCATCCATGACCGTGTCCAGGCCGGAGTGGCCGAAGAGCGCGTTGATTGTGCTCGGTGCCAGAACCTCGATACGGAAACAGCCGCACGGGTTTCGCTTCACCAGCGGCGGCTGGGAATCGGGTGCCTGGGCCAACGCAAAGGATTCTGCGGTGTTTCGTTGCGCCGCTGTGAGGGATGCCAGTGGAATGAAGTCAGGAGGTTCGATCAGGTACCGGGTCAGTCTCTCCCGGCTCACGCTGCCCAGCCTGCACCATGAACCATCCGTAAAGAAAATCTTCGCGTCGTGGCCGATTTTGAAGTTTCGCAGTTCAACTTTCGTGATGGCGGACCGGGGGATTTCCCAGAGGAACTCGTCGTCAATGAGGCGGTCGTTGCCTTTGACGTTGGGGAATCCCACGATCACGAGTCGACGGTCGGTGACCACCGCGTGTGTGCGGTAACGCTTCTCGGAGGAGCGGCCGGGGTCCAGCTGCCAAGGCAGGGTACGGGCGATGGTACCCGGCGCCGCCCACATGACAGGGAAGTCGTCGACCTCGTCCGCATGGTCGTGCGAGGTGTTCGTGCCGTGACCGGTGCCCGGAGTGCCTCCGACATTGCCGCCGTGAGACGAAAGGAAGCCCAGGACGGCGACGCCCGCGGCGATTGCGGCACCCTTGACGGTATTTCGTGCGACTGTGCTGCCCGTTGAACGGGCAGTGTATTCCGGTCCGGCGGGCCACCCGACCAGTTCATCCTGAATGTCGTTGCGCTGAGTGTCACGAAACCATCGCATTCCACTGACACGCATTGCCTCGCCCGTGGCAAAGGCAACCGGAGCGCGGGTGAGAAGCGTTTCGCCCGAATCGGGCTGCCAGACATTCATGTCGATGCAAATCCTCCCTGACGATAGGTGGGGGACCGGAATGCTTTCGCACGCCACCTTGCCACGCCGTGTCAAACACTCAGCTGTCCGAGGCGGATGTCCCGAATTAGTCACCAGCCACATGTCCGTAGATCTTGGGCGCAACTTTGAGGCCGGCGTCGACGGCCATGGCGCCGGCGCCGAACGGATTGATGGCCACCCCGGGGATGAGGTTCGCCCCCTTGGAACCGATCAACTGGCCTTGGTGATAACCCGCGACAGAGATGCCTCCCATGCGCGACATCAGACCGCTGCTTGCATGGGCGACCTCGTAGACGTGTTCGGACGTGCCTCCGATCTTGACCAAGCCAGGCTTGCCGAGCCCTCCGATGATGCCCGCGGAATCATCGCCGAAGGACAACAGGACTCGTGTGTTACCGGCGATCTTGGTTGACCGAAAACCCGCCCCCAGCTTGCCCGCCGTGGTCGCCGCCTTGGCCGCTCCGACCACCTTGATCCCCTTGCCGAACATCCCGATGCCCGGCAGCAGCCCCACCGCGTCGAGTCCGAGCTGTGCCCAGCTCACGTCCGCGCCGGCGGCCTTGGCCACGCCATGGGCTACCAGCGTGAGCCCCGCGCCGATGAGTGCGGCCGTGCCGAAGATGGCCGCGAGGGGCGGGAACGGCAGCGTGACGATGGCCAGCATGCCGAGCACCGCGGTGATGTCTCCGAGCACGTCGCCGATCGTCTTGATCAGGTCGGCGTGCTCCTTGAGCCAGTCGCCGGTGGCGTCCCAGCTGTCCGCGATCCCCTTGCCCAGCTTGTCCCAGAAGCCCGGCTCGTCCGGGGCTATGTCGCCGGCCCTGTCGAGTTCCTTGCTGATCCTTCCGGCGGCCCGCTTGTAGCGGTCCTCAAGGTCGTGGACCTTGCCCGTGACCTCGTCGACCGCGCCGGAGGCCTTGCCGAGTTCCTCGCTGCCCTTGCCGTCGCCCTTCTCGTCGGCCTTCTGCTGGGCCGTCTCCCTGGCCTCCAGCTTCTCGCCCGCTGACTTCTCCAGGCGGTTCGCCTCGTCCTGGAAGTCCTGGAGTTCGTTCGCCCACCGGTGCAGGGCGCGCGACGCCTTGTCGAAGGAGTCGTGGCTCTTGCGGATGAGTGGCGTGACGTCCTTGCCCACGTACTCGGTGAACGCAACCGCGGTCTTGCCCTTCCAGGCACCGGCCTCGATCCGCTCCAACTCGCGCAGGGTGGTGCCGAGATCGCCGGCCAGGCCCCCGAGTTTCTTGGCCAGATCCCGGGTGTCCTCGACGTCTCCCGGCGTCGGATCCCAGCCTATGTGGGGGAAGCCGGGGCGCTTGCCGGCCACGTCTACTTGCCCTTCTTCTTCGTCTTCGTCTTGAGGGACTCGGCGAGGTCGTGGTCGAGCTTGCCGAACTCCTCACCTATCTTGTTGATCATCTTCACGGCGCCCTGCGTGTGCTTGCCGAGCTGCTTGATTCCGTAGCCCCATTCGTCGGCGAACTCGTGCACGTCCTCGATGAGTCCGCTCTCGCCGACCGAGGAGCCGTCGGTTCCGCGGAGCGTGCGGCGTGCCTTGTCCATCCGGTCGCTGATCGTCGCGAAGGTCTTCTTCAGGTCCTCGAAAACGGTGTCCTCAAGGCGCAGGTCACTCATGGTGTGGTCCGGGCTTTCTGAGTGTTTGAGGGTGGGGGAATCGGCCGGAGGGTGGTGGAAGGAGAAGGGTGGTCAGCGGTTGACCGACTGGATCTCCTCGACCGTGATGTTCTGGACCGCCTCGATCGTGCCGTCCGGCATGTCGACCGCTCCCGCCTGGCCCGTGCCCGTCCAGCTGATCTCCCAGGTCAGTGCCGCCTTGAGTGGGAATGTTTCGCCGCCGGACGAACGGCGGTAGACGATGCCACAGGGAGGCGTCTCCCCGGCCTTCCCCTTGGCGTACGGCTCACCGATCCTGCCGTCCACGATGGGGCACCCGCCGTCGGCGGGGATCGTCGTCGCGTCCGCCGTACCCGGGCTGAGCGTCAGGGACTTGGGCTTCGCGGTTGTCGTCGCCTGGATGTTGAACCCGGGCACGTTGATGGCCGCCGTCGCCTGGACCTCGTCGAACACGGCCTTGTCCAGCCACGCCCAGGTCGGCAGGTTCACCTTGGTGATCGCCTCGGGAGCCAGAGTCACCTTGGTTCCGGGCAGTTCCATGTGCTGGTACGCGAGAGCCGCCAGCATCTCCGAGGTGATGGCCTCCTCGTACTGCGGCGGCGGGGCCTCGCCGTTGTCGACCCAGAAGGGCAGGTCGGAGCACGAGGTCCGCTTGAGGTAGTCCGGCTCGTTCGGGTTCTCGACACCGGCCCAGAACATCCCCTCGCCGTCCTTGTCGACGTTGTAGTCCTTGTAACCGGGGGTGTCGGTCCAGCCGTAGTCGTCCTCGTAGTGGCGCTCCATCTCACCGACCGCCGAGCCCGCCGAACCGGTGATGTCGGGGTTGTTCTTATACGATTCGATGGTGCCGGACATCTTCTTCTTGAAGTCCTTGGCGCCGAGGTAGGGGGCGTACCAGCAGGACGGCGGTGTCCAGTTGACGTCGGAAGAGGCTACGTTCCCGGCGCCGCCGCTCTTTGTCACGGCTCCGGAGTACTGGACGCTGGCCGCGGCGTAGATGCCGTCGTCGTCGCTGCCGCCCTTTTGGTCGGTGCTGGCACCGTGGCCATCGGCAGGGTCCTCGCCCGCATGGGCCGGTGCCGCGAGGATGAGGGTGCCGAGGGTCAGCGTCAGTGCAGCAGTGCTGATGCTGAGAGGCATACACCGTATTGCGTTCACTGGCACTTCGCCGCCTTCTCCTCGACGAACACCTTGGATGCCTGCCACAGATCGTCGCCCGTGGGGAACTTGACCATGATGACCTTGAAAAGGCTGAAGTCCCTGGGGCTGGGTTCGGTCTTCAGGACCTTCCCTGTTTTGATCTCTTTGCCGTAGAACTTGCTCGCGTCCGAGCAGAACGCGACCTCCACGGACTTGCCGTTCGAGGCGGACCGGGTGGAGACGTCGTAGTAACGCCGGGTGCCAGTGGCCGTCCAGTCGCCGTCGAGCCTGTCGCCGATCTGTACCTGCGCGTAACGCAAACCCTCGCCGGTGGCGTAGGTGGTCACGGCCGCTTCTTTGATTGTGCGCTTGTCGACGCCCCGGTAGATGGCACGGAAGAAGTTCGCGGCGTCATCCATCGCCGCCGCCTCGTTCTTCGCCTTCGGCTTGTCCCAGTCGAAGACCAGGTTCATGTCCTTGGGCAGGGACACGTCCACACCGTCCGGCTTGTCCTGCGACGCTCCCGCCGGCTCCGCCGATTTCGTCGGCTTCTTCGAGCCCTGGTCGGCGCCGGCGATCTTGTCGTTGTCGCTGGGCTTGTCGTCCCCACCGCCACACGCCGTGAGCAGCAGGGCTGCGGTCGCGGCGAGCGCGGCGGTAACGGGCAAAGAGCGGCGCTTCACAGTGAACCCCCGTGAGATTTGGACGCATTCGAGAGATGCGACGGTATCCGCGAGGCTGACGGTTTCGCTACCGCGAACTTCCTTACATGGCCGGTCGGACGTGGAGGAACTGGGGCAAGTCGATGGCGCAAGTGACCCGATCGTGTCTGAGTACGCAGTGGCGCCGGACATGCCTCGGGCCCCAGACGCCGACGCGCGTCCGGGGCCCGAGGGGCCTCGGTTCTACTGAACCCTGCTGCGCTCCGGCGCCCGGCAACGTGGGCACCCGCACGGTGGATACGCCGACGTCTGCGGCAACGGGGTGGCCCAGCTGTCGGTCCGGACTTCGATCGCTCCCCGTTCCCCGGTCACGGTGCCCTGCGTGTCGACCGTGTAGACCCGCAGGGTGAGGCGGGAGCGGCGGCGAGGTGTTTCCAGGAGGTCCAGTACGTCCGTCATGGGCGGGTACTGGTCGGCGCACCCGGGGCACGCGTAGACGTTGAAGCCGGGGCCCGTCGCCGCGTGCACCTCGTGGACCAGGACCGGGTTGCTCGTCGTGCGGTGGCAGCGGGCGCACATCCGCACGGCCGGGCGCGTCATCGGGCCGTCACCGGAACGCCGGGGATGCGGTCCGGGCCGACGTCGACGCCGACCGTCGCGAGGTACGGAGCGCGGCGTCGTTCCCGCTGGCGGCGGTGTTCCGGTACGAGGCCGCCGCGGAGCGAGCCGAAACGGGGCGGCGGGACCGGTGTGAACCGGAGTGGTGGGAGTGCTCCCAGGCGGTGACGGCCGCGCGGGCGAGGGGTGCACACATTCAGCACCTTGGCGAGGAGACGGAGGGTAAGGTCCAGCATGTTGACGCTCCTTGTAAGCGTTGGCCATGCCCCGGGACGGTTACCGCCGTCGCCGGGGTATTTCACGTTGTGAGCCTACATTGCTGCGCATGTCAGTGCATAGCAGTCTGCAGCTTTAGGACTATTACTGCAGCTCAGTGCTGTTTTACGGTGGTAGTCATGGCAGCAGACACAGGCGATTCACCGATCGATCCGAACAAGATCGCGTACGTCTATATGCAGGTGGCTGACCACATCGCTGCCCGGATCGCGTCGGGGGACTTGCAGCCAGGGGCGCGGTTGGCGGGGGAGCGGGACCTCGGTACGGAGTACGGGGTCGCTTACCTGACCGCCCGCCGAGCTGTCCGCGAACTCCGCGAACGCGGACTCGTCGTCACCCTCCCCGCGAAGGGCACCTTCGGCGCGTACCCCGAGACGACAGATGACGGCCAGGAGCCGTAGAAGTTCGCGTTCACCACGCGCGGGCAGAAAATAGGCATGCCATGCTGCCTCTCCGCTCCCCACGACATCCTCCGATCCGCTTCGTGCAGCTGTGCGGATGCGGAGCTGCGCGTACGAACCCGCGACGCGTAGGTTCGTACGCACGTCCTATGGGACGATCGTCCCCGTCGAAACGGCCGGAACCGGGGGAGAGCAGCCAACATGGCCCGCTACATGGAAACGCTCACCATCGAGCGCGGTGGCTTTCGGATCAAGGTGCCGGAGTCGTGGTGGGAGTTCGATGTGCGGCCCGAGTCGCGAAACGACTCGATCCGCCGCATGGTCGCCGAACGAGTGCGACAGCAACCTGACTTGGCGAAGTACAAGGACACGTACGCCGCCTTCCTGCAGAAGGCCGCGGCGGATGCCTGGAAGTCGGGCGCGCTGTACTGCGGCTGCATGGCCGAGAGCTTCGGCGGCGACACGCCGATCACCGGGTCGATCACCGTCTCCCTGGTCGGGGGGCGTACCAAGGACGGCGAGCCCCTCTCCACCGACCCTCAGGTCATGGCCGGCCAACTCGCCGTGCGAGAGGCCAAGAAGGAGGGCGACGCGTGGCGCAAGGTCACGACGGTCGACATCCCTGGCGTCGGCCCGGCCGCGCGTACGTACGGCATCGAGGACATCCCCGTACCCGATGACGCTCTCAAGCGCACCATCCGTGCCGTACTGATGCAGACGTTCGTTCCCGTGCCCGGGCAGGAGGGCAAGGTCGCCCTCGTCGCCGGGAGCAGCCAGGTGCTCGACCTCGCGGACTCGTTCTTCGACATCTTCGACGCGATCACGTCGACGTTCCGTTTCGCGGAGTAGGACGGCGGAGCGGGGCCGTGATGACACGGCCGCCCTCACCACCTCCACTGCCCTCGTGACCTTTCCATCGAACATCCGTAACCAGTAACTTCACTTGTGCGTACGTGAGGTTGACGAGGTTGGCGTGACGGGGGTTGCGGCGTGGCGGGTTATCGGCCGACGGACTGGCATGTGCTGGATCTGGAGAAGGATCCGACGCCGGGGGATCCGGTCCGGGTGAAGTCTCTGGCGAAGAGCCTGCATGACTTTGCCGATGACGTGCAGGATGCCCTGCGTCTGGTGAAGGGGATGGCGGAGGAGGATGCCGTCCTGACGATGGTGGGCAAGACCGCTGAGGTGTTCCGGGACGAGTTCTCCGGGGTTCCGAAGGATCTCAAGAAGCTGAAGAAGTCGTACGACCTGGCCGGGGATGCGCTGGCCGGGTACTGGCCGAAGCTGGAGCGTGCACAGGCTCTGGCCGACAAGGCCCTCGTGAAGGGCCGTGAGGCGCAGGCCGATCTCTCCTCCGCCAAGTCCCGTCTGTCCTCCGCCGATTCCTGGGTGACCCGGGCCAACAAGGAAGCGGACAAGTACAAGGACGATCCAACCGGCGGCAAGGACGTCGAGAAGCCGGACGAGGCCAAGGTCCGGGCGGCGACCCGGGACGCGCAGAGCGCCAAGGACGCCCACACTTCCGCCCAGTCGGATGTGACCACGGCCCAGAGTGCGCTGGACGCGGCGAAGAAGATGGCCGGCGATGCTCGCGCGATGCGTGAGGAGGCCGCCGGCGAGGCCAAGCGGAAGCTCGACGAAGCTTCCGACGCGGGGATTCAGAACCGTAAGTGGTACGAGGAGGTCGGGGACTGGTTCGTCGACAACTGGGACACCATCGTCGCCGTGTGCAAGGTCGTCGTTGCTGTCCTTGGCATCATCGCGTTGATCATCGGGGGGCCGATCCTCGGCGCCATCGTGCTGATCGCCGCGCTCGTCGTTCTCGCCGACACCCTCAACAAATATATGAAGGGCCAGGCGTCCCTGTGGGATGTGGCGTTCGCCGCCCTTGACTGCATACCCGGCATGAAGGGGCTGACCACCCTCGGCGGGCTCGCCAAAGGCCTCAAGGGCCTTGGCAAGATGGGCCTCAAAGGCATGGCCATGGGGCTCAAGGGTCTCGGTCCGCGGATGCAGGGTCTCGGACGTCAGATGAAGAACCTCTTCACCTGCGGTGATCCGATCGACATGGCCACCGGCCAGCTGGTGATGTCGATACCGGATGTCTCGTTGCCCGGCGTTCTGCCGCTCGTCGTCGAACGCAGCCACCGGACCGGAGTGAGAGCCGGACGCTGGTTCGGCGCCGAGTGGATCTCGACCTTGGACCAGCACCTGCTGATCGATGAAGAGGGCATCCGATTCATCGCGGACGACGGCACGGTGCTGTACTACTCCATCCCGGAAGCGGACGAGCCGGCGCAGCCGATAGTCGGCCCCAGCTGGCCGTTGAGCTGGGACGGCACCCCCGACGGCGAGATCACCGTGTGGCAACGGGACAACGGCACGACACTGCGTTTCAAGCGGGTACCGAACGGCCGGCCGGACGAACTGCTGATGGCCGGTGTCGAAGACCGCAACGGCAACACCATCGATATCCGGTACGCCCCCGACGGCTCCCCGAAAGAACTGGTTCACCACGGCGGCTATCGACTCGGCGTCACCACGGATTCGGACCGCGTCACCGCCATCACCCTGCTCAGCGCTCCCGGGCAGCCGTGCCTCACGACCTACGAGTACGACGAGCAGGGCCGCCTCACCGGTGTGAGCGATTCTTCCGCGGTGCCCCAGCACTACAGCTACGACGACCGGCAGCGGATCACGGGCTGGCAGAGCAGAGAAGGCGGCTGGTACCGCTACGCGTACGACGACGCCGACCGGTGTGTTCGCTCGGGCGGCGCTGACGGCGTCCTCGCCTACTCCTACGCGTACGACGACGAAACGCATACCACGGTCGCGACCGACTCCCTCGGACATTCCCTTGCGTACAGCTTCGACGCGGCGTACCGGCCCGTCAGTGAGACCGACCCACTCGGTCACATCACGACGCGTACCTGGGACGATCGCGGCCGGTTGACCGCTCTGACCGATCCGCTCGGGCGCACGACGCATTACGCCCATGATGTGGCAGGCAATGTCACGGAGGTCGTCCGCCCCGACGGTGGCGTCATCCTCACCGAGTACAACGAACTCGGTCTGATCACCAAGGTGACGCAGCCGGACGGCACTTCATGGGAGTCGGTCTACGACGAGTGTGGCAACCGGGTGGCAGTCGTCGACCCGCTCGGTGCCACGACTTCCTTCACGTTCGACGAGCGCGGCGGTCTCACCGGCGCCCTGGACCCGCTCGGCCACCGTCAGCAGACGGTCGTGAACGACGAGGCCGGCCTGGTCGTCGGCACGAAGGATGCGTTGGGCGCGAAGAGTTCCTTCGTGCGGGACGCCTTCGGCCGGATCAACGAACTCACCGACCCGCTCGGGGCAGTCACCCGGGTCGGATGGACGGTCGAGGGTCAGATCTCCTGGCGTGAGCTTCCGAACGGGATCACCGAGCGCTGGTCGTACGACGCGGAGGGCAATCCCCTTCAGTACTCGTCGTCGGCCGGCCGCCGGACCACGTACCAGAACACCCACTTCGATCTCTGCTCCTTGCGCGAGAACGAGGACGGGACGCTGGAGCGCTTCGAGTACGACACCGAGCTTCGGCTGCGGAGCGTCACCAACGGCGCAGGGCAGGTCTGGCACTACGAGTACGACCCAGTGGGCCGGTTGTCAGCCGAGACGGACTTCAACGGCCGCAGACTGACCTACCGTTACGACGCCGTGGGCCGACTGGTCGAGCGTGTCAACGGAGCAGGACAGACCACGGCGTTCGGCCACGACTTGCTCGGCAACGTCGTGACCATGGACGCTGACGGCGCGACGACGACGTACACCTACGATCCGCTCGGCAGGCTCACCCAGGCACAGAACACCGAGGTCGCCCTCGGTATCGAGCGCGATGCGACGGGACGAATCCTGGGGGAGCGGTGGAACGGACAGGAGGTCCGCACCGAGTACGACATCACTGGGCGTCGCACTTCCCGCAGGACGCCGAGTGGCGCGGTCACGAACTGGACGTACGAGCCCGAGAGCCGTTCGCTGACGCAGCGGCTCGGACAGCATGACATCACCTTCCAGTACGACGTCGTGGGACGGGAGATCGAACGGACACTCGGCGATGCGGCGCGTCTGACGTACGACTGGGACGCGGACCGCCTGCGGACGACGCAGCAGCTGAGGTCGGCGGGCTCGGGCGAAGTACTGCGGCGTACCTACCGGCACGGTGTCGACGGCGGCCTTGTCGGGGTGTCCGACCTGCGGCTCGGCGAGCGTTCCTTCGAACTCGACCGGGCTGGACGAGTGACGGCGGCACGGGGCGGCGTCGGCTGGGACGAGACGTATCGGTACGACGGCCTCGGCAATCTCACGGGCTTCGGCACGTCGGCGCCGGTGGGCGACGACGGCGAGGCGGGACCTGGGGACCGGACGTATTCGGGCACCCTCATCGACCGGGCGGGCCGTACGTTCTACCGGCACGACGGTCAGGGGCGGGTGGTCCGGCGGGTCACGAAGCTGCTGTCCGGCGGCAGGCGTGAGTGGCGGTACGTGTGGAACGCCGAGGACCAGCTCACGGACGTCCGTACGCCGGACGGCAGTCACTGGCATTACGTCTACGATCCGCTCGGCAGACGTGTGGCGAAGCAACTGCTCGGCGACGACGGCACGACCGTTGACGAGCAGGTCACGTTCTTCTGGGACGGTGACCGGCTGGCGGAGCAGACGGACGGCGTTGTCAGTACGTCGTGGGACTGGGACAGCGGAACCACACCGGTCGGCCAGCGGGTCCGCGGCTGCGGACCTCGTGCGCCGCAGGAAGAGATCGACGAGCGCTTCTACGCGATCGTCACCGACCTCATCGGGACGCCGACGGAACTGGTCGACGAGGACGGGGGTGTCGTCTGGCGGCAGTCGTCGACGCTGTGGGGTGTGCCGGCCGGACCGGCCGGTGGTGACAGGCTCGTCGACTGTCCCTTGCGTTTTCCGGGCCAGTATTTCGACACGGAAACCGGGCTGCACTACAACCATCACCGCTACTACGAGCCCGGCACCGCACGCTATTTGAGCCCTGATCCCCTGGGGCGTACGCCGGCACCGAACCAGCACGCGTATGTGAAGAACCCGTTGCAGTGGACAGATCCGCTGGGGCTCAAGGCTCCGTGCATGGTGGACCTCTATCACGGGACGATCGGGCAGCACGCCGACAACATCATGCGTAACGGAATCGATGTCTCTGCTTCCACGCGTAAGATGGACTTCGGTAGGGGTTTCTATGTGACCAATGATCCAGGACAGGCCCTTACTTGGGCCAAGAGGCTCGCTCTACGTAATGGCGATGTTCCTGCTGTTATCCATTTCCGAGTTCCCCGGGCGGAGCTGGACAATTTGAGTAGCAGGATATTCAACGGTCCGAGTGATGATCTCGCGTCCTTCATCAGGCATCATCGACAGGGAGGCGCCGGTCACAACTTCGACCTGGTCGAAGGTCCGATGCTGATGAACCCGGGGCCCTTCCTGAAGGGTAAGGATGCCGTCTTCGACGGGCATCAGATCGCCATATTCGGAGACCGGGCAGCCGAGCTCTTCAGTAATTCAATTCATAGACGAGTAGGACCTCCGACATCGTGACGGCAGAATTTGTTTTGCAGCTTGACGAAGGAATGCTCGATTATTTTCGTGAGATGGCGAGCGAAATGGTGGAGCGTTTCGGTATTTCCCGCGCAGAGGCGGTGGCGAGGATCAATGAACGATACGGAGAAATGGAGGTCTCCGCATACCCCGATCTCATGTGTCATGAGCTACCCGAATTCTGGGCCTATGGCGCGTACTATCAGCGCGACGAAGAGGGTCGCCTCCCGACGGGCGATGCGGACGACGACGCGGCCATCGACTTCACCAAGCTGTCGATCCACCCACTGCCGTCCAAGGACTCGCCGGTCTGGACCCTGAAGGGCGAACAGGGCGAACAGGGCGGACGAGACGACGGATGAGCCATTTGACGAATTTCTCTGGATCTTCTCAGACGGCGCAGAGAACGAAAACCTCGATATCGCCTCACGCGCCGCAGCCCTACGCATCGAGTTCTTCCCCGAAGATTTTCCGAGTCCCCATCCAGAATCTTCGCCGAACCCATACGCGTAGGCAGATCCCCCCGAACCCACCCGCGCATGAGGCGCACCCCGTACCTGACGAGATCACGGCGGCCACCGCATCCGTAGCCGTACTGGCCGGCTGGGACCTGAAGTGACGTCGACCTGTCCTCGCCACCTTCGTTGCTCTTGTGACCTTTCCATCGAACGTCCGTAACCAGTAACTTCACTTGTGCGTACGTGTGGGTGACGAGGTTGGCGTGACGGGGGTTGCGTGGTGGCGGGTTTTCGGCCGACGGACTGGCATGTGCTGGATCTGGAGAAGGATCCGACGCCGGGGGATCCGGTCCGGGTGAAGTCCCTCGCCAAGAGCCTGCATGACTTTGCCGATGACGTGCAGGATGCCCTGCGTCTGGTGAAGGGGATGGCGGAGGAGGATGCCGTCCTGACGATGGTGGGCAAGACCGCTGAGGTGTTCCGGGACGAGTTCTCCGGGGTTCCGAAGGATCTCAAGAAGCTGAAGAAGTCGTACGACCTGGCCGGGGATGCGCTGGCCGCGTACTGGCCGAAGCTGGAGCGTGCTCAGGCGCTGGCCGACAAGGCGCTGGCGAAGGGGCGTGAGGCGCAGGCGGATCTGTCGTCCGCCAAGTCGCGGTTGTCGTCGGCCGATTCGTGGGTGAGCCGGGCCAACAAGGAGTCGGACAAGTACAAGGACGATCCGACCGGTGGCAAGGATGTCGAGAAGCCGGACGAGGCGAAGGTCCGTGCGGCGACCCGGGATGCGCAGAGTGCCAAGGACGCCCATACGTCCGCTCAGTCGGATGTGACGTCCGCGCAGAACGCCCTCGACGCGGCGAAGAAGATGGCCGGCGACGCGCGCACCATGCGTGAGGAGGCCGCCGGCGAGGCGAAGCGCAAGCTCGACGAAGCCTCCGACGCGGGGATTCAGAACCGTAAGTGGTACGAGGAGGTCGGGGACTGGTTCGTCGACAACTGGGACACCATCGTCGCCGTCTGCAAGGTCGTCGTCGCCGTCCTCGGCATCATCGCGTTGATCATCGGGGGGCCGATCCTCGGCGCCATCGTGCTGATCGCCGCGCTCGTCGTTCTCGCCGACACCCTCAACAAATATATGAAGGGCCAGGCGTCCCTGTGGGATGTGGCTTTCGCCGCCCTTGACTGCATACCCGGCATGAAGGGGCTGACCACCCTCGGCGGTCTCGCCAAAGGCCTCAAGGGCCTTGGCAAGCTGGGCCTCAAAGGCATGGCCAAAGGCCTTGCGAAGGGGCTGCGTCGTGGTGGGGACGACGCACTCGCGAAGAGCAAGCCTGCGAAGGGGCGTTGCAAAGGCGGCGACCCGATCGACATGGTCTCCGGCGAAATGCTCATGGAGCAGACCGATGTGGTGCTGCCCGGTCTCCTCCCACTGGTTCTCCGGCGTACGCACCTGTCGACCTATCGGTGGGGCCGCTGGTTCGGACCGTCCTGGGCCTCCACGCTCGACGAGCGTCTGGAACTCGATGCCGAAGGCGCTCTGTTCGCGACCGAAGACGGCATGATCCTGGTTTATCCCGTACCGTCGCCAGGTACTTCGGTGCTACCGGTCGAAGGGCCGCGCTGGCCGCTGGACTGGGACGGAGACCCCGGCGCCCCCATCCGCATCACCGATCCGTGGACGGGTCACGTCCGGGAGTTCGCCCCTGCTGGGACGCCCTCGGCCATGGACGAGGCGTTCACCCTGCCGCTGGCCGCGCTGTCGGATCGCAACGGTCATCGCATCGAGTTCGACCGGGCCGACGACGGATCACCCGTGGCCGTCCGGCACTCAGGTGGTTACCACGTCGACATCGACATCGAAGACGGTCGTGTCTCCCGGCTGCGGCTGCGCAACCCCGAGGACGGCCCGGACGGCAGCACCCTGCTGCGCTACGGATACCACGACGGTGACCTCACCGAGATCCGCAACTCCTCCGGGCTGCCACTCCAGCTGACCTACGACGACCACGCACGCGTCACCTCCTGGACCGACCGCAACAACTCCTGGTACCGCTTCACGTACGACGACCAGGACCGCTGCGTCCGCGGCGAGGGCATCGACGGCATCCTCAACTGCACCATCGAGTACGACACCGAGCGCCGGGAAACGCGTTACACCAACTCCCTCGGGCATACGACCACACACTCGTACAACGAACTCCTCCAACGCACGGCCGTCACCAACCAGCTCGGCGCCACCACACTCAGCGAGTGGGACCGGCACAACCGGCTTCTCTCCAGCACCGATCCGCTGGGGAACGTCACGCGCTTCGCCTACGACGACGCCGGTGATCCCCTCGCCATCCACCACCCCGACGGCACGATCGAAACGGCTGAGTACAACGAGTGGCACCAACCCACTGTGGTCGTCGACGCCGACGGCGCCGTGTGGCGGCACGACTACGACGCGCGGGGCAACCGGATCGCCACCACCGACCCTGCCGGTGCCTCGACCACGTACACCTACGACGAGCAGGGGCGACCGTCCGAGGTCGTCGACCCCTTGGGCCGTACCCGCCGTTTCGGGTCCGATGCGGCGGGGCTGGTGGTCTCCGCCGCCGATCCGCTCGGCAACTCCGCCCGTATTCGGCGGGACGCGTTCGGGCGGCCCAAGACGGTCGAGGACGTCCTGGGCCGTGCGATCCACATGGGTTGGTCCGCCGAGGGCAGACTGCTCTGGCGCACGACACACGACGGGCGTCGCGAGCGATGGACGTGGGACGGCGAGGGAAACCTCGTGGACCACACCGATGCCGCCGGGCGCGCCACACGCTTCGCGACCGGCTCCTTCGACCTGCCGAGCGTACGCACCGGTCTCGACGGCAAAACCTACGCCTTTACGTACGACACGGAGCGGCGGCTCACCCGCGTCACCGATCCGCAGGGGCTCTCCTGGACCTACGCCTATGACGCGGGCGGGCGACTGGTGTCCGAGGCCGACTTCAACGGCCGGCCGGTCGAGTACTCCCACGACGCCACGGGAAAACTGGCTTCGCGAACCAACGCGAGCAGCGAGACGGTCCGGTTCACCCGCGACGCCATGGGGCGGACCACATTGCTGGAGACCGCCGACGGCCCGACTGCCTACGCGTACGACGCCGTCGGCCGACTGATCCACTCGGTGACCCACTCGGCCGGCACGGACTGTGAACTCCGCATCGAACGGGATGCGTTGGGCCGCGTCGTCACGGAGCGGGTGAACGGCCGCAGCACGAGGTACCTGTACGACGCGATCGGTCGGCGTGTGTCCCGGACCACACCTACCGGACACGTCTCCACCTGGTCCTACGACGACGCCGACCTGCCCGTCTCCCTGGAGACGGCCGGGCGGACACTGTCCTTCGGCCACGACGTCCTCGGCCGCGAGACCGACAGGCGCCTCGGTGACACGTTCGCCCTCACCCAGACATGGGACTCGGTCGACCGGCTCATCAGCCAGACCGTCGAGGCACACCCGGACAGTGTGGCCGAGCTCCTTCAGGAACGAGTCTTCACCTACGAGGTGGACGGGCGCCTCGCCGGGATCACCGACCGGCTGGCCGGAACCCGCCGCTTCGACTCCGAGCCCGACGGCCGCGTGACCGCAGTCGTCGCCCAGGACTGGACCGAGCGGTACGCCTATGACGGCACAGGGAACGTCACCCACGCGGACACACCGGCCGACGGCGCGACGGACGGGGCCCGGGAGTTCACGGGCACCCTGATCCGGCGCGCGGGCCGCACGATCTACGAGCACGACGCCCAGGGCCGACTGGTGCGGAAGACCCGCCGCCTGCTCAACGGCCGGCGCCGGACGTGGACATACACCTGGAACGCGGAAGACCGGCTCATCGGCACGGTGACGCCGGAAGGACAGCGGTGGAGCTATCTCTACGATCCCGTCGGTCGCAGAATCGCCAAACGACACGTGGCCGAGAACGGCAAAACCCTCCAGGAGATCCTGTTCAGTTGGGACGGCACGCGGGTCGCCGAACAGGTCGACGACGCGGGGCGGGTCCAGACCTGGGACTACACCCCGGGGAGTCATCGGCCGGTCGCCCAGACGGTCGGGGACGGCGACACCGACGCCCGCTTCTACGCCATCGTCGCGGACCTGGTCGGCACACCCATGGAACTCGTCGACGAGGACGGCGACATCGCCTGGCGCCGGCTCGCCACGGTGTGGGGAGCGGGCCTCCGGGGCGGCCCGGCACCGGCGGAGTCCGGCGCGGTCGACTGCCCTCTGCGCTTTCCCGGCCAGTACGCCGACGCCGAGACGGGCCACCACTACAACTACCACCGGCACTACGACCCCGAGACGGGCCGTTACCTATCGCCTGACCCGCTCGGCCTCGAAGCGGCGCCGAACCAGCACGGGTACGTGGCCGCCCCTCAGCAGACATCCGATCCGCTGGGCCTCGCTCCGGACGATTGTGTCCCAGAAGGGATGGACCCGGATTTCCCGACCATTCGGCTGGACAATTACCGCGGCCGGTTCCAGGCGTCACTCCACCGCGACGGCAGACAGCGACTGCCTGCCGACTGGGACGCTCATCACGCGATACCGCAGGAGTATCGTGGACATCCCGATTTCGCCGACTTCGATTTCGACCATCCGTCGAACATGCGAGGAATTCTCGGCAGCAGGTCGGGAGGACGCACAACCAATCACCATCAGGACATAACCAACCACTGGGCAGACTTCCGAGCCGCGAACCCGAACGCGACGAGGACCGAGATCGAGAGTTTCGCCCGGACGATCGACGAGGGATTCCGTGACTATTACTGGTGAGTGGATCGGTGAGTGGGCCGGGCGCATGGACGCGCTGAGCTCCACCTTCATGGAGCAGTTCACGTCCAAGTTCGGGTATCCGCCGGACGAGAACTACGTGGCGCGTACCGCGAGTTCGGGCTCCGCGGAGGTCTCAGGCGTAGAGGGCGTAGAGGGCGTACCCGATGATCTGATCACGTTGTACCGGCATGTGGAGCAGGTCAGCCTTCCGGACGTGGACTCGGGGTTCTTCGTACATCCGGAAGGCCGGACCGTGGCCGGGTTGCGGGGGGACCTTCCGACGCGGATCGCCGGCTCGCGGGAGGACTCCGTAGTCGTCTTCGGATCCGACGGTGGAGGGTCACTGTTCGCTCTGAGCGCCACCGACGGGTCGACCGTGTACCGGCTGCCCCCTTCGCGGGTCGAGGGGGACGTCTACACGTCAGGACCGATCCCACCCGAGGTCGTCGCCTCGGATCTGGCCGGATTCCTGTCGCTTCTGGAACGCGAACTGGAAGCCGGGATCTAAGGGCTGTCCCGGCTCGTCCGGTCCGAAGACCGGTCTCTCAGCCCGCACCCCGACCCGTGGGGTTTCTGACGAGGCACCTTCACTTTCCCGCCTCCCGTGAGCGTGTCGTGCAGGGTCGGTGGACGCAGCGTGACCAACGCCCGCCGCGGTAGAGGCAGATGATTCGCTGGTGCACAGCCGTAGCCTCGTACGCAGCCCCTTTCCCCACCGGGAACCGAACGCCCCGCATTGCGCGTGGATAACGTCGGGCAGTGTGGGGTTCGCAGGCGTGGGCGTGCCTTGAGGGGCTTATGCGCTGCTGATACGGTGCGGTGGCTTGACACGTGTTCCGGCCGTGGCTATTCGACCAGGTCGGGCGGTACGTCCGGTGCGGGGCAAGTGTGCCAAGTGTCCTGGATGAGAGTCCTGGGCCCTGGGCCTGAGGGCTGGCGCGCGTGTGTCCTGCAATGACGAAATCTTCTTGGGTGTACGGGGAGCGGTTGCGTGAAGATCCAAGAGCGTACGGGGGCGGGCAACAACCGTTCCTCCGCGCCGGTTCAGCCGACGATGGGGGAGCGACTTCCCTCGCCGCCTCGCGAGCGCAAACCGGCGCTGGCCGCGCTCGCGGTGCTGCTGATCCTCGTGGGCGCACTCGGGGCGACCATGCTGGTGCTGCGCGCCGGCGACCGTGTCGAGGTCGTCCAGGTGACCGGCGACATCAAGGCCGGTGAGTCCGTCGGGGACAACGTGGGCTCGGTCCTGGTCGCCGACGACGCCGGGGTCAACTACGTCAAGTGGGCTCAGCTCAAGGCCCTGCAGAAGCTCAAGGCCAAGTCCACCATCTACAAGGGCACCCTCGTCATCGGTGAGATGTTCGCCGCCGAGAGCGGCGTCCCGGACGGCAAGGCCGTCGTCGGTCTCTCCCTCAAGGAGGGGCAGTACCCGGAAGGCCTGGACGTGGGCGACCTGGTCGCCGCCTACCAGGTCGGCAACACCGGCTCCTCCAACTCCAACTCCGACGACGAGACGAGCTCCGGTTCCACCGGCTCCGCGGGCGGCGCCGACACGCCGATCGTCGAGAACGCCCGCGTCAGCAAGGTGCCGTCGGTCAACAGCGACTCCACCATCAGCAGCACCAACAAGCGGTACACCGTGACCGTCGACGAGAGCGATGCCGCCGCGCTGGCCCGCGCCGCCGCGGCGAACCAGGTCGCCCTCGTCAAGGTCCCCGGCAACTAGCGGCGGAGAGTCACACACACCATGGCCCTCATCGCCCTCGCCGCGGACAAAGGCTCCCCCGGCGTCACCACGACGGCCGTCGCCCTCGCCGCGGTCTGGCCGCGTCGCGTGCTGCTCGCCGAGACCGACCCGGCCGGCGGCGACCTCGTGTACCGCAGCGCCGCCGCGCACGGCGGACCGCTGAACCCCAACACCGGCATGCTCTCCATCGCCGCCACGGCCCGCCGTGGCCTCGTACCGGATCAACTCTGGGACCACGTACAGCCGTTGAGCGGCGGTCTCGAAGTGCTCGTCGGGCTCGGGAACGCCGAGCAGGCGGCCGGGCTCGCGGGTCTGTGGCCCATCCTCGGCCGTGCCTTCGCGCAGCTCGCCGACTCCGAGCACGCACCCGCCGACGTCATAGCGGACTGCGGACGGATCAGCGGGGACACCCCGGCCGTCGAGATGTTCTCGCAGGCCGCGCTCGTCCTGCTCGTGTCGCGCACCGAGCCGGAGGCCATCGCCCGCGTACGCGACCGGGCCGCCGCGCTCACCGGCAAACTGCACGGCGGACCGCGTGGCGCCTCCGCGCTCGGCACCCCTCTCATCGGCGTCGTCCTCATAGCCGACCCGGGCGACTCCGCCAAGATCGTCCACCAGGTCAACGACATGCTGGTGGCCGCGCAGACCGGCGCCCGCGTCGTCGGCACGGTCGCCGAGGACCCCACGGGCGCCGACCAGTTGGCCGGCCGCAAGCGTGGACGGCTCGACAAGTCGCTGCTCATCCGCTCGGCCCGCAAGGTGACCTCGGACCTCTACCAGCAGTTCGGCGCGGCCTGGTCCGTGCCGGCCGGCGGCCCCAACGGCTCGCCCTCCGCCGGAGCCCGCCGATGACAGCGGGGACGTACGGGAGTGAGAGCGGGACCGGGACCGCCGACGCGTACCGGCGCGGGACAGCGGGAGGCCGGCGATGACCGCCGTCGATCACCAGCTGGTCAAGCGGTTCCGGCAGGACGCCGGTGACCGTATCTCCGAGCAGCGCCGCCTCGACCAGGTCTCCGGCGTCACGCCGATGTCCAACGAGGACGAGCGGCAGTACGCCCGCGCAGTCATAGCCCAGATCCTGGAGGACCACGCCCGGACGGAGATCAACTCCGGCCGTACGCCCCTGGACGCCGAGACCGAGGAGCAGTACGCGGCCGCCGTGCACGCCGCGCTCTTCGGCGTCGGCCGGCTGCAGCCGCTCCTCGACAACCCCGAGGTCGAGAACATCGACATCAACGGGTACGACCAGGTCTTCGTCGGCTACGCGAACGGCCAGGAGGTCAGGGGCGATCCCGTCGCCGAGACCGACGAGGAGCTCATCGAGCTGATCCAGATCCTCGGCGCGTACTCGGGCCTGTCCTCCCGCCCCTTCGACTCCGCCAACCCGCAGCTCGACCTGCGGCTGCCGGACGGCTCGCGCCTCTCCGCCGTCATGGACGTGACCCGCAGGCCCGCCCTGTCCATCCGCCGCGCGCGCATGGGCAAGGTCTTCATGTCGGATCTCGTGGGCAACGGAACGCTCACCCCCGAGGTGGGACACTTCCTCGCCTGCGCGGTCCGGGCCCGCAAGAACATCATGATCGCGGGCGCGACCAACGCAGGCAAGACGACGCTCCTGCGCGCCCTCGCGAATGAGATCCCGCCGCACGAGCGCCTCATCACCGTCGAACGCGCCCTGGAACTCGGCCTCGACACCTTCACCGACCTGCACCCGAACGTCGTGGCGTTCGAGGAGCGGCTGCCCAACTCCGAGGGCCAGGGCATGATCTCGATGGCGGAACTGGTCCGGCGCTCGCTGCGTATGAACCCCTCCCGCGTCATCGTCGGTGAGGTCCTCGGCGACGAGATCGTGACCATGCTGAACGCGATGTCGCAGGGCAACGACGGCTCGCTCTCCACGATCCACGCCAACAGCTCCCACGAGGTCTTCAACCGTATTTCCACGTACGCGCTCCAGGCCACCGAACGCCTGCCCATCGAGGCCAGCCAGATGCTCGTCGCGGGCGCCGTGAACTTCGTCGTCTTCGTCCAGCGGCGCAACAACTTCGAGTCCGGCGGCCGGCTCCAGCGCGTGGTCACCTCCATCCGGGAGGTCAACGGCGTCGACGGGCGCGTCCTGTCCAGCGAGGTGTTCGCCGAGACACCGGACGGCCGGGTCCTGCCGCACGCCCCCCTCGCCTGCCTCGAAGACCTGATCCAGTACGGCTATCGCCTGCCCGGCGGGAACTGGGGGTGAACCGATCATGCGTGCACCATCCGTGAGCGAACCGACCATGAACCTGGCAGCGCTCGACTCGCTCGGTTCCATGGGCGGGCTGTTCTCCACGACCGTCCTGTACGCGCTCGCGTGCGGCATCGCCGTCGGCGGCGGACTCGCCCTGTTCGCCGTCGCGGTCCGCGGACTGCCCGTCAAACCCGAGCACGAGAAGCACAAGGCGAGCGAACGGGCCGCCGAGCTCGTACGGTTCGCAGGGCGCCGCGGTTCCATCGCCGCCGGCGCCGGCATCGTCGTCCTGCTGCTCACCCGGTGGGCCGTCGCCGGTGCCGCGACCGCCATCCTCGTCTTCTTCTGGGACAAGCTCTTCGGCGGCGCCTCCGAGGAGAAGTCCGCCATGCGCCGCGTGGAGGCCCTCGCCTCCTGGACCGAGTCGCTGCGCGACACCATCGCGGGCGCGGTCGGCCTGGAACAGGCCATCCCCGCCTCCGCCCGCGCCTCGGCACCCGTCCTGCGCCCACACCTCGACGCCCTCGTCGACCGCCTGCGCTCCCGTACTCCGCTGCCGGAAGCACTCCAGCAGCTCGCCGACGAGATCAACGACGCGTCCGCCGACATCATCGTGGCCGCGCTGATCCTCAACGCCCGCCTGCGCGGCCCGGGTCTGCGCCAGGTCCTGGGCGCGCTCGCCAAGTCGGCGCGCGAAGAGGTCGACATGCGCCAGCGCGTCATGGCCCAGCGCGCCTCGACGCGCCGCTCGGTGCAGATCGTCGTGGCCGTGTCGATCGCCTTCGTGCTCGGCCTGTCCATCTTCAACCGGGAGTTCGTCGAGCCGTACGGAACGGCCGTCGGACAGCTCGTACTCGCCTGCGTCTGCGGCCTGTTCGCGCTCGGCTTCTGGTGGCTGCGCAAGCTGTCGACCATCGAGACGCCGGAGCGCTTCCTGGTACGGGACGAGTCGTCGGTCCAGTTCGTCCGCCCGCGCACACCGTCCCAGTCCCCGTCCCCATCACCTTCGTCCCCGTCGCAGTCGCTGCCTGAAGAGGGGGTACGCCGATGAACTCGACCCTGACCCTGCCGGTCCTGGTCGGCGCCGTCCTGGGCCTGGGTATCTACGCGTTGGTCCGCGCCCTGATGCCGGCCAAGCGCAGCGCCGTCGCCCAGGTCGCGCGCATCGACGCGATGAGGGCACGGGGAGCGGCGTACGAGTCCGCGCACCGCACCTCCGACGCCGGGCGGCTCGACAGCGTACGGGCCCGGGTGGGCCGGCGCGTCGCCGAGCTCTATCTGCAGCAGGGCTGGGAACAGCGCTCGCTGCGGGCCGACCTGGCGGTGCTCGACCGGAGCTGGGAGAACTTCCTCGCGACGAAGGTGCTGCTGGGGGCCGCGGGACTGTTCTTCGGGCCGCTCATGTTCGCCGTGGTCTGGACGCTCGGCTTCGGGCGCAGCCCCGCCATCCCGGTCTGGCTGGCCCTGCTCTTCGCGGTCGTCTTCTTCTTCCTGCCGGATCTGGAGGTGCGCCGGGACGCGGCCGAGAAGCGGCGCGACCTGCGGCGCGTGATCGGCGCGTACCTCGACCTGGTGTCGATGAGCCTGGCGGGCGGCCGCGGTCTCCCCGAGGCCCTGATGGCGGCCGCCGAGGTCTCCGACGGCTGGGCCACGCAGCGCATCCGTAACGCGCTCGCGGACGCCCGGATCACCGGCATCAGCCAGTGGCAGGCCCTCGGTTCGCTGGGGGAGGAGATCGGGGTCGAGGAGCTGAAGGACCTGTCGGCCTCGCTGGCGCTCGTCGCGGACGACGGCGCGAAGGTGCGCGAGTCGCTCGCCTCGCGCGCCGAGACGATGCGGCACCGCGAACTCGCCGAGATCGAGGGCAGCGCGGGCGAGAAGTCGCAGTCGATGCTCGTGGCGCAGCTGCTGCTCTGTGCCGGCTTCCTGGTCTTCCTGATCTTCCCGGCGGCGATGCGCGTGTTCCAGGTTTGAGGCCCCTTCAAAACCGACCCCGGCTCCGACTCCGAATTCCGGCTCCGGCTTCCGACAACTGCTTCTCCGAACCCTTCTGAACTGTTCTGAACTGTTCCGAACCGCTACGAACTGCCTTGAGAGGACAACTCACCATGAACGGACGTAACTACAGCACCGGGATCCCGGGGGTGGACTTCCTGATCACCTTCCTCCAGGGCCGGGTACAGCGCGCCCGCTCCGGCGAACTCGACCGCGGTGCGTCCGCGGTGGAGTGGGTCATCATCTCGGCGGTCGTCGTGGCGATCGTCGGCGTGGTCGCCGCGATCATCAACGCCGCGCTCAGCGACGGCGCCAACAAGGTCGGCGACTGCATCAAGGGCGCGGACGCGGGCAGCACCTGCTGATTCGTGCCGATTCGCCCGTTCCGTCGCCGACTTTTCTCTTACGCATACGGGGTTGCTGGTGAGCGTACGACGTTGGGTACGCCGCCGGGTGGAGGCCGCCTCCGCCCGCGGTGACTCCGGCATGACCGCGATCGAGTTCGTGCTGCTCACGCCCGTCCTCTTCTTCATGATCTTCGCTACGGTGCAGTTCGCGCTGTATTTCTTCGCCGACCACGTGGCCCAGGCGGCGGCCCAGGCCGGCGCCCGCAAGGCCCGCGCCACGGCCGACGAGTCGCCGGGCGCCTGGCGAGGCGATGCGCGGGACGTGGTGGAGAGCTACATCGCGCAACTGGGACCGCAGTTGGTGCTCGGACCGGATGTGAAGACGGTCCAGCCGGCTCCGAACACGGTCGGGGTGGAGATCACGGCGAAGGTGCCTTCGGTGTTCCCGGGGCTGGACCTGACCGTGCACGCGCAGTCGGTGGGGCCGGTGGAGCGGTTCGTCGAGGAGGGCGAGAACTAGATGCGCTCACTCGTAAGGCGCTCCCTTGCAAACGCGGCCGGCGACCGGGGGCTGTCCACCGTCGAGGTGGTGATCCTCGCGCCGGTGATGATCCTCTTCATCCTCGTGCTGGTGGCCTTCGGGCAACTGGTGGACGGACGAGGGGCGCTCGACGGCGCCGCCCGGGACGCGGCGCGCTCCGGGTCGCTCCAGCGGGACGCGGGCTCCGCGATGGCGGAGGCGCAGAAGGCGGCGGACGCCGACCTGTCGGACGTCTGCTCAGGGCCGGTGTCGGTGAACCAGACCAGTGCCGGCTTCGAGGACGCCGACCTCTTCACCGTGGAGGTCAGCTGCGAGGTGCGGGGCCTGGCCATGCTCGGTCTGGACGTACCGACCCGGCTGACCGCGTCGTTCACCTCGCCGCTGGATCCCTTCAAGAGGAAGGCGTGACGGGGACCGTGAGGGGAGGAGAGAGGGGCACCGTGAAGGGAGGCGTGAGTGGAGGCGTGATGGCGGGTTTCGTACGGCGTACGGCGGACATCGTGCGCGGCTGGCCGGTTGCGCGCCGCGTGCGCAGCGTGCCTCTCGACGACCGCGGGTCGGGCGCCGGCGCAGTGATCATCTTCGCGCTCGTGTTCCTGTCCCTCTCCGCCTTCGTCATCGACGGCGGCCTGTCCATCTCCAAGCGCGAACGCGCCGCCGACATCGCGGAACAGGCCGCCCGTTACGCCGCTCAGGACGTCGACCTCGAAGAGCTGTACCAGAACGAGGGTGGCGGTGCGCCGATCCTCTTCGAGAACTGCGGCGCCCGTGTGAAGGCCTTCGCCCGGGAAATGGGCATGACCGCCGCGGACACGGCCGCCACGAACTGCGTCGCCGCGGACGCCGACCAGGTCGAGGTGGAGGTCCAGCTCACCTACTCGCCGGTCTTCACGGGCATGTTCTACGGCGGCGACGTGACGGTGCGGGGCCGGGCCGTGGCGGAGAACGAGGTCGGCTGAGACAGCCGCGGCGACGGGCCCTGCCCCCCCCGCTGCTACTTGCCGTCACCCTTGCCGCCGTCCTTACCGCCGCCCTTGCCGTCGGACTTCACGCCCTCGGAGACCTGCTTCGCCAGGTCGTCGTCCAGCTTCTTGAACTCGCGGACGATCGCGTCCGACATCTGGGCCAGGGCGTCGAGAGCCTGGTTGATGTCCTCGCGGCCGTCCTCCCAGTTGGACTCGAAGTCCTCCAGCTTGTCGTAGACGCCGCCGTCGCCGATGTCGTCCTCGTAGGACTGGAAGAGCTTCTTGGTGTGGTTCATCCGCGACTTGATGTCACGCAGCCGGGTGCCGTAGTCCTCCAGCTCGCTCAACGGGAGCGCGAGGTCCGGTTTGCCGCCCATGTCAGGTCCCCCTCCTGATGGTCCGTGTCCTGGCCCATGGCTTCCTGGTCCGGTGGCTTCGTGGTCCGTGGCTTCTGTGGCGGAAGTCTACGTCCGGGCCCGGTCGGCCAACCGGTCGATCGGCCAGCCGATCGCCAGCCGATCGCCGGTCGATCTCCGGTCGTTCAAAGCGGGCTTAGGGGGCAGATGCTGACGAACCAGTCGCGGGGAAAGTTTTCCGCCCTCCCTGCCCTTCGACACCCTCAATAAGATCTAAGTAGGCTCAGCACACCCCCCGCACTCCTGCCCCTCCCTCCGCTCTCCTGACCCCCCTCCACACACAACATCAGGACACCCGCCATGGCGCGACGTACCACTTCCAACTCGCCGGGAAGCTCGCCGGGGCCCTCGCAGGGTCCGAGGAACCGGACGCCGCAACCCCTGCCCCGGCGCCGCCGCTCGGTGGGGGACTTCGCCAAGGCGTTCCTCGCCCTCGTCGCCCTGCTGGTGCTGCTCATCGGCGTGCCCGGGGCGCTCGCCACCCAGATCGGCTGGCCGCTGCCCTCCGGGGCGCCGAAGGTGGAGTGGCTGCAGCAGGAGATCACCGTCGACACGTTCATCAACGTGCTGACCGTGGTCGTCTGGCTGGCCTGGGCCCAGTTCACCGCCTGCGTGCTCGTCGAGGTGAAGGCCGCGCTGTCCGGTGTCGGACTGCCGAACCGGGTGCCGGGCGCCGGGCCGAGCCAGCTGCTCGCACGGCAGCTCGTCGCCGCGCTGCTGCTGGTCGGCGCCGCCGCGGCGAGCTTCGCGCCGGGTCTTTCGCAGCTCGGCCAGCAGTTGGAGGGGAACCAGCGGCCGGCCGTCGCCGCCGCGGCTCAGCAGACGCCGGGCGGGCTGCTGGGACAGCAGCAGGAGCAGGCCGCCGCGAGCGCCGCCGCGCTGGCCGAGCAGGCCGCCGATGCCGCCGCGCACGCGGAGGGCGGGAGCGGCGCCCGGGCGTCCGAGGACGACACGAAGTTCTACCGGATCCAGCCGCCCGAGGGCCGCCACCACGACTCCCTCTGGGAGGTCGCCGAGCGCCACCTCGGCGACGGGCGCCGGTACAAGGAGATCTACCAGCTCAACAAGGACCGTACGCAGCCCGACGGTTCGAAGCTCTCCGAGGCCAGCCTCATCCGGCCCGGCTGGATCATGGAGATGCCCGGCGACGCCCGCGGCGGCGAACTGGTCGAGATGCCCGACGAGGCCCCGAAGGTCTCGCCGGAGGTCCAGCGGCAGATCTCCGACTACTCCAGGACCGGCGGCGACCACCAGCAGGGCGGCGGACAGCAAGGGGCCGGGCAGCAGGGCCAGGGCGGCGGCTTCGGGGCCCAGGACCGCGACACCGCCCACATCAGCCTCCCCGAGCAGCGGCCCGCCCCCGACCGGGGACACGACCAGGGCCGGCCGGGACAGCCCGGCCAGCAGGGCCAGGGCCAGGGTCAGGAACAGAGGCAGGGCCAGGAGCAGGCCACCCCCGCCGCCGGCGAAGGCAGCGGTTTCGGGCTGCCCCAGGCGCTGCTCGGCGCGCCCCTCCTCGCCGCCGGCCTCCTCGGCGCCCTCGGCCGGCGCCGCCGCCAGGCGCTGTGGCAGTCCGCGCTCGGTGCCGTCGGCGGACGCCGCGGCATGGAGCCGCCCACGCCCACCGGAGCCGCCGCCGACGCGCAGGACGCGCTGCTGGTGGGGGCCGACCCCGAGGGCGTACGGCTGCTCGACCGGTCGTTGCGCGGGCTCGCCGCGGCGCTCGCCGGTGAGTCCCGTGCGCTGCCGACCGTGTACGCGGCCTGGATGAGCGGCAACGGCGATCTGCACCTCCAGCTGGCCCAGCCGGCCGGCAAGCCGCCCACGCCCTGGCAGCTCGGGCAGGACCAGACGTTCTGGATGCTGGCCCGCGCCGACGCCGAACGGTACGAGGACGTGGACACGGCTGCCCCGTACCCCGGGCTCGTCAGCCTCGGCACGATGGACGACTCGCGGCTGCTGCTCAACCTGGAGTCCGTGCCCGGCATCGTCTCGCTGAGCGGCCGCGAGCAGGACCGGGCCGGAGTGTTCGCCTCCGTGGCCGCCGAGCTGGCCACCAACGGCTGGTCCGACCGCATGACGATCACGCTCGTCGGCTTCGGCGAGGACCTGACGCCGCTCGCGCCCAACCGGCTGCGCCACCTCGACGACATCGAGGCGCTCGTCGAGACCATGGAGGCGGAGACGCGGCAGCGGCGCGGCGCGCTGGGAGCCGCAGGGCACGACTCGGTTCTCACCGGGCGTACGGGCCCGGCCCAGCACACCCGTTGGGCCCCGCACCTCGTGCTGCTGGCCGCCGAGCCGTCCGCCGAGGACGCCGTCAAGCTCGCCGAACTGGCCGCCGACGCGAGCCGCCTGGGCATCGGGTACCTCGTCGGCACGCAGTCGGGCGACCTGCCCGGGGCCGCCTGGGAGATGGAGATCACCAGCGAGGGCAAGCTCCTCGCGCCGCTCCTCGGGCTCGAACTCGACGCGCAGCTCCTGCCGGTGTCCCAGCAGCGTGCCGTCGTCGAGCTGTTCACGGACGCCGACCCGGAGCGCGACGACGACCGCCCGGCCACCACACCGCCGTTCCTCGTCGACATCAGTGAGCAGGGGCGTCCCGCGGTGTACGCGCGGCTCGTCGGCCCGTACGAGATCATCGGCCTGGAGACGCCGGACGGTGAGCGCAGTCCGCTGCTGCACGAGGCGCTGGCGCTGCTGCTTCTGCACCGCGAAGGGGTGCACCCGCGGGTGCTGTCCTCCGCGCTCTGGCCGCGCGGGGTCACGGACGACGTCCGGGACGCGCTCGTCGAGCGGCTGCGCGCCTGGCTCGGCGCCGACCCGGACGGCACACCGCGGCTCGCCGCCGACGCGACCGGGCGGCTCAAGCTCGCCAAGTCCGTCGTGTCCGACCTGGACGTGCTGCGGTCGCTGTACCACGAGGCCACCCAGGGCCGGGGCGCGAACAGCCGTGCGGTGCGCGGCCGTCTGCTGACCGACGCGCTGGTGCTGGTACGGGGTCCGCTGCTGGCCGAGCGGCCCGAGGGGCGGTACGGCTGGCTGACCCACGAGATCATCGACGCCCAACTGCCGCTGCTCGTCGCGGACATCGGCCTCGCCCTCTCCGCGTTCCACCTGGAGAAGAACCGGGCCGAGAAGGCGATCGAGGCGCTCGACGCGGCGCTGGGCTCCGCGCCGGGCGACGAGCGGCTGTGGCACGAGCTGCTGCGGGCCACGCACTCGACCGGCGACAGCGACCGGCTGAAGCGCCTCGCGGCTGACCTGGTCGCGCGCAGCGGCGCGCGCGGGCTGCCGCCGCGGACCGAGGCCCTCCTCGACGAACTGCTGCCGACCTGGCGCAGCGGCGTCGCCGCCGCGGGATGAACGAGCTCCCGCTGATCGACCTCGACCAGGTGGTCATCGTCGGCGCCGCCCTGTGGGGCGGCGTCGCCGGTCTGTTCGTCCCCCGACCCGCCCACCGTTTCTCGGTCGACCCCGACGAGCCGTGGCGGGACCGCTGCCCCGAGGGACACCTCATCGGCGGCTGGACGGGACCGGCTCGCTGCCGGGAGTGCGGGCGCCCCGGGGCCGGGGAGGATACGTACGGTCGGCGTCGTACGTACGGCCCCGGCACGCTCCTCGTCTCCCTCGCCACCGCCCTCGTCTGCGGGGCCCTCGCCGCGGCGACCGGTACCCGGCCCGAGCTGGCCGTCTGGCTGCTGCTCGCGCCCCTCGGCGTACTTCTCGCGGTCGTGGACTTCACGGTGCAGCGCCTGCCGGACGTACTGACGCTGTCCCTGGCGGGGGCCGCCCTGCTCCTCCTCGCGGGCGCCGCGGCCGTACCCGAGCACGCCGGCGACTGGCTGACCGCGCTGTACGGGGCCCTGGCGCTCGGCGCCGCCTACTTCGTCCTCTTCCTCATCAACCCGGGCGGCATGGGATTCGGCGACGTGAAACTCGCCCTCGGCCTCGGTGCCGTCCTCGGCTGGTACGGCTGGGCGACCGTACTGCTCGGCACCTTCGCGGGGTTCCTGTTCGGCGGCCTGTACGGGATGGGCCTCGTCGTCGCCCGCCGAGCCGGCCGCAAGACGTCCATCCCCTTCGGCCCGTTCCTGATCGCCGGCGCGTTCACGGGCCTGCTCATCGGGGCGTACGCCGCCTGACGTCGGGTGATCACATCGCCTGGCGTACGCTGGATCAGTCTGTCCACACCCCCATGAAAGGGACCGCCCCGGTGACCGAGAAGGCCGACCTTCAGTCCGTCCTCGACCGTGCCGCCGAGGGTGGGCGGATCACCCCGGAAGAGGCGCTCGACCTCTACCGCGACGCCCCGCTGCACGCGCTGGGCTCCGCCGCCGACGCCGTACGCCGCCGTCGGTACGCCGGTACGGAGCACATCGCGACGTACATCATCGAGCGGAACATCAACTACACGAACGTCTGCGTCACGGCGTGCAAGTTCTGCGCGTTCTACGCGGCGCCCAAGGACACCGCCAAGGGCTGGACGCGGGACCTCGACGACATCCTGCGCCGGTGCGCCGAGACCGTCGAACTCGGCGGCACGCAGATCATGTTCCAGGGCGGGCACCACCCGGACTTCGGCGTCGAGTACTACGAGGAGCACTTCGCCGCGATCAAGGCCGCGTACCCGCAGCTCGTCATCCACAGCCTGGGGGCGAGCGAGGTCGAGCACATGGCCCGTATCTCCAAGGTGAGCGCCGAGGAGGCGATCCGGCGGATCCACGCCGCCGGTCTCGACTCCTTCGCCGGCGCCGGCGCCGAGCTGCTGCCCGCGCGGCCCCGCAAGGCCATCGCCCCGCTCAAGGAGAGCGGCGAGCGCTGGCTGGAGATCATGGAGACCGCGCACAACCTGGGCGTGGAGTCCACGTCCACCATGCTCATGGGCACCGGCGAGACCAACGCCGAGCGCATCGAGCACCTGCGGATGATCCGTGACGTACAGGACCGGACGGGCGGCTTCCGCGCCTTCATCCCGTACACGTACCAGCCCGAGAACAACCACCTCAAGGGGCGTACGCAGGCCACGCTCTTCGAGTACCTGCGGATGATCGCCATCGCGCGGCTGTTCATGGACAACGTCGCCCACATCCAGGGCTCGTGGCTCACCACCGGCAAGGAGGTCGGCCAGTTGTCGCTGCACTACGGCGCGGACGACCTCGGCTCGATCATGCTGGAGGAGAACGTCGTCTCGTCGGCCGGCGCCAAGCACCGCTCCAACCGTATGGAGATCATCGACCTGATCCGCAAGGCGGGGCGGGTGCCGGCGCAGCGGGCGACGACGTACGAGCACATCGTCGTCCACGACGACCCGGCGAACGACCCCGTCGACGATCGGGTGCAGTCGCACATCTCGTCGACCGCGATCGAGGGCGGGACGGCGCACCCCGAGCTGAAGCTGCTCGCCTCCAACTAGGCCTGGAGCGGAGGGGGTCCGGCCGGTGGCGCTGACGATCCACGCGGCGGACGAGCTGCGTCCGAGCTGGGACGGCCCCGAGGTGGTCGCGGGCGGGGCTGTGGTGGTGGAGGGTGACCGGGTCGCCGCGACGGGTTCCGTGGCGGAGCTCGTGGAGCAGTTTCCGGGGGCCCGGGTGCGGCGGTGGCGCGGGGTGCTCGGGCCGGCGCTCGTCCACGGGGGGCCGCTGCCGGATGCGCCGACGCCGCGGGAACGTGTGCACGGGCTGTTGAAGCTGGGTGCGGTGGCCTGTCTGGCGGAGTACGCCGACACACCCGAGCTTCGGGCTGCCGCCGGGCGCAACGACGTGGCGGTGCTGCCGCGGGTGCGCGTCGCGACGATCGTCGCCGGGGGGCGGGCCGACCTGGCGGTGTTCGCCGCGGGCGGTGGGTGTGTGGCTACGGTGTGCGGGGGGCGGTTGGTGCACCGCAGATAGCTTCGCTGGTTGGGCGGGTTCCCTTTGGCTGCGGCCCGGTGGGGGCTGGCCGCGCAGTTCCC
>NZ_LIPP01000037.1:0-40880 GCF_001418335.1 Streptomyces aurantiacus | reverse complement strand
CCCACCGGCCCGCGGCCAAAGGGAATCCGCTCGCACCCCATGCCTTTGAGGGGTGCAGCGGCGCAGCCAACCGTCACCCGCTGAACGCCGCCGCGAAATCCCCCGCCCCCTGCTCCACCCCACTGCAATTCGTCGCCGCGTCATCCGAAGAGGCATCGTCTCCCTCACACGCCTGGTCCCGGAACGTCGACCACATCGACACCCACGCGACCCCCTTCTCCTCCGCGAAGGAACGGACCTGCTCCGCGTCGGACAACGAGAACGTCTCGTTGTCCACGTCGTTGACGCCGAGCATCGACGTGAGCGCGAGCCCCCGCCACGCCCCCTCGTCCGACAACCCGAAGGTCTTCTCCAACTGGTCGTGCGCGGCCTGGGCCGACGCTTCCGCGTAGTCGCCCATGTCCTCGTCGTACGCGCTGCCGTAGTTCATGGTCATGACGTTGACCGTGGACACCTGAACGCCCTTGTCGTTGGCGGACTCCAGCAGCGCGACACCGTCGTCGTCGAGGCCGGACGGCATGACGGGCAGCGTGAAGGTGACCGTCAGGTCGTCGCGCTCCTTCTGCAGCAACGCGATCGCCTCGGAGCGCAGCGCCACCGAGTCGGAGTCCGTCAACTGCTCACCCTCCACGTCGAAGTCGGCCTCCGTGGCCCCGGCCGCGTCGAGGGCCTTCCCGTAGGCAGCGGCCAGTTCCGAGGCGCTGTCACAGGTCGAGGCGAGTTCCTTGCCGGAGGCCCCGCCGAAGGAGACACGCACGGTGGAGCCCGACTCCGTCAGCGCCGAGATACGGGACTTCACCGCCGAGTCGCCTATCGCGGTCGTGCCGTTCCACGTCGGCGTGCAACTGCTGCCGTCCGCGATGACGAAGGCCAGGTTGTACGTCGACGGGGAGCCCGCCGAGTCGTTGTCGGAGGCGGTGGTGGCGCTGACGTACGGGGCGTACGCGGTGCCCGAGGAGGCACCTGACGAGCCCCCGGAGGGTGACGCGCTGCTCTGTGGACGGCTCGTGGAACCCGAGCCCGAGTTCGAGTCCGAGGAGTCGTCCGTCGCCGAGGAACACCCCGCGGTGGCCAGGGCGATCACGCAGAAGAGCCCGGCAGCCGGCCTCAGGAAAGTCCTCATCGAGCATGCTCCCACTTTCGTGCTTTCGTGATATCTGTCTCAGGACGGAAACAAAGTGCGTTTCCGAACTGAAAATGTCTCACGGGTCGCCCCGCTCCACGAAGTCAGAATATACACAGGGAATCTACAGGAATGGCCCGACAAGTGGGATCAACCGGGCATGAATATACGGACATTGGGCACCTTCGCGGCGATCCTCGTCCCGCCCGGTGCCCAATGATTCTCTCAGGGAAAAGACAGACTCGGCTGTTTCTCATGGCGCGCTCACAACAGAATCAGAGTTTCGGACACATAAAGGATCCCTAATATCCGGGGAATGCATCCCGAGCCTGCCATCGAATCCCGCGCCGCTGTGCGCGGCCGCCGCCGCAAACGTGGCAACGGGTCCGTAGACGGTCCCGTGTTCGTTGACACCTCCGGGCGCAGGGCCAAGTTGCTGCGCCGGATCGGCCTCCTCCTCGGCGTCGTCTGTATCGGGTACGCGGTCGTGCTCGGCATGGCGTTCATGGGCTGGGGCCCCTCGCTCACCCCGTCGTCGCTGCTGCCCTTCGGGGGCGGCGGCCCGAACGGCGGCCAGAACTCCGGCCCTGGCGGCGGTGTCCAGCCGCAGGGCGGCACCGGCAGTCCGCCCGCGCGCCCCACCGGCGCCCCGCCCTCGGGTGCCGCCACGGGCGCCGTGCCCACCGGCGCCGCACCCGCCTCCGCCTCCGCCTCCGTCTCCGCCCCGTCCGCGTCCGCCTCCGCGGCCGCCAACTGACCGGAACGCACCCACACTCATGGCTACTTCGACGCCTTCGCGCGGCCGCCGGCGCGCCCCCTCCCGGATGACACGGGCGGCGGGCAAGGCCGCGGCGCTGCAGAAACCGCGTGTCATCCTCGCCCTGCTGCTCCTCCTCGCGCTCACCAGCGTGATGCTGCTCGACGGCTATCTGCGTGCCGAGGTCGGCGGCGACGAGCGCGTGCGCAGCAACGCCAGCTCCAGCAAGGTCCCGGACTCCGTCATCGACGGCGGGCCGATCCTCTCCTTCAGGAACGGGCAGGCCCAGACCACGTCCGTCCCGGAGAAGACCATCGCGCTCACCTTCGACGACGGTCCCAACCCCACCTGGACTCCCCAGATCCTGAAGATCCTTGAGGAGAACGACGTCCCGGGTACGTTCTTCCTGGTCGGCTCGATGGTCTCGCGCTACCCGGGCATCGTGAACGACGTGGTGGACCAGGGCAACGAGGTCGGCATCCACACCTTCACGCACGTCGACCTCTCGTACCAGAGCGACGCCCGGATCAAGCGGGAGATGGCCCAGACGCAGCTCGCTCTGGCGGGCGCGGCGGGTATCACGACGACGCTGTTCCGTGCCCCGTACTCCTCGGAGACGGACGCCATCGACAACTACAGCTGGCCCGTCTACAAGAAGCTCGGCGCGGAGGGCTACACCAGCGTCTTCGTCGACACCGACAGCGACGACTGGAAGCGGCCCGGCGTCTCGAAGATCATCAAGTGGGCCACGCCGTCGAAGAACAAGGGCGCCTCGGTGCTCTTCCACGACGCGGGCGGCGAGCGTTCGCAGACGGTCAAGGCGCTCGGCACCTACATCAAGAAGATGAAGGCGAAGGGCTACACCTTCACCACCATCAGCGGCGCCATCCAGCAGGCGGACAGCGAGGAACAGCAGGCGGACAGCGACGAGTCCGCCGACGGCCAGGCAGCCGGCCAGGCGCCCGGCGGCCGGCAGGGCGGGCAAGGGCTGGGACAGGCTGCCGGGGGAGGCAACGGCCTCCAGGCCGCCCACCGCACCGCCACCGGTACCACCCTCTACGAAGGCAAGGCCCTCGTCGCGGCGGTCGCCGTCGCCGAGTGGACCGTACCGGGGCTCGCGGTCGGACTCGCCGTCGTCGGCTTCGCCGTCATGGGCCGCTTCGGGATGATGCTGATCCTCGCCCGCAGGCACTACCGGAAACGCAACACGCGCCGGTTCAGCTGGGGGCCGGCGATCACGCGGCCGGTGAGCGTGATCGTGCCCGCGTACAACGAGAAGGAGTGCATCGCCAACACCCTCAAGTCGCTGGCGCAGAGCACCCATCCGATCGAGATCATCGTCGTGGACGACGGTTCCACGGACGGCACGAAGGAGATCGCCGAGGCACTCGGCATGCCGAACGTGCGCGTCATCCGCCAGGAGAACGCGGGCAAGCCGGCCGCCCTCAACAACGGTGTCCGCAACGCCAGTTACGACATCGTGGTGATGATGGACGGCGACACCGTCTTCGAGGCCGACACCGTACGTCAGCTGGTGCAGCCCTTCGCCGACCCCGGGGTCGGCGCGGTCGCGGGCAACGCCAAGGTCGGCAACCGCAACACGATCATCGGCGCCTGGCAGCACATCGAGTACGTGATGGGCTTCAACCTCGACCGCCGCATGTACGACCTGCTGCGCTGCATGCCCACGATCCCGGGCGCGATCGGCGCGTTCCGCCGGGAGGCCGTGCTCGCCGTCGGCGGGATGAGCGAGGACACGCTCGCCGAGGACACCGACATCACCATCGCCATGCACCGGGAGGGCTGGCGGGTCGTCTACCAGGAGCACGCCAAGGCCTGGACCGAGGCGCCGGGCTCCCTCAAGCAGCTGTGGTCACAGCGCTACCGCTGGTCGTACGGGACGATGCAGGCGTTGTGGAAGCACCGCAAGTCCCTGACGGACAAGGGGCCCTCGGGTCGCTTCGGCCGGGTCGGTATGCCACTGGTGGTGATCTTCCAGATCGTCACGCCCGTCTTCGCCCCGCTCATCGACGTGTTCACCGTCTACTCGATGATCTTCATCGACTTCAAGGCGTCGCTGCTCGCCTGGCTGGCCGTCCTGGGCATCCAGCTCGTCTGCGCCGCCTACGCGTTCCGGCTCGACCGGGAGAAGTACCGGTATCTGCTGATGATGCCGCTGCAGCAGCTCGCGTACCGGCAGATGATGTACCTCGTCCTCATCCACTCCTGCATCACGGCCCTCACGGGCGGCCGCCTGCGCTGGCAGAAGCTGAAGCGCACGGGGGAGGTCGGTACGCCGGCGGGGACGAGCTGATGGGCGCCCACCGCCGGGACGGCCGCGTTCCGGTGACCCCGGTGACCCCGGTGACCCCGGTGACCCCGGTGACCCCGGTGACCCCGGTGGTCCCAGTGGCCGCCGTGCCCCCGGCGCCCGGTGAGCTCACGGACACGGCCCGGCTGCCGCGGGTGGAAGCCCAGCCGAAGGCGAGCGCGACCTCGCCGACGGCAGACGCGGCCCCGCCGACGGCAGACGCGGCCCCGCCGACGGCCCGCCCGGCCGCGGGCCGCGACCGCTACTTCGACACCCTGCGGGCCGTCGCCCTCGTCCGCGTCGTCACGTACCACACCTTCGGCTGGCCCTGGGCGGGCATGGTCCTGCCCTCCATGGGGATCATGTTCGCGCTCGCCGGGACCCTGATGGCGAAGTCCCTGGAGCGGCCCGCCCTCAAGGTGATCAGGAGCCGGGTCCGCCGGCTCCTGCCGCCCTTCTGGTTCTGGGGCTTCTTCGTCGTGATCGCGATGCTGATCCACGGCTGGATGCCGGGCTGGCAGATCGTCTACTGGGTCGTGCCGCTCGGTGACCCGCCGGGCAATGCCTGGGGCGAGCAGGCCTGGGAGATCCTCTGGTACCTGCGGACGTACCTGTGGTTCGTCCTGCTGTCGCCCCTGCTGCTGAGGGTCTTCCGGCTGGCCCCGGTCGCGGTCCTGGTCCTCTCGCTTGCCCCGATCGTGGTCGTCCAGTTCTTCTGGACGCCGCCGGACGACCGCTTCGGCATCGGGATCATCGACCTGGCCACGTACCTGTTCTGCTGGATCCTCGGCTTCGCGCACCGCGACGGCGTCCTCCAGCGGCTGAAGCCGTTCGCCGTCGTGGTCCTCTCGCTCGCCGCGATCGGGTACGGCGGCTGGTACGCCTTCACGCACCAGGCCGAGACGGGCTCGTACGACCTCGACGACATCCCGTACGCACAGGCGTTCTGGTCGGCGGGGTTCGTGACCCTGCTGATGTACGCGAAGGCGCGCTTCGGGATCGACTTCGCGTGGCTGGCCCGCTTCCGGCGCCTCGACCGGATCGTACGGATCTTCAACGCCCGCGCGGTGACCCTCTACCTCTGGCACGAGCTCGCGCTGATCCTGGCCGTCCCGTTGATCGACCAGTTCTGGAACGTGCCGGCCTTCGAGACGTATCTGCCGCTGGAGAGCCAGTGGTTCATGTTCGGCATCGGCTGGCTCCTCATCGGCGCGTTCGTCCTGCTGTGCGGGTGGGTGGAGGACGTGGCGGCGAAGACGAAGCCGAGACTGCTGCCCTGAGGGATTCCTCAGAGGGACCGGCGTACGGGCCGGGTGCCGGCGAGTCGCCCGGCCCGTGCTGCCACAATGGGACCGTGACCCGCGCATCCCTGAACAAGCAGCCGCACGAAGTCGCCTCGATGTTCGACGACGTCGCGGAACGCTACGACCTGACGAACGACGTGCTGTCGCTCGGCCAGGACCGGGTGTGGCGCAAGGAGGTCGCCAGGGCGGTCGACGCGCGGCCCGCCCAGAAGGTCCTGGACCTCGCGGCGGGCACCGCCACCTCCTCGCTGCCCTTCGCCCGCACGGGGGCGTACGTCGTCCCCTGCGACTTCTCCCTCGGGATGCTCAGGGTCGGCAAGAAGAACCACCCCTGGCTGCCGCTCACGGCGGGCGACGCCACGAAGCTGCCGTTCAAGGACGACACCTTCGACGCGGTGACGATCTCCTTCGGCCTGCGGAACGTGCAGTCCACCGGCATCGACACGGCACTGCGGGAGCTGTACCGGGTGACGAAGCCCGGCGGGCGTGTGGTGATCTGCGAGTTCTCGCATCCGACCTGGTCGCCGCTGCGCACCGTCTACACCGAGTACCTGATGCGCGCCCTGCCGCCGGTGGCCCGCGCGGTCTCCTCGAACCCCGAGGCGTACGTCTATCTCGCCGAGTCGATCCGCGCATGGCCCGACCAGCCCGCCCTCGCGGAGCGCCTGACCGAGGCCGGCTGGTCGAAGGTGGCCTGGCGGAACCTCACGGGCGGCATCGTCGCCCTGCACCGCGGCTTCAAGCAGAGCTAGCGCCTGCCGAGCCCCCTGGTAGGTGCTCCTCATCCGAGCAGGGCGAACGGGTCGCCCGGTGCGTCGAGTTCGCGTTGCAGGCCGCCCGACGGCGGTCGTGGCTGCCGCGGTTCGCGCACCCCGGCGCCGCCGTCGCCCTCACCCTCGCCGAAGTCGAACCACACCGTCACGACCGCCCAGCGCGGTACCTCGGAGTCGGGCAGCGGGTACTGGCGTACGACGTAGTCGACGACGGTCAGGTCGAGGTCGGGCCGGTCGGGCGAGTCGAGGAGCACCTCGCCCTCCTCGGCCGTCTCGCGCGCGTCCACGGCCATCAGACCGACGAGCCGCGGTACGCGCACTTCGGGCGTCTTGCGTGGTTTGCGCACGGACGTCACCCCCAGCGGTACCGGCAGGGTAAGCCCATGCCGGTCCCCGCCGGAAGGCACCGGAGACCGGACGGGACCGGACCGGCGCCGGACGGTGCCCGGCGGTGCCGGACCGCCGCGTGTGTCAGAGCGCCAACCGGTAACAGTGCCCGAACTGGTCCGTCGTCGGCGAGGTGAACGTCTCCACGAGCTCCATGCCGAGGCGTCTGGTCACGGCGATCGAGCGTTCGTTGCGGGAGTTCACCATCGCCACCACGGAGGTGACGCCCGTCGCACGCACCCGTTCCAGCGCGGTCCGCGCCGCCGCGGTCACGTACCCCCTGCCCCAGTACTCCCGGCCGAGCCGCCAGCCGATCTCGATCTCACCCCGCGGGCCCCACTCGTGCGGCCACGGCTGGGCGCCGGTGAAACCGATGACCCGCTCTTCCCCGTCGATCACGTCGAGCATGGTCCAGAAACAGAAGCCGTGCTCGGCGTCGTGCCGGCGCTGCCGGGCGGTCAGCTCCTCGTAGACGGACAGTTCGGCGGATTTGCCTCCGTGGAACTCCATCACGTCCGGGTCGTCGAAGACCCGGTGCCAGGCGAAGGCGTCCTCGTCGGTGGGGACGCGCAGGTTTACCACGGGGAGAGCTCGGTTCACGGGGCAGCCCTTCAGCCAGGCGATCAGTACCGCTGCATAGACTGCCCATGTCCCGTGCCTGTCAGCACGTGGATTTCGAGACTTAGCGCTTCGAGACCCGGCGCTTCGAGACTTCGCGCTTCGGGGCTCCGAGAATTCGTGGCTTCGAACCTTCGAGACCTGGGGAGACCCCGCCGTGACCGAGTCCCCGTCCCAGCCCCTCTCCGAACACTGTGCCGACGTGATCGTCGTCGGGGCCGGGCCAGCCGGTTCCACCACGGCGTACTACCTCGCCAAGGCCGGCCTTGACGTCCTGCTCCTCGAAAAGACCGCGTTCCCGCGGGAGAAGGTGTGCGGCGACGGACTGACGCCCCGCGCCACCAAACAGCTCGTCTCCATGGGAATCGACATCTCGGAAGAGGCGGGCTGGCTACGGAACAAGGGGCTCCGCATCATCGGCGGCGGGGTCCGCCTCCAGCTGGACTGGCCGGAACTCGCCTCCTACCCCGACTACGGACTCGTCCGTAAGCGCGACGACTTCGACGAGCAGCTCGCCCGGCAGGCGCAGAAGGCCGGCGCGCGCCTGCACGAGCGCTGCAACGTCGGCGCCCCGATCGTCGACGACCGCACGGGCCGCATCACGGGCGTCCATGCGAAACTCGGCGACGCCGACTCCAAGGAGAAGCGCGAAGTCACCTTCCACGCGCCCCTGGTCGTCGCCGCCGACGGCAACTCGACCCGGCTGTCCCTGGCGATGGGCCTGCACCGCCGCGAGGACCGCCCGATGGGCGTCGCGGTGCGTACGTACTTCACGTCCCCGCGCCACGAGGACGACTACCTGGAGTCGTGGCTGGAGCTGTGGGACCGCCGCGGCCCCGGCGAGGACCGCCTGCTGCCGGGCTACGGCTGGATCTTCGGCATGGGCGACGGCACGTCGAACGTCGGCCTGGGCGTCCTCAACACCTCGTCCTCGTTCAAGGAACTGGACTGGCGCGAGGTCCTCAAGGCCTGGTGCGCCTCGATGCCCGAGGACTGGGGCTACACCCCGGACAACATGACGATCCCGATCCGCGGCGCCGCCCTGCCGATGGCCTTCAACCGCCAGCCCCACTACACGAAGGGCCTGCTGCTCGTCGGCGACGCGGGCGGCATGGTGAACCCCTTCAACGGCGAGGGCATCGCCTACGCCATGGAGTCCGGCCAGATCGCCGCCGACGTCATCGTCCAGGCCCAGGCCCGCGCGACCCCCGCCCAGCGCGAACTCGCCCTCCAGCGCTACCCGAAGGTCCTCAAGGACACCTACGGCGGCTACTACACGCTCGGCCGCGCCTTCGTGAAGCTCATCGGCAACCCGAACGTCATGAAGATCGCCGCCCAGCGCGGCCTCACGCACCCCCTGCTGATGAAGTTCACGCTGAAGATGCTCGCCAACCTGACGGACCCGACGGGCGGCGACGCGATGGACCGCATCATCAACGGCCTGACGAAGGTCGCCCCGAAGGCATAGCCCGTTGGTGAACGCCGACGAGAGTACGCCTGCGGGCCGCTCCCCCCACCCGGGGAAGCGGCCCGTCAGAAGCGGTCGTGCGACCTGAGGTCAGAGAACCCGCACCGCACCGTCCGCGGGGTAGCCCGACAGGTCCTGGACGACGACACCCTTCGAGGGGTTCGCCGCGTCCAGGTACTGGCCGCCGCCGATGTAGACGCCCACGTGGTACGCCGAGCCTGCGCCGCCCCAGTACAGGATGTCGCCGACCTGGATGTTGGACATCGAGACCGGGGTACCGGCCACGGACTGGTCCTGGGAGACGCGCGGCAGGTCGACGCCGACCTGCTTGAACGCGGCCTGGACCAGGCTGGAGCAGTCCCACGCGTCGGGGCCGGACGCGCCCATCACGTACGCGTCGCCGACCTGCGCCTGCAGGAAGCTGATGACGGTGCCGACGCTGCCGCTGGCAGGGGCCGGAACGTCGTTGTCGGCGGCTGAGGACGTCGTGAGGGTCGTCCGGGCGGCGGCGGAGCGTGTGGCGCGCTCCGCGGCGTCCTTGCGGGCCTCCTCGGCCTTCTGCTTGGCCTCCGCCTTCTTCTTCGCGTCGGCGAGGTCCGCCTTGGCCTGCTTTGCGGCCTTCGTGGCGGCCGCGTCACGCTCGGCGCGCAGCTGGTAGTCGGCCGCGGCCTGCTGGGTGACCTCCGCGGACTCGGCGACCTGAGCGGTCATGTCGGACGTGAGCGTGGGCAGCTCGATGGTCTGGGTCACCGGCTCGGCCGCGTTGGCCGTTCCGGCGGCACCGGCCACTGCCATGGTGCCGAGGACGCCACCGGCAACTCCGGCGCGCATCGCGAGCGCCGAGCTGCTGCGAGGCCGGGGTTTCCGGTGGCTGCGTATGTGAGCGGTGTGGGACATAGGTACAACCGGTATCAGGGGCTCCTCCATACCTTCAAGAAACGTGTGGTGCGCCACAATTGTTCAACGGGCGCCCGAATCTCTGCCGCAGCGCCCCTTATTGGCGCCGTAACGCGCATTGCGGACAGTGCCCGGCACACCTGTGATCACGGCCTTTTCGAGTTACGTCCGAATTGCCCGCGACCTACCACTCGTTGGAGCCGATGGCCAAGCCCTGTTGTTTCCGGCCCGTTACCGATGTGACGCACGTCACGGAACGATGGCGGTGATGGCTGCGTCGGCGCGCGAATCGTGGGCAGGGGTCCGACCTGATTCGGACTCGACCCGGAATCGACCCCGACTCAACCCGAACCCGACTCGGACCCGGGCTCGGCGTGGACCCGATTCGGACCCGATTTCGGAGCTGACCGGGACTCGGCTCGGACTCGGCTCGGACCCGCCCCGGTGCCGTCCTCCGCTCGTGAACGAACGCACGCGCCCGAGCCGTCCACAACGGGCATCCCAACGCCCCCGAAGTGTGAACGAGTTCCCCTATCAAGCGCCCTCGTCCAGCACCAATTTGCCTTGACTTCGCCTCCCTTGATAGTGCGCCAAGGCGTGGACCAGCGGCGACGGGTGAAAATGTCACTTCTGGTGATCACTCGGGCGCTTCTCGTACGAAGATCGACACTCCTCCGACTTCATGATCCGCTGCCGGGTGGTGGAGATCACAAAGGCGTTGTCGCACCCCGTGTCGCAGATCACAGACCCACAGGCATAGGATGCGGGGCAGTTGGGCTTGTGACCTGCTTCACATGTTCGCGATCTTGGTGGAGCCGCACCGGGTTCGGGCGCCTCACGAGGTCCGTGGGGTTCGTGGGGCAGGCGTGACGCCTGATGCAACCGCCAGCAGTCAATGCCGACTGAGAGGAGCGAGGAGCGGTGAACGCGTATGCGCCCATCCTCGTGCTGGGAGCCCTCGGGGCAGGCTTTGCGATCTTCTCCGTGGTCATGGCCACGCTTATCGGTCCAAAGCGATACAACCGGGCCAAGCTCGAAGCCTACGAGTGTGGAATCGAGCCGACCCCCACGCCGGCGGGCGGCGGGCGGTTCCCCATCAAGTACTACCTGACGGCGATGCTCTTCATCATTTTCGATATCGAGATCGTCTTCCTCTATCCCTGGGCCGTCACTTTCGACTCGCTCGGGGTCTTCGGGCTCGTGGAGATGCTGCTCTTCGTGCTCACCGTCTTCGTCGCCTACGCGTACGTGTGGCGACGCGGCGGCCTGGAATGGGACTGAAGCCCGCATGGGACTGAACCCCGCAAAGGACTGAGCCCCGTACAGGGGACAGAGGAGCCATTGAGCATGGGACTCGAAGAAAAGCTGCCGAGCGGCTTCCTGCTGACCACCGTCGAGCAGGCCGCGGGGTGGGTGCGCAAGTCGTCCGTCTTTCCCGCCACCTTCGGCCTCGCCTGCTGCGCCATCGAGATGATGACGACGGGCGCGGGCCGCTACGACCTGGCGCGCTTCGGCATGGAGGTCTTCCGCGGCTCGCCGCGGCAGGCCGACCTGATGATCGTCGCCGGACGTGTCAGCCAGAAGATGGCGCCGGTCCTGAGGCAGGTCTACGACCAGATGCCGAACCCCAAGTGGGTCATCTCCATGGGGGTTTGCGCGTCGTCGGGCGGCATGTTCAACAACTACGCGATCGTGCAGGGCGTCGATCACATCGTCCCCGTCGACATCTACCTGCCCGGCTGTCCGCCGCGGCCCGAGATGCTGATCGACGCGATCCTCAAGCTCCACCAGAAGATCCAGTCCTCGAAGCTCGGGGTGAACGCGGAGGAAGCGGCCCGCGAGGCGGAGGAAGCGGCGCTCAAGGCGCTCCCCACCATCGAGATGAAGGGGCTGCTGCGGTGAGCGACGCGAACGGCACGAACGGCAACGGCACGAACGGCACCAACCCCGAGAAGGACCTCGGCGCCTCCAACCTCCCGGGCCGGCGCGGTGACGGCGGGGAGGAGATCCGGGTCCAGCGCGGCATGTTCGGCGCCAACAACGGCGGGGACACCTCCGGATACGGCGGCCTGGTCCGCTCGATCCGCCTCCCGGGGCCGGCCGCCCGCCCGTACGGCGGCTGGTTCGACGAGGTCGCCGACGAACTCGAAGGCGCCTTGGAGGAACAGGGCCTGGTCCCGGAGAACGCGATCGAGAAGACGATCGTCGACCGCGACGAGATCACCTTCCACATCGACCGCGAGCACCTGCTCCGCGTCGCCCGGACCCTGCGCGACGACCCGGCCCTGCGCTTCGAGCTCTGCACCGGAGTCAGCGGAGTCCACTACCCGCAGGACAAGGGACGCGAGCTGCACGCCGTCTACCACCTGCGCTCGATCACCCACAACCGGCTGATCCGCCTCGAAGTCAGCGCCCCGGACAGCGACCCGCGCGTCCCGTCCCTGGTCTCGGTCTATCCGACGAACGACTGGCACGAGCGCGAGACGTACGACTTCTTCGGCATCGTCTTCGAAGGTCACCCGGCGCTGACGCGGATCATGATGCCGGACGACTGGCAGGGCTTTCCGCAGCGCAAGGACTATCCCCTCGGCGGCATCGCCGTCGAGTACAAGGGCGCCCAGATCCCGGCTCCGGACCAGCGGAGGTCCTACTCATGAGCGCCCGCCCGTCACCCGACCACCGCCCCTCAACGACTCCCTCCGGGAGGCTGTAATGACTCACGCATCCGCCCGGGAAACCACCGAGGGCACCGTCTACACGGTCAGCGGTGGCGACTGGGACGAGGTCGTCCAGACCGCGGCCAAGGCCGACGACGAGCGCATCGTCGTCAACATGGGCCCCCAGCACCCCTCCACCCACGGCGTGCTCCGGCTCATCCTCGAAATCGACGGCGAGACGGTCACCGAGGCCCGCTGCGGCATCGGCTACCTGCACACCGGCATCGAGAAGAACCTTGAGTACCGCACGTGGACCCAGGGCACCACCTTCGTGACGCGCATGGACTACCTGACGTCCTTCTTCAACGAGGCCGCGTACTGTCTCGCCGTCGAGAAGCTCCTCGGCATCGAGGACCAGATCCCGGACCGCGCGACGATCATCCGGGTGCTCCTGATGGAGCTGAACCGGCTCTCCTCGCACCTGGTGTGCATCGCCACCGGCGGCATGGAACTCGGCGCCACCACGATCATGATCTACGGCTTCCGCGATCGTGAACTGATCCTCGACATCTACGAGCTGATCACCGGACTGCGCATGAACCACGCGTTCATCCGGCCCGGCGGCCTCGCCCAGGACCTGCCCCCGGGCGCGGTGGACCACATCCGCGAGTTCGTGAAGAAGATGCGCAAGAACCTTCCCGAGTACGACAAGCTCGCCACCGGGAACCCCATCTTCAAGGCCCGTATGCAGGGCGTCGGCCATCTCGACCTGGCCGGCTCCATGGCGCTGGGAGCCACGGGGCCGATCCTGCGGTCCGCCGGGCTCCCGCACGACCTGCGCAAGGCCCAGCCGTACTGCGGCTACGAGACGTACGACTTCGACGTCCCGACCACCGACACCGCCGACGCGTACGGACGCTTCCTCATCCGGCTCGAAGAGATGCGCCAGTCGCTCGCGATCGTCGAGCAGTGCCTGGACCGGCTGCAGCCCGGCCCGGTCATGGTCACCGACAAGAAGATCGCCTGGCCCGCCCAGCTCGCGCTCGGCCCCGACGGCCTCGGCAACTCGCTCGACCACATCAAGAAGATCATGGGCACCTCCATGGAGGCCCTGATCCACCACTTCAAGCTGGTGACCGAGGGCTTCCGCGTCCCGCCGGGACAGGCGTACGCGGCCGTCGAGTCACCCAAGGGGGAACTGGGGGTGCACGTCGTGTCCGACGGAGGCACCCGCCCCTACCGGGTCCACTACCGGGACCCGTCCTTCACCAACCTGCAGGCCATGGCGGCGATGTGCGAGGGCGGCCAGGTCGCCGACGTCATCGTCGCCGTCGCGTCCATCGACCCCGTGATGGGAGGCGTCGACCGGTGACCACCACCCCCGAGGGCGTCAGCCTGGGCATGCCCCAACTGCCCGCGCCCAGCTACCCGGACGACGTACGAGCCCGGCTGGAGGCCGACGCGCGCGAGATCATCGCCCGCTACCCGGACTCCCGGTCCGCCCTCCTGCCGCTGCTGCACCTCGTGCAGGCGGAGGAGGGCCATGTCACGCGCACGGGACAGCGGTTCTGCGCGGAGATGCTCGACCTCACCACGGCCGAGGTGACCGCGGTCGCCACCTTCTACTCCATGTACCGCCGCAAGCCGAGCGGCGACTACCAGGTGGGCGTCTGCACCAACACGCTGTGCGCGGTCATGGGCGGCGACGCGATCTTCTCCGCCCTCCAGGAGCACCTGGGCGTCGGCAACGGCGAGACCACCGGCGACGGCAAGGTCACCCTGGAGCACATCGAGTGCAACGCGGCCTGCGACTTCGCGCCGGTCGTGATGGTCAACTGGGAGTTCTTCGACAACCAGACCGTGCAGAGCGCCAAGAGCCTCGTCGACGACCTGCGCGCGGGTACCCAGGTCGAGCCGACCCGCGGTGCGCCCCTGTGCACGTTCAAGGACACCGCCCGCATCCTGGCGGGCTTCCCCGACGAGCGCCCCGGCGCGGTCGAGGCGAGCGGCGGCGCCGGCCACGCCTCGCTGATCGGCCTGCGGCTGGCCAAGGGGGAGTCGGCTCCCGCGCGCGTGGTGCACCCGCGCGGGTCCGGAGCTCCCGCTCCCCGGGACGGGGCGCCGCACGACCCGTCACCGGCCGAGCACCTCAGTTCGCACGACGCGCCGCAGGACACCGCGGCCTCCGACCCGGACCACCCGGCCGGGCCCGCCGCCGAGGAGGGGGAGTGAGTACCTTGTCCACTCAATACGGGGGCGCCTCCCAGCCGGGGACCGGCTCGGAGAACAGTCCCGAGAAGCTGCTCACACCGGTGCTGTCGGCGTTCTGGGACGAGGACGAGTCCTGGACGCTGGACACGTACCGCAGGCACGACGGATACGAGGGCCTGCGCAAGGCGCTCGCCATGTCGCCGGACGACCTCATCGCGTACGTGAAGGACTCCGGTCTGCGCGGGCGCGGCGGCGCGGGATTCCCCACCGGAATGAAGTGGCAGTTCATTCCCCAGGGTGATGGAAAGCCGCACTATCTAGTTGTCAACGCCGACGAATCGGAGCCGGGGACCTGTAAGGACATCCCGCTTCTCTTCGCGAACCCGCACAGCCTCATTGAGGGCATCGTCATTGCCTGTTACGCGATCCGGTCGTCGCATGCCTTCATCTACCTGCGTGGTGAAGTCGTCCCCGTGCTGCGACGGTTGCACGAGGCCGTACGCGAGGCTCACGCGGCGGGCTACCTGGGCGAGAACATTCTCGGCAGCGGACTCGATCTCCAGCTCACCGTGCACGCGGGCGCGGGCGCGTACATCTGTGGTGAGGAGACCGCACTGCTCGACTCGCTCGAAGGCCGCCGTGGACAGCCGCGACTTCGTCCCCCTTTCCCTGCGGTCGCGGGCCTCTATGCGTGTCCGACTGTTGTGAATAACGTCGAGTCCATCGCGTCAGTTCCCGCGATTCTCCACAAGGGCAAAGAATGGTTCCGCTCGATGGGGAGCGAGAAGTCCGCCGGCTTCACGCTCTACTCGCTCAGCGGCCATGTCACCAGCCCCGGCCAGTACGAGGCCCCGCTCGGCATCACGCTCCGTCAGCTCCTCGACATGAGCGGTGGCATCCGGGCCGGACACCGCCTCAAGTTCTGGACGCCGGGCGGCTCCTCGACCCCGATGTTCACCGACGAACACCTCGACGTCCCTCTTGACTACGAAGGAGTGGGCGCCGCAGGTTCCATGCTCGGCACGAAAGCACTCCAGTGCTTCGACGAGACGACCTGTGTCGTGCGGGCCGTCACGCGGTGGACCGAGTTCTACGCCCACGAGTCCTGCGGCAAGTGCACGCCCTGCCGCGAGGGCACGTACTGGCTCGTGCAGTTGCTGCGCGACATCGAGGCCGGCAAGGGCGTCATGTCCGACCTCGACAAGCTGAACGACATCGCCGACAACATCAACGGCAAGTCCTTCTGCGCGCTGGGCGACGGCGCCGCCTCGCCGATCTTCTCCTCCCTCAAGTACTTCCGCGAGGAGTACGAGGAGCACATCACGGGCCGCGGCTGCCCCTTCGACCCCGCCAGGTCGACGGTCTGGGCCGACCAGGACAAGCACACGGAGGTGAACGCATGACCGTGACCACGAGCGCTCCCTCCGGGGGCGGGGAGGCGGCGGTCCCGCCGGAAGATCTCGTCTCGCTGACCATCGACGGCGTCGAGCTCAGCGTGCCCAAGGGCACCCTGGTCATCCGCGCCGCCGAACAGCTCGGCATCGAGATCCCCCGGTTCTGCGACCACCCCCTCCTCGACCCGGCCGGCGCCTGCCGCCAGTGCATTGTTGAGGTCGAGGGCCAGCGCAAGCCCATGGCGTCCTGCACGATCACCTGCACGGACGGGATGGTCGTCAAGACCCACCTCACCTCTCCCGTCGCCGAGAAGGCCCAGAAGGGTGTGATGGAGCTCCTGCTCATCAACCACCCGCTGGACTGCCCCGTCTGCGACAAAGGCGGCGAGTGCCCGCTGCAGAACCAGGCCATGTCGCACGGCCACTCCGAGTCCCGCTTCGAGGGCAAGAAGCGGACGTACGAGAAGCCCGTCGGGATCTCCACCCAGGTGCTGCTCGACCGTGAGCGGTGCGTACTGTGCGCCCGCTGCACCCGGTTCTCCAACCAGGTCGCGGGCGACCCGATGATCGAACTGATCGAGCGGGGCGCCCTCCAGCAGGTCGGCACCGGCGAGGGCGACCCCTTCGAGTCGTACTTCTCCGGGAACACCATCCAGATCTGCCCGGTCGGCGCGCTGACCTCGGCGGCGTACCGCTTCCGCTCGCGGCCCTTCGACCTCGTCTCGTCGCCCTCGGTGTGCGAGCACTGCGCCGGCGGCTGCGCGACCCGCACCGACCACCGGCGCGGCAAGGTCATGCGGCGCCTCGCGGCCAACGACCCCGAGGTCAACGAGGAGTGGCTGTGCGACAAGGGGCGCTTCGGCTTCCGGTACGCGCAGCAGCGCGACCGGCTGACGACGCCTCTGGTGCGCGGCGCGTCCGGTGAGCTGGAGCCCGCCTCGTGGCCCGAGGCACTGGAAGCGGCGGCCCAGGGACTCCTGGCGGCCCGCTCCCGGACCGGCGTCCTCACCGGCGGCCGGCTGACCGTCGAGGACGCCTACGCCTACAGCAAGTTCGCGCGCGTGGCCCTCGACACGAACGACATCGACTTCCGCGCGCGCGTGCACAGCGCCGAGGAGGCCGACTTCCTGGCCGCCCGCGTCGCAGGGCGGGGCCGGGACCTCGACGGCAGCGGCATCACGTACACCGCACTGGAGAAGGCCCCCGCGGTCCTGCTCGCCGGGTTCGAGTCCGAGGAGGAGGCACCCGGTGTCTTCCTGCGGCTGCGCAAGGCATGGCGCGGACACGGACAGCGGAGCTTCTCGCTGGCCACGCACGCGACGCGCGGCCTGGAGAAGGCGGGCGGCACGCTCCTGTCGGCCGCTCCCGGCACCGAGACCGAGTGGCTGGACGCGCTCGCCTCCGGAGTCGGCCTGGACGGCGACGGGGCCAAGGCCGCCGAGGCGCTGCGCACCGAGGGTGCCGTGATCGTCGTCGGTGAACGGCTGGCGTCCGTGGCGGGCGGCCTCACCGCCGCCGTACGGGCCGCCTCCGCGACCGGCGCCCAGCTGGTGTGGATCCCGCGCCGGGCCGGGGAGCGCGGCGCGATCGAGGCGGGCGCGCTGCCCTCGCTGCTGCCCGGCGGACGCCCGGCCACCGACCCGCGCGCGCGGGACGAGGTCGCCGCGGCCTGGAAGATCGCCGCACTCCCGCACCGCCACGGCCGCGACACCGGACAGATGGTCGAGGCCGCCGCCACCGGCGAACTCTCCGCGCTCGTCGTGGCGGGCGTCGAGGTCGCCGACCTTCCCGACCCGGCACGCGCGCGTGCGGCCCTCCACGGTGTGGGCTTCCTGGTGTCCCTCGAACTGCGTCCCAGTGAGGTCACCGAGCACGCGGACGTCGTCCTGCCGGTCGCCGCGGTCGCCGAGAAGGCGGGCACCTTCCTCAACTGGGAAGGCCGGGCGCGTCTCTTCGAGGCCGCTCTCAAGCCCGACCAGATGACCCGCCGGGTGGCGCCCACCGACGCGCGCGTCCTGCAGATGCTGGCCGACGCCATGGACGTACACCTGGGACTGCCCGACCTGCGCACCGCGCGCGGGGAGCTGGACCGGCTCGGCGCCTGGGACGGGCCGCGGGCCACCGAACCCCTGGAGACCGCGGCCACGGCGCCGCGGCCCGCCGCGGGGGAGGCCGTGCTCGCCGGACACCGGCTGCTGCTCGACCGGGGCCGCCTCCAGGAGGGCGACGAGGCGCTCGCCGGCACCCGGCACGCCGCCCACGCGCGCGTGTCGGCCGCCACGGCCGCCGAGGCGGGCGTCAAGGACGGCGACACGCTGGCCGTGACAGGGCCCGCCGGAGTGCTCGAACTCCCGCTGCGGATCACGCGGATGCCCGACCGGGTGGTCTGGCTCCCGCTGAACTCCGCCGGTCAGGGCGTCGCCTCGGACACGGGCGCGCTGCCCGGCGCACTCGTCCGCATCGGACCGGCGACGCTCGCCGACGAGGCTCCCCAGGAGGTGGAGGCATGACCGGAAACCTCGCCGCGCCGGCGTACCTGGCCGCGGAGGACCTCACCATGTTCGGCCGCGACGTCTGGTGGCTGGTCGTCATCAAGGCGGTCTTCTGCTTCGCCTTCCTGATGATCACCGTGCTCTTCTCCATCGTGTGGGAGCGCAAGGTCGTCGCCTGGATGCAGCTGCGCATCGGCCCCAACCGGCACGGCCCCTGGGGCATGCTCCAGTCGCTCGCCGACGGCGTGAAGCTGATGCTCAAGGAAGACCTGATCGTCAAGCGCGCGGACAAGGTCGTCTACGTCCTCGCGCCGATCGTCGCGGCGATCCCGGCCTTCATGGCGATCGCCGTGATCCCCTTCGGACCGCCCGACAACCAGATCTCGATCTTCGGCCAGCGCACCACGATGCAGCTCACCGACCTGCCGATCGCGATGCTCTTCATCCTCGCGGTCGCCTCGGTGGGCATCTACGGCATCGTCCTCGCGGGCTGGTCCTCCGGGTCGACGTATCCGCTGCTCGGCGGCCTGCGCTCGTGCGCGCAGATGATCTCGTACGAGATCGCCATGGGCGCCGCGTTCGCGTCGGTGTTCCTGTACTCCGGCTCGATGTCGACCTCGGAGATCGTCGCGCAGCAGCACGACCGCTGGTACATCGTCCTGCTGCCGGTGTCGTTCCTGATCTACATCGTGACGATGATCGGCGAGACCAACCGCGCCCCGTTCGACATGCCGGAGTCCGAGGGCGACCTGGTCGGCGGCTTCAACACCGAGTACTCGTCCATCAAGTTCGCGCTGTTCATGCTCGCCGAGTACGTGAACATGGTGACCGTCTCGGCGGTCTCCGTGACGCTCTTCCTGGGCGGCTGGCGGGCCCCCTGGCCGGTCAGCACCTTCTGGGAGGGCGCCAACCACGGCTGGTGGCCGATGCTCTGGTTCGTCATCAAGGTGCAGCTGCTGCTGTTCTTCTTCATCTGGCTGCGCGGCACGCTGCCCCGCGTCCGCTACGACCAGCTGATGAAGCTCGGCTGGAAGGTCCTGATCCCGGTCTCCGTGGTCTGGCTGATGCTCGTCGCGACGGTCCGGACCCTCAGGAACGAGAACTACGACTTCGCCGACATCGCCCTGTACGTGGGCGCCGCGGTCCTTGTCCTGCTGTTGCTCTCCTTCATCGCCGACATGTTCCGCGACCGGAAGGCCGCCAAGGAGCCACCGCCCGAACCCGTCGCCTTCGACCCGATGGCGGGCGGATATCCCGTACCGCCACTGCCGGGTCAGGAGCTGCCGCCGGTGCCCCGGCGCCGCCCGCGCCGGGAGCGGGAGCTGATTGTCAGTGGTGGACCCGATACTGCCAGTGACGGATCCGATGGACCTCGTGACGGAAAGGAGGCGTCCGATGGCTGATGAGCAGAAGGAGACCACACCCGGTTTCCAGAATCCCGTCGCAGGCTTCGGCGTGACCTTCAAGGCCATGTTCAAGAAGCGGCTGACCGAGCAGTATCCGGAAGCGCAGAAGACCACCGCACCGCGGTTCCACGGCCGGCACCAGCTCAACCGCCATCCGGACGGCCTGGAGAAGTGCATCGGCTGCGAGCTGTGCGCCTGGGCCTGTCCCGCGGACGCCATCTACGTGGAGGGCGCGGACAACACCGAGGAGGAGCGCTACTCCCCGGGCGAGCGGTACGGCCGCGTCTACCAGATCAACTACGCCCGCTGCATCCTGTGCGGCCTGTGCATCGAGGCGTGCCCCACGCGCGCGCTCACGATGACCAACGAGTTCGAGCTGGCCGACAGCAGCCGCGCCAACCTCATCTACACCAAGGAACAGCTGCTCGCAGGCCTCGAAGAGGGCATGGTCGAGTCACCGCACTCGATCTTCCCGGGCACGGACGAGCAGGACTACTACCGGGGCCTCGTCACCGAGGCCGCGCCGGGTACGGAGCGGCAGGTCGCCCACTCCAAGGGCGAGGTCCCGCAGGAGGGCGCCTCGACCTTCGGAGAAGGCGAGCCGGCGTCGGAACAGGTGATCGGCCGATGACCGCGCAACTCGCCGCCCACTCCACCTCCCTCGCGGCCTACTCGACGTCCACCGGAGAGGCCTTCCAGTTCTGGGTCCTCGGTACCGTCGCCGTGATCGGCGCCCTGTGCACCGTCTTCATGAAGAAGTCCGTGCACAGTGCGCTCTGCCTCGCCGGAACCATGATCATCCTGGCGGTGTTCTACCTCGCCAACGGCGCGTACTTCCTGGGCATCGTGCAGGTCGTCGTCTACACCGGCGCGATCATGATGCTGTTCCTCTTCGTGGTCATGCTCGTCGGTGTCACCGCGGCGGACTCCCTGACGGAGACCATCAAGGGCCAGCGCTGGCTGGCCCTCCTGTGCGGTCTCGGCTTCGGCATCCTGCTGTGCGCGGGCATCGGCAACGCGTCGCTGAACGAGTTCAACGGCCTGGCCCAGGCGAACGCCGGCGGCAACGTGGAGGGCCTGGCGACCCTCATCTTCACGAAGTACGTCTTCGCCTTCGAGATCACCGGCGCCCTGCTCATCACGGCCGCCGTCGGCGCCATGGTGCTCACCCACCGCGAGCGCACCGAGCGGGCCAAGACCCAGCGCGAGATGGCCGAGGAGCGCGTACGGAAGAACGTGCAGCTTCCGCCGCTGCCCGCCCCCGGCGTCTACGCCCGGCACAACGCGGTGGACATCCCCGGTCTCCTCCCGGACGGCACACCGTCCGAGCTCACCGTCATCAAGACGCTGCGCGACCGCGGTCAGATCCGTGACGTGTCGGACGAGGCGCTCAAGGACCTGAAGGCCCTGGAGCAGCGTTCCGGGGAGCGGCTCGGCCGCGGAGACCGCGCAGAGGAGGCCGCGAAGTGAACCCCGTCAACTACCTGTACCTCGCCGCCCTGTTGTTCACGATCGGCGCCACGGGCGTCCTGATCAGGCGGAACGCGATCGTGGTGTTCATGTGCATCGAGCTCATGCTCAACGCGTGCAACCTCGCGTTCGTCACCTTCTCCCGTATGCACGGCAATCTCGACGGCCAGATCATCGCCTTCTTCACGATGGTCGTCGCCGCCGCGGAGGTCGTGGTCGGGCTCGCGATCATCGTGTCGCTGTTCCGTTCCCGCCACTCGGCCTCGGTCGACGACGCCAGCCTGATGAAGCTGTAAGGGGTCGCTGGAACCGTGACTAACATGGAGAATCTGATTGCGCTGCTGGTGGCAGCGCCTCTGCTCGGAGCGGCCGTACTGCTGTGCGGCGGCAGGCGGCTCGATGCCGTCGGCCACTGGATCGGCACGGCCCTCGCGTCCGCCTCCTTCGTGATCGGCGCGATCCTCTTCGCCGACATGCTGGGCAAGGACGAGGAGCACCGGGCCGTCGGGCAGCACCTGTTCAGCTGGATCCCCGTCGAGGGCTTCCAGGCGGACATCGGCTTCCAGCTCGACCAGCTGTCGATGACGTTCGTGCTGCTGATCACCGGCGTCGGCTCGCTCATCCACGTGTACTCGATCGGGTACATGGAGCACGACGAGCGCCGCCGCCGCTTCTTCGGCTATCTGAACCTGTTCCTCGCGGCGATGCTGCTGCTCGTCCTCGCCGACAACTACCTGCTCCTGTACGTCGGCTGGGAGGGCGTGGGCCTCGCCTCGTACCTGCTCATCGGCTTCTGGCAGCACAAGCCCAGCGCGGCCACCGCGGCGAAGAAGGCCTTCCTGGTCAACCGCGTCGGCGACATGGGCCTGTCGATCGCCATCATGCTGATGTTCACCACCTTCGGGACCTTCGCCTTCGGGCCGGTCCTGGAGGCCACCGGTGAGACCGGCGAGGGCAAGCTCACCGCCATCGGCCTGATGCTGCTCCTCGCCGCCTGCGGCAAGTCCGCGCAGGTGCCGCTGCAGTCCTGGCTCGGGGACGCGATGGAGGGCCCGACCCCGGTCTCGGCCCTCATCCACGCCGCGACCATGGTGACCGCGGGCGTGTACCTGATCGTCCGCTCCGGGGAGATCTTCAACGCCGCGCCGGACGCCCAACTGGTCACCACCGTTGTCGGAGCGGTCACGCTCCTCTTCGGTGCGATCGTCGGTTGCGCCAAGGACGACATCAAGAAGGCACTCGCCGGTTCGACCATGTCGCAGATCGGCTACATGATCCTCGCGGCGGGCCTCGGCCCGATCGGCTACGTCTTCGCGATCATGCACCTGGTGACACACGGCTTCTTCAAGGCCGGGCTCTTCCTCGGCGCCGGTTCGGTCATGCACGGCATGAACGACGAGGTCGACATGAGGAAGTACGGCGGCCTGCGCAAGTACATGCCGGTCACCTTCGTGACGTTCGGCCTCGGCTACCTCGCCATCATCGGCTTCCCGGGCCTGTCAGGGTTCTTCTCCAAGGACAAGATCATCGAGGCCGCCTTCGCCAAGGGCGGCACCGAGGGCTGGATCCTCGGCGGGGTGGCCCTGCTGGGCGCGGCCATCACCGCGTTCTACATGACGCGCGTGATGCTGATGACGTTCTTCGGAGAGGAGCGCTGGCGGAACCAGCCGACCCCCTCCCCGGCGGAGTCGGACGTGGAGCCGGCCGCCGAACACCGTGGCACACACGCCGAACCGCACCCGCACGAGTCGCCGAAGTCCATGACGATCCCCATGATCGTGCTGGCCTTCGGGTCGGTCTTCGCGGGCGGCTTCTTCGGCATCGGTGACCGCTTCCTGCACTGGCTGGAGCCCGTCACCGAGCACGCGCACGGACACTCGCCGCTCAGCGCGACGACGGTCACGCTCTCCACCATGGTCGTGCTCGTCATCGGCGTGGGCCTCGCCTACCTCCAGTACGGGCGCCGTCCCGTCCCGGTCGTCGCCCCGCGCGGCTCCCTGCTCACCCGGGCCGCCCGGCGCGACCTCCTCCAGGACGACTTCAACCACGTCGTCCTGGTGCGCGGCGGCGAGCACCTCACGCGCTCCCTGGTGTACGTCGACCACACCCTGGTCGACGGGGTCGTCAACGGCACGGCGGCCTCGATGGGCGGTCTCTCCGGACGGCTCCGCAAGCTGCAGAACGGCTACGCGCGCTCGTACGCCGTCTCGATGTTCGGCGGTGCGGCGATCCTCATCGCCGCGACCCTGCTGATGAGGGCGGTCTGATTCCGATGTCCTTTCCTCTGCTGACAGCGACGGCGGCGCTCCCGGCGATCGGGGCGATCGCCACGGCCGCCGTGCCGGCCGCGCGCCGCACCGCCGCCAAGTGGCTGGCGCTGCTCGTCTCGCTCGCCACCCTGGCCCTCGCCGTCGTCGTCCTGGTCCGCTTCGACCCCGACGGCGACCGGTACCAGCTCACCGAATCGCACTCCTGGATCAAGGACTTCGGGGTGCGTTACGAGCTGGGCGTGGACGGCATCGCGGTGGCGCTGATCGCGCTGACCGCCCTGCTGATCCCGTTCGTGATCCTCGCGGGCTGGCACGACGCCGACCCGCTGGAGACCCACAGCAGCCGGTGGCGGCCGACGCAGGGCTTCTTCGCCCTGATCCTCGCCGTCGAGGCGATGGTGATCATCTCCTTCGAGGCCACCGACGTCTTCCTCTTCTACATCTTCTTCGAAGCCATGCTCATCCCGCTGTACTTCCTCATCGGCGGCTTCGGAGACCGGGCCCACGCGGGCTCGGACGAACACGCCGCGGCGCAACGCTCGTACGCCGCCGTGAAGTTCCTCCTCTACAACCTGGTCGGCGGCCTGATCATGCTGGCCGCGGTGATCGGCCTCTACGTGGTGGCGGGGAACTTCTCGCTCCAGGAGATCGCCGAGGCGCGGGCCAACGGCTCGCTCGACATGGCGACCAACACCGAACGATGGCTGTTCCTGGGCTTCTTCTTCGCCTTCGCGGTGAAGGCGCCCCTGTGGCCCCTCCACACCTGGCTGCCCAACGCCATGGGGGAGGCCACCGCCCCGGTCGCCGTACTGATCACCGCCGTGGTCGACAAGGTCGGCACCTTCGCGATGCTCCGCTTCTGTCTGGGGCTCTTCCCGGAGGCCTCGAAGTGGGCGACACCCGCGATCCTCGTACTCGCCACGATCAGCATCATCTACGGGGCGCTGCTCGCGGTCGGCCAGCGCGACATCAAGCGCCTGGTGGCGTACGCGTCGATCTCCCACTTCGGGTTCATCATCATGGGCATCTTCGCGATGACCAGCCAGGGGCAGTCCGGCGCGACGCTCTACATGGTCAACCACGGGATCTCGACCGCCGCGCTGATGCTGGTGGCCGGCTTCCTGATCTCGCGGCGCGGCTCGCGCCTGATCGCCGACTACGGAGGGGTGCAGAAAGTCGCCCCGGTGCTCGCCGGCACCTTCCTGATCGGCAGCCTCGCGACGCTGTCGCTGCCGGGACTCGCCCCGTTCGTCAGTGAGTTCCTGGTCCTGGTCGGCACGTTCTCGCGCTACCCGGCGATCGGGATCATCGCCACCTTCGGCATCGTCCTCGCCGCGCTCTACACGCTCGTCCTCTACCAGCGGACGATGACGGGCCCGGTGCGGCCCGAGGTCTCGGCCATGCCCGACCTCAGGGTGCGGGAGCTCGCGGTGATCGCCCCGCTGATCGCCCTGCTGATCTTCCTCGGCGTCTATCCGAAGCCGCTCACCGACATCGTCAACCCGGCGGTCAAACAGACCATGTCCGACGTACAGAAGAAAGACCCCCAGCCCGAGGTGGAGGCCGTCAAGTGAGCGCAACAGCCGTCCACAGCCTGTGGACAACCGCGGCCGACCCGATCCAGAAGATCGACGCGCCGAACATCGAGTACGGGCAGCTGTCGCCCACCCTGATCGTCATCGGGGCGGCGGTCATCGGGATCCTGGTCGAGGCGTTCGTGCCCCGCAGGTCCCGCTACTACGCGCAGATCTTCGTGTCCGTCGTCGCTCTCGTCGCCGCGTTCGCCGCGGTCGTCGCCCTCGCGGCCGGCGGATACGGCACCACGAAGGCCGGCATCGCCGCGATGGGCGCCGTCGCGGTCGACGGGCCCGCGCTCTTCCTCCAGGGCACGATCCTGCTGGCCGGTCTGCTCGGCGTGTTCACGTTCGCCGAGCGGCGCCTCGATCCCGTGGCGCACGGCAACCGCGTCGACTCGTTCGCCGCGCAGGCCTCGTCCGTGCCCGGCAGCGACAGCGAGAAGGCCGCGGTCAAGGCCGGGTTCACCACCACCGAGGTGTTCCCGCTGCTGCTCTTCGTGATCGGCGGCATGCTCGTCTTCCCGGCGGCGAACGACCTGCTGACGCTGTTCATCGCGCTGGAGGTCTTCTCGCTGCCGCTCTACCTGCTGTGCGCCGTGGCCCGCCGCAAGCGGATCATGTCGCAGGAGGCCGCGGTCAAGTACTTCCTGCTCGGCGCGTTCGCCTCCGCGTTCACCCTCTTCGGCATCGCCCTGCTGTACGGCTACGCGGGCTCGGTGTCGTACGCGACACTCGCGCAGGTCGTCGACGGCACGATCGAGACGGTGAACCCGGCACTCGTCGGCACCATGGGCAACGACGCGCTGCTGCTCATCGGCGCCGCGATGATCGTCATGGGCCTGCTGTTCAAGGTCGGCGCGGTGCCGTTCCACATGTGGACCCCGGACGTCTACCAGGGCGCGCCGACCCCGGTGACCGGCTTCATGGCCTCCGCGACCAAGGTGGCCGCCTTCGGCGCGCTGCTGCGGCTGCTGTACGTGGTACTGCCGGGCCTGCGCTGGGACTGGCGGCCGGTGATGATGGGTGTCGCGGTCGTCACCATGCTGGGCGGCGCGATCGTCGCGATCACCCAGACCGACATCAAGCGGCTCCTCGCGTACTCGTCGATCGCGCACGCGGGCTTCATCCTCGCCGGTGTCATCGCGACGACCCCGGACGGTGTGTCGTCGGTGCTCTTCTACCTGGCCGCCTACTCGTTCGTGACGATCGGCGCGTTCTCGGTGGTCACCCTCGTACGGGACGCGGGCGGCGAGGCCACGCACCTGTCCAAGTGGGCCGGTCTGGGGCGCAGGTCACCGCTGGTGGCGGCCGTGTTCGCGGTCTTCCTGCTGGCCTTCGCGGGCATCCCGCTGACCTCCGGCTTCGCGGGCAAGTTCGCCGTGTTCAAGGCGGCGGCCGAGGGCGGCGCGGGCGCGCTGGTCGTGGTCGGCGTGATCTCGTCGGCCATCGCGGCGTTCTTCTACATCCGGGTGATCGTGCTGATGTTCTTCAGCGAGCCGCGCCCGGAGGGACCCACGGTCGCCGTGCCGTCGCCCCTGACGATGACGGCGATCGCGGTGGGCGTGGCGGTCACCCTGGTACTCGGTGTGGCACCGCAGTACTTCCTGGACCTGGCGGGGCAGGCGGGCGTGTTCGTGCGCTGAGACCCGCCTGCGTCGCCTCTGCTGCGTCGCCACTGTTGTTTCGCCTCTGTATGGACAGCGGCCCGGTTCCCCAGTGCAGTGCGGGGGACCGGGCCGCTGCCGTCGCGCCTTGACGCGAGTTTCCGGGCCTGGGCGGGCCGGCCTGTGGATAACTCCGTGGCTGTCGGTCCTGACGCCTATCGTGGACGCAGTGGTCGAGGAGGCCGCAGGTACGGGGGACGGGACGATGGGCGGAGCGGGTGTGATGACCGGAATGGGCGCGGTGGCGGGACCGGCCACGGCGGGCGGGATGCCGGGCGGTGCGGATGGCGGGCCGGGCGGCGGGCCGGGCGGCGGCGACAGTGAGGCGCTCGGCACCCTGCACCGGGTCTTCGGCTACGAGGCCTTCCGGGGGGAGCAGGAAGCCGTCATCGACCATGTGGTGAGCGGCGGGGACGCGGTCGTGCTCATGCCGACGGGCGGCGGCAAGTCGCTCTGCTACCAGATCCCCGCCCTGGTCAGACCGGGTACGGGCGTCGTGGTCTCCCCTCTCATCGCGCTGATGCAGGACCAGGTGGACGCGCTGCGGGCGCTCGGCGTGCGCGCCGGGTTCATGAACTCCACGCAGGACTTCGACGAGCGGCGGGTGGTCGAGGCCGAGTTCCTCGCGGGCGAGCTCGACCTGATCTACCTCGCGCCGGAGCGGCTGCGCCTGGAGTCCACGCTCGGCCTTCTCAAGCGCGGCCGGATCTCCGTCTTCGCGATCGACGAGGCGCACTGCGTGTCCCAGTGGGGCCACGACTTCCGCCCCGACTACCTGTCGCTGTCGCTGCTGGGCGAGCGCTGGCCCGACGTACCGCGGATCGCGCTGACCGCGACGGCCACGCACGCGACGCACCAGGAGATCACCCAGCGCCTGGGCATGCCGGACGCCCGCCACTTCGTGGCCAGCTTCGACCGGCCCAACATCCAGTACCGGGTGGTGCCCAAGGCCGACCCCAAGAAGCAGCTGCTGGCCTTCCTCCAGGAGGAGCACGCGGGCGACGCGGGCATCGTGTACTGCCTCTCGCGCAACTCCGTCGACAAGACGGCCGAGTTCCTCGCCCGCAACGGCATCGCGGCGGTGCCGTACCACGCGGGGCTCGACTCGGGCACGCGCGCCGCCCACCAGTCGCGGTTCCTGCGCGAGGACGGCCTGGTGGTGTGCGCGACCATCGCCTTCGGCATGGGCATCGACAAGCCGGACGTCCGGTTCGTCGCCCACCTCGACCTGCCGAAGTCCGTCGAGGGCTACTACCAGGAGACGGGCCGCGCGGGCCGCGACGGACTGCCGTCCACGGCCTGGATGGCCTACGGCCTGAACGACGTCATACAGCAGCGCAAGATGATCCAGTCGAGCGAGGGCGACGAGGCGTTCCGCCGCCGGGCGGCCGCCCATCTCGAAGCGATGCTCGCCCTGTGCGAGACCGCCCAGTGCCGGCGCACCCAGTTGCTCGCCTACTTCGGCCAGGATCCCGAGACCGAGGCCTGCGGCAACTGCGACACGTGCCTGGTCCCGCCCGAGACCTGGGACGGCACGGTCGCGGCCCAGAAGGTGCTGTCCACCGTGGTGCGGCTGCAGCGCGAGCGGGGACAGAAGTTCGGGGCGATACAGATCGTCGACATCCTGCTCGGGCGCAAGACGGCCAAAGTCATCCAGTTCGACCACGACCAGCTGTCCGTGTTCGGCATCGGCGAGGACCTGGACGAGGGCGAATGGCGCGGTGTCGTACGGCAGATGCTGGCCCAGGGCCTCCTCGCGGTCGAGGGCGCGTACGGGACGCTGGTACTGACCGAGGCGAGCGGGACGGTGCTGCGGCGCGAGCGGGAGGTGCCGATGCGCAAGGAGCTGCCGAAGCCGGTGACCTCCCGCGGCTCGTCCTCCACATCCGGTTCCGGCCGGGCCGAGCGCAAGGCCAAGGCAGCGGCCGCCGCGGCCGAGATGCCCTCGGAGCTGCTCCCCGCCTTCGAGGCCCTGCGCGCCTGGCGTGCCGGACAGGCCAAGGAGCAGGGCGTCCCGGCGTACGTCATCTTCCACGACGCCACGCTGCGGGAGATCGCCACGCTGTGGCCCACCACCGTGGCTGAACTCGGCGGCATCAGCGGGATCGGCGAGAAGAAGCTCGCGACGTACGGGGAGGGCGTGGTCGGAGTGCTCGCGTCCCTGGAGCGGCCGTCCGGAGGAGCGAAGGGAGCGGGGAACCCCGAGGGACCGGTGCCGGTGCCGGTGTCGCCGCAGCCGCGGAGTGACGGTGACCCCGGCCTGCACTGGCCCGAGATGGATGCGGAGCCCGAGCCGGAGGACTGGATATAGGGAGCCGCACGGCATAGACCCGCAGGCCTCGTCGCTGACGCGGGGGCGCCCTCTAGGGGCGCGGGGAACTGCGCGACAAGCCCCCACCGACCCGCAGATCCGAACAACCCCGCGTCAGCGAACACCGAAGCGGCCTCGGCCACATACGGGACCGGCCCCGGACGTGACCCCCGCGCGGGCGGACGTTACGCGCCGGGTGCGATCCGGCCCGTCACCTCGCCCAGACCTACGCGGGTCCCGTCCGGCCCCGGGGCCCAGGCCGTCAGCGTCACGACGTCCCCGTCCTCCAGGAACGTCCGCTTGCCGTCGGGGAGTTCGAGGGTGTCCCGGCCGTTCCAGGTCAGTTCCAGGAGCGAACCGCGTTCACCGTCCGAGGCTCCGCTCACGGTGCCCGATCCGTACAGGTCCCCCGTGCGCAGCGACGCTCCGTTCACGGTCAGATGGGCCAGTTGCTGGGCGGCCGTCCAGTACATCGTGGAGAACGGGGGCGCGGACACCACATGGCCGTTGACGGCGACGGAGATGCGCAGGTCGTAGCCGCCGGGGTCCTCCGAGGTGTCGTCCAGATAGGGGAGGAGGGGGTGCGTGCGCGTCGGGGGCGCGACCCGGGCGTCCTCCAGCGCGTCGAGCGGGGTGATCCAGGCCGACACCGACGTGGCGAAGGACTTGCCGAGAAAGGGGCCGAGCGGGACGTACTCCCAGGCCTGGAGATCGCGCGCGGACCAATCGTTGAGGAGGCAGAGCCCGAAGACGTGGTCGCGGAAGTCGCCCAGTGGCACCGGCGTGCCCATCGCGGAGGGCGTGCCGACGACGAAGCCGACCTCCGCCTCGATGTCCAGCCGGACTGATGGGCCGAAGACCGGCGCCGGGTCCGCCGGGGCCTTGCGCTGGCCCGCGGGGCGTACGACATCGGTCCCGGAGACCACGACGGTGCCCGCCCGGCCGTGGTAACCGATGGGCAGATGCTTCCAGTTGGGCGTGAGGGAGTCCTCGGCGTCGGGGCGGAAGATCCGGCCGACGTTACGGGCGTGGTTCTCGGAGGCGTAGAAGTCGACGTAGTCGGCGACCTCGAAGGGGAGGTGGAGGGTCACTTCGGAGAGCGGGTGGAGCAAGGGCGCGACGCTCTCGCGGTGGGCGGGCACCGTCACCCACGCGGTGAGCGCACGCCGGACGTCCGACCACGCGGTGCGGCCGGCCGCGAGCAACGGGTTCAGGGAGGTCCGGGCGAGCAGGGTGGCGTACGGGGAGCCGAGTTCCACCGCGGCGGCCCCCGCGTCGAGGACGTGGTCGCCCAGCCGGACGCCCACGCTCCGGTGATCGGAGCCGGCCAGGGAGAAGACGCCGTACGGAAGATTGTGCGGGCCGAAGGGATCGCCCTCGGGGACATCGAAGGGGGGCATGGGGTGCTGCCTCGCTTTCCGTGTGGGTGGAGCACACGTTACGGGGAGGCGCCACTCATGGGCAGCGTCTGAAGAGTTCGCAATGTCCGATGGGGGGTGAGGTGGGAGTGGTTGGTTTCGGTTCGCCGCGGGACGGTCCGGCACCTGGCGGGAGGGCACGGCTGGAGCCGGCGAGCGCGCGGGCGCGTGGGTGTGCGGGCAGGCGCACCGGTGGCCGGGGAGGGCGTGGAGCGGGCGAGTGAGGTGGCCGATATGTCATGGGATCAGCCTGAACTATCGGGGCCGGATGGGACATACGGGAACGCGTGAGGTGGTCGAGGTGCCGGACGACGTCCGGTTCCCGTCGAGTCGTCGGGGCATTCGGTCCGTATTCTCTGATCATGGCCCCACCGATTGCATATTCACTCATCGCCACTGACCTGGACGGGACGCTGCTGCGCGGCGACGACACCCTCTCCGACCGGTCACGCGCCGCGCTGGCGATGGCGGTCGGGGCAGGCGCCCGGCACCTCGTGGTGACGGGGCGCCCCGCCCCACGCGTACGGCCGCTGCTGGACGAGCTGGGCAGCCAGGGGCTCGCGGTGTGCGGACAGGGCGCGCAGTTGTACGACGCCGGCGCGCACCGCATGGTGTGGTCCGTGACTCTCGAACGCGAGCTGGCCGAGGTGGCTCTCGGCAAGATCGAGGCGGAGGTCGGCGAGGTGTACGCGGCCGTCGACCAGGACGGGGTCGACGGTCTCACGCTCATCGAGCCGGGTTACGAGATGCCCCACCCGACGCTTCCGGCGGTACGGGTGCTGCGCCGCGACGACCTCTGGACGGCGCCCATCAGCAAGGTGCTGCTGCGCCATCCCCTGCTCTCCGACGACGAGTTGGCGTCCGCCGCCCGAGGAGCGGTCGGTTCCCTCGCCACCGTCACGATGTCCGGTCCCGGCACCGTCGAACTCCAGCCATGCGGCATCACGAAGGCGACAGGTCTTGCGCTCGCCGCCGGGCAGCTGGGCCTGACGTCGGCGGAGACCGTCGCCTTCGGGGACATGCCGAACGACATCCCCATGTTCGACTGGGCCGCGCGCGGAGTCGCGATGGCCAACGCGCATCCCGAACTCAAGGCCGTCGCCGACGAGATCACCCTCTCGAACGAGGACGACGGCATCGCGGTGGTCCTGGAGCGGATGTTCTCCGACGACCGGGCCGCGAGCCCCCGCCTCGGCCGGTAGGCCGGCCGGAGAGTCCGCGGCCCGGTCGGCCGGGGTGCGGGTCCGGGCGTCGGTCAGTAGGCGCCGAAGACGTTGTCGATCGATCCGTACCGTGCGGCGGCGTAGTTGCACGCCGCCGTGATGTTGGCGACCGGGTCGAAGGGATCCAGCGACGTGCCGGTCACGTGGTACGCCGCGAAGGTCGGGTCGATGACCTGGAGGAGCCCCTTGGACGGCGTACCGGCGACCGCGTTGGAGTCCCAGTTGTTCATGGCCTGCGCGTTGCCCGACGACTCGCGGATGATGTTGCGGTGGATGCCGTCGTAGGTGCCCGGGATCCCCTGCTGGGCCATGATGTCCAGCGACTCCTTGATCCAGCCGTCCAGGTCGTCCGTGTAGGTCTTCGCGGCGGCCGGGGCGACGGCGGATGCGGTGGTCGCCTTGGTTGCCTTGGTTTCCTTGGCCGTCTTCGCCGGGGTCTGGCCGTTCTTGGTGCCCACGGTCAGTTCGAGGCCCGGGCGGATGACCGCCGGGTTGCTGCCGATGACCGCGCGGTTGGCGTTGTACAGCTTCTTCCAGTCACCTGTGGTGTGCGCCTTGGCGATCTTGGACAGGGTGTCGCCCTCGGCCACCTTGTAGGTGACCAGCGAGACCTGCGGGACGGCGGTCGGAGCGGTCTGCGCGGCCTTCGGGGCCTGAGTCGGCTGTGCGGCGTGGGCGCCGGTCGCCCCCACGATGGGGAGTGCGAGCGCGGCTCCGCCCGTCCCCGCGGCGACGATGCCACGGGCGAGAGAGCTCATTCTGGTGCGGCGGTGCTTGCCTCGTGCGGGCATGGCGAATTCCTCTCCGGCGCCTACGAGGTGAGCTGTCGGGTTCGGGCGGGAGATGCCCGGTCGCGTGCTGTACGCGACTTAACCCCTAGCCGTTCCGATAACGGGACCGGCGACTTACCTGGGTCCCCCGCTCCTGCCGTACGCGAGTGAATGGGTGGCTGGGTTTCCGGGCGGCGGCAGGATTAGGCGATCCGTCCGGAGTGACGTGAACGTATGCGAAAGCACATGAAGCAAACAAGCCCTGAATTCGCATGGCACCGATCATGACCTGCCTCATTGGGTGAATATTCCTTGATCTATCCGGAAGGCAAAGCTCAACTTGCTTTCCGTGAAGGGAAGTCGGCGGACCCGACAAAACGATCACTTCGGACAGGCGTGACCCAATTCACTGACGCGTACAGGCGATTAGGGAAACAGATTATTAATTCGGGCAAGTCGGTGCCTTTGGGGGATTCGGGAGGTTGGGGAGGTTTGGGAGAATCGCGGCCGACGTGAGGTGCGGAATGTCTGGAACCGCTGGAGCTGGAAGGGTGGCCGACGACCGTGTGCGCATGTCGAGGGCGAGCGCGGAACCTCCCCTGTGCTGCGCGTCGTTGTCGTAGTGGCCGGTTCGGATTCGTCGGTGCTTTCGTCGGTGATTTCGGCGGTGGTTTCCTCGGTGATGGGGCGTCATGCGCGGGCGTAGGGCTTGGGTCCGTCTGTCGGGGGAACTCGGATGCCGTCGTGAACCGTCTCGGCGGGAAAGCCGTAGGGAGGGTCAGGGGGGCGGAGCGGAAGGGCGTACGGATGCGCGTGGGTGTCGCCTCGGTGAGCCGGGTGAATCGTGCGGCGCAGTCGGGACGCCGGGGTGCCGAGGAGCCTCTTTCGGGATATTTCAGTCATATCATCAGATCGAGAACATACCTTCCATGATCCAGTACCTCCCGCCCTGGTGACGGGGCAAAAGGGGCCAGGTGGAGCGTGTCCGGCAGGGTGGTGGCAGGTGACAGGCGGGCGCTCATCGTGATCGAAAGACGACCGGATACGCTGACTTGAGTGCCGGCAGCGACACATCGACAAACACCCACAGCACGCAACACACCCAGAGCCCGCTGCGCACCCGCAGCACCCAGCGCATCCAGAGACCGCCGTTGAGAGCGTCAGCAGACAGGAGACCCTCGTGACCGTCGTCGGGCCGTTCGGGCTGAGCGTGCGGGACCAGGCTCTCGAAGCCGATGTCCAGGCCGGACTGGCGGCTGTCGAGGAGGGACTGCTTGAGGCCACCAAGAGCGAGGTCCCGTTCATCACGGAGGCCGCGCAGCACCTCGTGCGGGCGGGTGGGAAGCGGTTCCGGCCGCTGCTCGTGATGCTCGCCGCCCAGTTCGGTGACCCGTACGCGCCGGGGATCGTGCCCTCGGCGGTCGTCGTCGAGCTGACCCATCTCGCCACGCTGTACCACGACGACGTGATGGACGAGGCGGACGTGCGCCGCGGCGTCCCCAGCGCCAACAGCCGCTGGGGCAACTCGGTCGCGGTCCTCACCGGCGACTTCCTCTTCGCACGCGCCTCGCACATCCTGGCCGACCTGGGCCCCGAGGCCGTACGCATCCAGGCGGAGGCCTTCGAGCGGCTGGTCACCGGCCAGATTCTGGAGACGGCGGGACCGCGCGACGGGCGTGACCCGGTCGACCACTACATGGACGTGCTCGGCGGCAAGACCGGCTCGCTGATCGCGGTGGCGGGACGATTCGGCGCGATGATGTCGGGCGCCGACGAGACGGTCGTCGACGTGCTGACGCAGTACGGCGAGCGGCTCGGTGTGGCCTTCCAGCTTGCCGACGACGTGCTGGACATCGCGAGCGGCTCCCACGAGTCCGGCAAGACGCCGGGCACCGACCTGCGCGAGGGCATTCCGACGATGCCCGTCCTGCGGCTGCACGAGCGCGTCAAGCGGCTGGGGCTCGCCGAGGACATCGCCCTGTCCGAGCTGCTCGCGTCGGACCTCACGGACGACGCACGGCTCGCGGAGGCGCTGGCCAGGCTGCGCGTCCACCCCGCGCTGGACCAGGCCCGCCGCGACACCGTGCGGTACGCGGAGGACGCCCGCGCCGCCCTGGCACCGCTCCCGGAGTGCGACGCGAAGGCTTCTCTGGTGGAGCTGTGTGACGCGGTGGTGCACCGGGCGGGCTGATCACCGGCGGGCTGATCACCGGTGAGCCGGTGAGCGGCGGACTGACGACCGGTGAGCTGATGACCGGTGAAGCAGTCGCCGGTGAGTGAGCCCCAAGATCCTGAACGGTGGCGACGGCGTCTCCCCCACACGACCCCTACGGGTCGGGGGATGCGCCGTCCGCTTATGTCATCCCCCAGGTGTACGAGGAGTTGGCTCCGAGGTCTGACGCCATCCGGCGGTCGATTTGGTCAGATGGGGAACACCACTTCACAGGAGTTCGGGTGACAATGGCGGCCAGGGGTGGACGAGTGCGTGGACGGTAAGCCGCCGCCGACAACGGAGGTAGGGCACACATGGCACCGTACGAATCCGACGACAGCACGATCGAGGACGAGGCCGACGACATGCGCGCCGGCAGGCGCAAAGCCGCGCGGTACGTCGTTCCCGTCGCGGTGGTGGGGGTGGCGGCGGCGACCATCGGGCTGGTCCCGGCGTTCGCGGGCTCCGGCGACCCCGACCTGCCGAAGGTCAGCGCGCAGCAGCTCATCGAGAAGATCGCCGCTTCGGACGTACAGCAGCTGTCCGGCACGGTGAAGATCAGTACGGATCTGGGGCTGCCGAACCTCGGCGGCCTGGAGAGCAGCCTCGGCGGTGTGGCGGGCGGGGGCGACAGCTCGGGCTCGTCCGCGGACCCGTCGTCCAAGCTGCTGGAACTGGCGTCCGGTACGCACACGCTGCGGGTCGCGGCCGACGGCGAGGACAAGCAGAAGCTGTCTCTGCTCGACAAGGCCGCCGAGTACAGCGTGATACGTAACGGCGACGAGGTGTGGGCGTACGACAGCGCGTCGAACGAGGCGTACCACGCGCAGGACGGCTCCTCAGGTTCCGCCGGTTCCGCCGGGAAGGGGACGAAGGACAGGTCCCAGGACGTGCCGGCCACGCCCAAGGAGCTGGCCGAGGAGGCGCTGAAGGCGGCCGACGACACGACGTCCGTGACCGTCGACGGTACGGCGCAGGTCGCGGGCCGGGACGCCTACAAGCTGCTGATCAAGCCGAAGCAGTCCGGTTCGACGGTCGGCGCGATCTCCATCGCCGTGGACGCGAAGACCGGCCTGCCCCTGAAGTTCACGCTGACCCCGACGAGCGGTGGCTCGGCCGTCATCGACGCGGGCTTCACCCAGGTGAAGTTCGCCAAGCCGGCCGCGTCCACCTTCGACTTCAGCCCGCCGAAGGGGGCGAAGGTCACCGAGGGCGACGAGCCGGCGTCCGAGGGCCGGGCGGACAAGGAGCGCCACGCGCGTCCCGGCAATGACAACGGCAACGTCAAGGGCAACGGAGAGGGCTTGGGCAAGGAGTCCGATGGCCCGGACGTCATGGGTGAAGGCTGGAGCGCCATAGCCCAGTTCGACACCGGCGGCGAGGGCCTGCCGTCGGAGGGGTCCGGCGGGGGCGACGCGGGCCGTTTCCTGGACTCGCTGGGCGACCAGGTGAGCGGCAAGTTCGGCTCGGGCACGGTCTTCTCGACCCGCCTGGTCAACGCGCTGATCACGGACGACGGCAAGGTCTACGCGGGCGCGGTCACCAAGGACGCGCTGGTGAAGGCGGCCAACGCGGCGAACTAGGCCCTGTCGGCCCCCTGACAGGGCGTGCTCCGACAGGGGTCTCCTCGACAGGGGCCGACAGGGGTTTCCCGAGGGCAAGGCGAAGCGAGGGAGTCGATGGCGGAACTGTCCACCGCAGGTGACTCGGGTGACTCGGGTGATACGAGTGATACGGGTGGTACGGGTGACACCGTGATCGCCACCCGTGCGCTCACCAAGCGCTACCGCGGCGGACAGCTCGCCGTCGACGGCCTCGACCTGGCCGTCCCGGCGGGCAGCGTCTTCGGCTTCCTCGGTCCGAACGGCTCCGGGAAGACGACCACCATCAGGATGCTGATGGGCCTGATCGAACCGACCTCCGGGACAGCACGTGTACTGGGCCGGCCCATGCCGCGCGCCACGCGCACGGTGCTGCCCCACGTGGGCGCGCTCATCGAAGGACCAGCCCTGTACGGCTTCCTCTCCGGCCGTGACAACCTCCTGCGGTACGACTCCGCGGACCCGGTCGCCGACCCGCGTACCCGGCGTACGCGCGTGGCGACCGCGCTCGACCGGGTCGGGCTGACGGCCGCCGCGGGCAAGAAGGCGAAGGCCTACTCGCTGGGGATGAAGCAGCGGCTCGGTCTCGCGGCCGCGCTGCTGCAGCCCCGGAAGCTGCTCGTCCTCGACGAGCCGACCAACGGGCTCGACCCGCAGGGGATGCGGGAGATCCGCTCCCTGGTCCGTGAGCTGGCGTCGGACGGCACGACCGTGTTCCTCTCCTCGCACCTGCTCGACGAGATCGAACAGGTCTGCACGCACGCCGCGGTGATGGCACAGGGCAGGCTGATCACCCAGGGCCCGGTGGCCGAGCTCGCGGCGGGCGCGCGCAGCCGGCTCGTCGTGACCACGCCCGACCCCGGCGAAGCGGCCCGGGTACTGAAGGAACAGGGCGTGAGCGATGTCGTGGTCACCGAGGACCGGGTGACCGCCGACCCACCGGACCACGATCTCGCCGAGGTGAACGCGGCACTCGTGACGGCGGGCGTCCGCGTACGCGGCTTCGGGGTCGAGCGGGCCTCGCTGGAGGACGCGTTCGTGGCGCTCACGGGGGAGGGCTTCGATGTCGCGGGCTGAGACCGCCGATTCATCGGGCGCCGCGGAGTCGGCTGCTTCAGGGCGGGCCGCTGCGGCACGGGCGCCGAGCCCGCTCTGGACCCTCGGCCTGCTGCGCAACGAGCTGAGCACCACGCTCCGCCGCTGGCGGACGATCGCTCTGCTCGGCGTGCTCGCCGCCGTGCCGGTGCTGGTCGGTGTCGCGGTCAAGATCGAGACGAGCGACGGGTCGTCCACCGCGGGCGGCGGGGGCGAGGGGCCCGCGTTCATCGCGCAGATCACCAACAACGGACTGTTCCTGGTGTTCACCGCGCTGGCCGCCACCCTGCCGTTCTTCCTGCCGATGGCGGTCGGCGTCGTGGCGGGCGACGCGATAGCGGGCGAGGCCAACGCCGGAACGCTGCGCTATCTGCTGGTCGCCCCGGCAGGACGTACGCGCCTGCTGGTCACCAAGTACGCGACCACGCTCGCCTTCTGTGTCATCGCGACGCTCGTCGTGGCGACCTCGGCGCTCATCGTGGGCGCGCTCCTGTTTCCCCTGGGCGAGCTGACGACGATCTCCGGCACGCGCATCAGCTTCGGCGAGGGGCTGGGCCGGGCCCTGCTGATTGCGCTGATCGTCGCCGCGTCGCTGATCGGGATCGCGGCGCTGGGGCTGTTCGTCTCGACCCTGACGAACAGCGGGATCGCGGCGATGGCGACGACCGTCGGCCTGCTCATCACCGTGCAGATCCTCGACCAGATACCCCAGCTCCACGCGATACAGCCGTACTTCTTCTCGCACTACTGGCTGTCGTTCGCCGACCTCATGCGCGATCCCGTCTACTGGGACGACCTGATCCGCAACCTCGAACTGCAGGCGCTGTACGCGGCGGTGTTCGGCGCGGCGGCCTGGGCGCGGTTCACGGCGAAGGACATCACCGCGTAGGGCGTCACTGCGCCGCGCCCAGCCGGCCCCGTCGGCTGCGAGAGCACTTCGACCCGGCAGAGCACTTCAGTCCGACAGCTCCCATACCGCGTACGCGAGCGCGTCGCTGTTCCGGTCCAGGGCCGTGTCGTTGATGTTCGCCGTCGTGTCGCACGAGGAGTGGTAGCAGCGGTCGAACGACTGGCCCGCCGTGCCGCCCCATTTGGCGGCCTGCGCCGCCGACTTGGTGCTGCTGGCGCCGGTGAAGAGACCGCCTACGGGGATGCCCGCGCTCTTGAAGGGGGCGTGGTCCGAGCGGCCGTCTCCCTCGGTCTCGATCTCGGTCGCGACGCCGAGACCGGCGAAGTAGTCCTTGAAGGTCTTCTCGATGGCCGGGTCGTCGTCGTAGACGAAGTAGCCGGGGTTCGGCGAGCCGATCATGTCGAAGTTCAGATAGCCGCTGATCTTCGCGCGGTTGGCGGTGGAGAGGTTGTTGACGTGGTAGCGGGAGCCGACCAGGCCCAGTTCCTCGGCTCCCCACCAGGCGAACCGCAGATGCTTCGCGGGTTGGTACTGCGCCCGGGACACGGCGAGCGCGGTCTCCAGAACGGCCGCCGAACCCGAGCCGTTGTCGTTGATGCCGGCCCCCGACGTGACGCTGTCGAGATGGGAGCCCGCCATGACGATCTGGTTGGCGTCGCCGCCGGGCCAGTCGGCGATCAGGTTGTAGCCGACGCTGCCGGAGGAGGTGAACTGCTGGATGCTGGTGGTGAACCCGGCAGCGTCCAGCTTGCCCTTCACATAGTCGAGGGATGCCTTGTAGCCGGTACGGCCGTGGGCGCGGTTGCCGCCGTTGGCGGTGGCTATGGACTGCAGTTGAGTGAGGTGGGCCTTGACGGCGGCCACGGGTATGTCCGGTGCGGCGGCCACGCGTGCGGGCGCGGCGTCGGCTGTCGCGCTCGTGGTGAGCAACGCGGCGACCACCACGGCGGCGGCACCCGTGACACGTCCGGGAACGGAGAGCTTCATGTGGGGGGCTCCGAATTCCTGTGGATTCTTGGACCCCGCGGCTTCCGCGGGACCCTGCGGGAATGGGTGCCTGATGGTGAAGCTGAGGCTGACGTTCCGTCAAGAGCGCGAATCGGTCAGCCGGGTTCGCATAGCGGACACCAGGCGTTCGCCACCTTGCCCAGCCTGGAATCCGTGGGGCCCGATTTCATCGGGTCCGGCGTGTCAGTGCAGGCAGAACTCGTTGCCCTCCGGGTCCGCCATCACCACCCACTCGCCCGACGGCTCCTTCACCTCCCGGACGACCGTCGCCCCGAGCCCGGTCAGCCGCGCGACCTCCGCCTCCCGCTTCCCGCCCTCGGTGTGCAGGTCGATGTGCAGCCGGTTCTTCACGGTCTTCGGCTCCGGAACGCGCTGGAAGAGCAACCGCCGCCCGAGCCCCACCCCGCTCCCCTTCTCGTACGGGTCCTGCGGGTGCCGTACGCCGGTCGCGTCCCGCCATGCCTGGCGGCCGTGCGACTCGACGACGAGCTCGGCGGGTGCGGCGCCGACGCTCAGCAGGCGCTCGATCAGCGCGCTGTGGTCCTCGACCAGGTAGCCGAGGGCGGCGCCCCAGAAATCGGCCTGGGCGTGCGGGTCGGCGGTGTCGACGACCAGTTTCCAGTGCAGGGGCGCGGGCGCGGGTGCGGGCGCAGGAACGGGACCGGGCGTCGTGGATGCGGGACCGGGCTGCGGTGCGTGGGCCTGTGTCATGGTAACCAGTTATAGTGGTTACGTGAGCGAGCAGGCAACGAGGACGCCCGGACTGACTCTCGTGTCGTACGGAGGGAAGCGGTATCGCTTCGATGCCGGGGCGCTGTGCACGGAACTCCTGACGACGGGCGGACCGGGAGAGTTCGCGCGCTTCGAGGTACTGCACGAGCCCGCGGATCTGCTGCGCTGGGTGGAGCGGAGCCGCTTGCCGGCCGGCCTCGAAATAACGGTGACGGAGCGGGAACTGACGCAGACGCGCGACCTGCGCGACGCGCTCTTCCAGCTCGTCGCCGACCGCGCCCATGGCAGGCCGCTCGGGGCCCGTGAACTCGATGTGGTCAACGCGGCGGCGGCCGGGACACCGCTCGCCGCCCGGATCGAACCGGACGGTTCGCGCGGATGGGCGCCGGGTGCCACCGTCGCTCGGCTGCTGGCCACCGTCGCCCGTGAGGCGGTCGAGCTGCTCACCGGGCCGTATGCGGACCGCTTCCGCGAATGCGGGTCCCACACCTGCCAACTGCTCTTCGTCGACACGTCACGGCCCGGGCGCCGGCGCTGGTGCGCGATGGAGCACTGCGGCAACCTCCACAAGGTACGGACGCACCGGGCCCGCCGAGCCGAGAGGGAGGGGGAGGAGGGGGATGCGGATGCGAATAGGGACGGGATGGGGAGGACGGGGGAGAGGGCGGCGCCTGACCGCCAACCCCGGGCGTCAGGACGTGAGTTGACGACTCGTCCGGCCGGACTCGCCATACTGTCAACATGACCGCAGACGCCTCCGTCCCGCTCCCCTCTGCCATACCCCTCTCCGCTCCGGCCGCCTCCGTCCGGCGTACCCGTGT